>NZ_JBXASN010000001.1:0-494971 GCF_058809335.1 Ancylobacter sp. GW821-FHT10E12 | reverse complement strand
AGCCCACCGCTCGTGCGCCCGCCGCGGCGCCGGCCCGCCCGGCGTCAACGCCTCCGGCCGCGGCCCAGCCGGCGCGCCGTCCCGTCCCGACCCCGCCGGTGGCGCGTGGTCCCGCCTCGGCGCAGGACGCCCAGAGCGGCTGGCTGTCGGAGTTGCTGGCTCGCGCCGATACCGAGACGACGCCTCCGGCGCCGCGCGCCCCGGCTCGTCCCGCCGAGACGCGTGCCCCGCAGAACGAGCGCCCGGTGCATCACGCCATCGAATCGCTCGACTCGCTCTCCGTCGACATCGCCCGGATGATCGACCATGAGGCGGCGGTGGAGCTGTGGGAGCGCTACAAGCGCGGCGAACGCAACGTGTTCACCCGCCGGCTCTACACCATGCAGGGCCAGCAGACCTTCGAGGAAATCCGCCGCAAATACCGCCGCGATCTCGAATTCCGCGACACGGTGGACCGCTACATCCTGGAATTCGAGCGGCTGCTCGAGCAGATTTCGCACGATGAGCGCGGCCAGGCGCTGACCAATACCTACCTGACCTCGGACACCGGCAAGGTCTACACCCTGCTCGCCCACGCCGCCGGCCGCTTCGACTGAGCGGCGGGAAGACATCGATGAAAGTGGACGGGCGCCCATGTGGCGCCCGTTGCTTTTGCAATCCCCGTACTGAACGAGCCCACGCGGAGGTCACCCGTGACATGAACTGGAGCGATTACCCGCGTTCCAGAAACACCGCCATTGGCGCCGCATCCCAGACCTGAACCTCGATGAAACGGTCATAGGCCATGGCGGGATCGGTTTTCCAGCGCTCTCCCGGAAGGCCGAAACGGGCGACCACCGCCTCGATCTCCGCCAGTGTAAAGACCTCGCCGTGATAAGGTTTGCGATGGGCGGCAAGGTCCTGCCGGGTTGCGATCGGCAGGCTGGCCATGCTGTCGGGATAGGTGAAGGTCAGTGTCTCCGACCGGAAAGCGCTCAGCGGCATCACCAGCGAGGCCGGCCGCGAGGGATCTTTCCCATCTGCGAAATCACCGAGGAAGAAATAAACCGGGCGATGCAGCGGCGTGTCGCCAAGCTTCCTGTAGCGTTCCGCGATCAACCAGTCTTCAACCGTGCGTCGGCGCGGCTGATAATTCGGCTTGATCTGTCGCCGGCCGGATGCCCGGATGTCGTCCAGAATGCGCTCGGCATCAGGCGGCGGCAGGTCGCAGATGTTCCGCGCGATGCCCCGTGCCGGATCGTAATTGTGGGTGATCACCCCGGGCAGCGACGTCATCGCCCATCGCCGGCTAAGCTCGCCGCTCCCCCGACGCGTTCAGCGGCGGCCCGAAGCCCAGGTCACCAGGGCGATCAGCACCTGGTCGGAGGCCTCGTCGAGCGCCTGCGTCGCGGCCGGCCCGGCGGTGCCGGACGCGGGCGACCGCCCGGTGAACACCCGCGCCGCGACGATGCGGCCGCTGCTATTGGCGACGATGCGGGCGGAAACCTCCACCACCGCCTCGGAGCCCTCGTAGGTCCGCAGCCCGAAGGTGCGGATGTCGGTGAGCAGCTGGTAGTCGGCGCTCACGCCGTCGCCGGCCCGCGCCACCGCGGCGCCGCGACTGCCGTTCTCGAAGGTTTCGATCAGCCGCGCCTGGAACAGTGCCGGCAGCCGGTCGCTCCACTGCGCGTCCCCGAGATAGGTGATCTGCCCGGCCCGCGGCTCGACGACGATCTGCTGGGTATCGAGCACCTGCAGCGCCGTCGGCGTGTTCACCACCAGCAGCCCGGCGCCGCGCGGCGCGGTAAAGCCGGTCGGCGCCGTCAGGTCGAATGTCGGCACCGGCTTGCTGCCGAGCAGCGACGCGCAGCCCCCGAGCGCCAGCGCCGCCGCAAGCATCATCGCGACGCCGCCGAGCCGGCGGCGCCGTCCATTCAGAACACCCACGCGCAGGCTCCCAACCGTTTTTGCTTCATGCCCAGCCATATTCACCGTCCAGTGTAGTTGGGAACGGTCGAGCCGCCAAAGATGAACTGGCGGGGATTGCTTTCCAGCTTGCGGAAAACCCGCTCGATATCGGCAAGCGTCCGGCGTCCGTCGGCGGCGAGCGCCTCATATTGCCTCAAGCCGGGGCCGGTGAACTGGTTGAGGTTCTTCGACAGCTCGGCAGTACGCACGTCGAGATTGGCGGCGAGCTTGCGAACCTCCTCGGCGGCAGCGGATATCTCGTTGAACATCCCCTTGCCCTCCTCGCTGGTGGTCAGCGCATTCACATTGTCGAGGATGGTGTCGACCTTGTCGGACATGGCGCCGAGCCGGGCGGTGAAGGCGTTGATGTCGTTCACCGTCGTGCGCACCTTGTCCGGGTCGACCGCCTGCACCGTCTTGTCGAGGTTCATCGCCAGCTGGTCGAGCCGCTTGGCCGCTGAGCTCACATCGCTGAGAAAGGTGTCGATATTGGCCGAATTGTCGCCGAGCGCCGTGGTGAACTTGTCGACATTGTCGATCACCGAATTGATCTTGCCCTCATTGGTGCGCAGCAGGTCGTCGACCCGGCGCACCACGTCGTCGACCCGGCCCATCACCTGCTTGGCGCCCTGCACCAGGTCCTGCACCGCGCCGGCATCGGCCTGAATGCGCGGCAGCTGGCCCTCCGGCGGGGCGGGCAGCGGCTCGGCGGTGGCGAGGCCACCGACCAGCCCGACGCCGGCGATGCCGGTGAGCACCTGCGCATCGAGCTGGGCGCGGGTGTCGGACTTCACCGGGGTCGAGGGCTGCACGGCGATGGTCGCCACCACCTTGCGCGGGTCCTGCGTATCGAGCCGAAGCCCGGTCACCTCGCCGACCGGGATGCCGTTGAAGGTGACGCTCGATCCGGTCTGCAACCCGCTCACCGGCCCGTTGAACACCACGTCATAGGAAGAGCGCGGTCCGCGCGAGGACGAGCCGTTGAACCACCAGACGAAGGCGAATCCGGCCGCGACGATCGCGAGGGTGAACAGGCCGATGATCGTGTAATTGGCGCGCGTTTCCATCGTCCGGTCTCACCGTCGCTCGTCTTGTCCGGCACTTTTGCCGAGGCCGGCCGCCCGCGCCCGCTTGCCGTGGAAATAAGCGGACACCCAGGGATGGTCGGATTTCAGCAGGGTATCGATCGGCCCCACCGCCACCACCTTGCCGTCGGCCAGAGCCGCGATTCGGTCGCAGACCGTGTACAGGCTGTCGAGATCGTGCGTTACCATGAATACGGTGAGCCCCAAAGTCTGCTGCAGGGTGGCGATCAGGTCGTCGAATTCGCCGGCGCCGATCGGGTCGAGGCCGGAGGTCGGCTCGTCGAGGAACAGGATTTCCGGGTCGAGCGCCAGCGCGCGGGCAAGCGCCACGCGCTTGATCATGCCGCCGGACAGCTCGGAGGGCATCTTTTCGAGCACGTCGGGCGGAAGCCCCACCATCTCGACCTTCGCGAGAGCCACCTCGTTCATCAGCCGCTGCGACATGGTGAGGAATTCGCGCATCGGGAACTGGATGTTCTGCTTCACCGTCAGCGAGGAGAACAGCGCGCCCTGCTGGAACAGCACGCCCCAGCGCTGCTCGACCTTGCGCCGGTCGCTGAAACTGAGCGTGTCGAGATCCTCGCCGAACACCTGCACCTGCCCGGACACTTTCGGCACCAGGCCGAGAATGGTGCGGGTGAGCACCGATTTGCCGCCGCCCGAGGCGCCGACGAAACCGAGAATCTCGCCACGCCGCACGTCGAGCGACAGGCCGTTGAGCACCTTGCGCTCGCCGAACGCGACCACGAGGTCGCGCACGCAGATGATCGCCTCGTCATCCGGTTCGGCGGTGCGGGGGCGCTGGGTATCGAGCTGCATCGCCGGCCTTACATGTCGATCGCGGCGAAGAACATGGCGAACAGCCCGTCCACCACGATCACCAGGAAGATCGCCTTCACCACCGAGGCGGTGGTGTGGGCGCCGAGCGATTCGGAGCTGCCGCCGACCCGCATGCCCTCCATGCAGGCGATCAGCCCGATGATGGCGGCCATGAACGGCGCCTTGATCATGCCGACCTCGAAGGTGGTCAGCGAGATCGCCGCGCGCAGCCGGTTGATGAAGATCTCCGGCGAGATGCCGCCATAGAGCCAGGCCACCAGCCCGCCGCCGAACAGCGCGCACATCGAGCCGATGAAGGTGAGCAGCGGCACGGAGATGATCAGCGCCACGATGCGCGGCAGCACCAGCACCTCGTTCGGGTCGAAACCCATCACCCGGAGCGCGTCGACCTCCTCGCGCATCTTCATCGAGCCGAGTTCGGCGGTGAAGGCGCTGCCCGAGCGGCCCGCGACCATGATCGAGACGATCAGCACGCCAAGCTCGCGCAGGGTGAGGATGCCCACCATGTCGACCACATAGGTGGTCGCGCCGAAGCGGCGGAAATGGAAGATGCCCTGCTGGGCGATGATGCAGCCGATGAGAAAGGTCATCAGCGAGATGATCGGCACCGCCCGCAGCCCGGTGCGCTCCAGATGGAACACCATCGACGTCCAGCGGAACGTCAGCGGCCGCAGCAGCACGCGCAGGAACGCCGCCGTCACCGAGCCGACAAAGGAGAGGAACAGCAGGCCGTCCTCGGCCGTCTCCGCCACCGTGCGCCCGACGACGTTGAGCCCACCGACAATGGGGTTGAGATGCGGACGGGAGGGCGGCACCTGGTGACAGCCCTGGGTGATCTCGGCGAGCAGCGGCTGGAAGCGCCGCTCCAGCCCGACGAGCCCGACCTTGGCCCCGGCCTCGCCGAGCCCGCGCACCAGACGGTCGACCATCACCGCCCCGACGGTGTCGACGCTGCGCACGCCGGAAAGATCCACACGCGCCGTCTCGGTCGCACCCGCACCGGCTTCGGCCAGCGTCGCGTCCACCGCACCTTCGAGGGCGGCGCTCTGGGTGGCGATCCATCGGCCGTTGCCGACAACCACCAGCTCGCGCCCGTTGCGGGCAACGGCGAGCAGCGGTGCTTCAGCGGCTCCCAAATCCGGCTCCCCTCTTCGACGCGCGGCAGGCGATGGCGAACCCGCCGCATGGCCTCGACGAACCGGCCGCAAGCGGACCGGAATCCTCGTAACCTCTTATCCGCGCAAGGGTCCCGCTGTCGAGGGCACCATGGTCGCGGGACAGCGTTTAACGGTATTATCGTAAGATACACGCACGCTCCGCCACCCACTGTGCTTTCCTTGTGACGCCCCGGCGCCGCATTTGCGGGCGGACCCGGCCCGATGCACTCTGCCGGGCGATTCGCAACCTGCCGTCGGTGTCGCGCCATGCCCCATCTCCTCGTTCGCGCCGAACGATTCCCTATCGCCGGCCGCTTCGTCATCGCCCGCGGCGCCAAGACCGAAGCCGCGGTGGTACTGGCGGAAGTGCATGACGGCCCGCTGGTCGGGCGCGGCGAATGCGTGCCCTATCCGCGCTATGGCGAGAGCGTCGAGGCGACGGTCGCGGCACTGGAAGCCCTCGCCGGCGAAATCGCCGCCGGGCTCGACCGCGCCGCCCTCCAGCACAAGCTGCCGCCCGGCGCCGCCCGCAACGCGCTCGACTGCGCGCTATGGGACCTCGAGGCCAAGCGCACCGGCCGCCGCGCCTTCGAGCTGGCCGGCCTGCCGGCGCCGCGCCCGGTCGTCACCGCCTATACGATCAGCCTCGACACGCCGGAAGCGATGGCGAGTGCCGCCCGCGCCGCCGCCCGTCCCCTGCTCAAGCTCAAGCTCGGTGCGCCCGGCGATGCCGAGCGGCTCGCCGCCATCCGCGCCGCGGTGCCGGACAGCGAGTTGATCGTCGACGCCAATGAAGGCTGGAGCGCCGACGATCTGCCGGCACTGTTCGATGCCTGTGTCCGCGCCGGCGTGACCCTCATCGAGCAGCCGCTGCCGGCCGGCGCCGACGCGGCCCTGGCCGATATTCCCCGCCCGGTGCCGATCTGCGCCGACGAGAGCGCCCATGGACGCGACAGCCTCGCCGGGCTGGTCGGCCGCTACGACGCCATCAACATCAAGCTCGACAAGACCGGCGGCCTCACCGAGGCATTGGCTCTGGGGCGCGCGGCGCGCGCCGCCGGGCTGGACATCATGGTCGGCTGCATGGTGGCGACCTCGCTTTCCATGGCACCGGCCCTGCTGCTCGCCGAGCTCGCCCGCATCGTCGATCTCGACGGCCCGCTGCTGCTGGCGCGCGACCGCGAGCCGGCGCTGCGCTACGAGGGCAGCCTGATGCTTCCGCCGGAACCGGAGCTCTGGGGCTAACCGGCTGGCCGCAGCCTGTGCGCGACGAGGGCGAGGGCGGCCCCTGCCGCGCCCAGCCCTGCCGGCAGGAAGAAGGTTGCGGCGCCGATCGCGCTCCAGAGCGGCCCGGCGATCAGCGTCACCAACGCGACGCCGATGGTCCCGCCCCAGGTCGCGAGCGCCTGCATGCTGGCGCCGCGCCCGGCCGGCGCATGGCGCGCCACCAGCTCCACCAAGCCGAGATAGGTGCAGGCGAAGGTGCAGGCATGCAGCATCTGCAGCAGCGGCAGCGCCGCCGCCGGCGGATCGAGGCCCATCGCGCCGAAGCGCAGCACCGCGCCGAGCCCACCCACCGCGATCAGCCGCGCCGGCCCCAGCCGGACCGTCAGCCGCGTGCCGAAATGGAACAGCGCCACCTCGGCGATCACGCCGATCGCCCACAGCACGCCGATCATCCCGCCGGAAAGTCCCATGGACTGCCAGTGCAGCGAGGAGAAGGCGTAAAGCACCCCGTGCGAGCCCTGCACCAGCGCCGCCGCGCCGATGCCCACCAGCAGCACCGCGGGAACCCGCCCATCCGCCGCCTCCACCCGCGCGCGCTGCGCCGGCGCCTCCTCCAGTCGCGAGGCGGCGAGCGCGCAGGCGAGGCTCCCGGCGACGATCAGCCAGATGATGCCATCGCCCGGCAGCACGCCGAGCATGGCCCCGGCGACAATGTTGCCGGCAATGAAACTCACCGAGCCCCAGAGCCGCGTGCGGCCGTAGTCGAGCCCGATCGAGCGCCGGCGCGCCACCGTATAGGCGTCGAGCACCGGCAGGGTCGGCTGCCAGAACACCGAGGCGACGCCGAGCGCGACCAGCATCGACCACGGCCCCGGCGCCATCAGCACCGCCACGAAACTGGCGGCGGCGACCAGCGAATAGAGGACCAGCGTCAGCCGCGGCCGCCCGGTGCGGTCGGCGACGAGACCGCCGAGCGGCTGGGTGAACAGCCGCGCCAGCAGCGGCACCGAGAGCGCCACCGCGATCCACGAGGTGTCATAGCCGCGCCCGGCCAGCCAGATCGGAAAGAACGGCAGGTAGATGCCGATGCCGAAGAACAGCCCGACATAGACGGCAGAGATGGCATGCCGCTGGGCGACGATAGGGCGTTGGGCAATCACAGGCATGGCCGATCCGCGACGGCCGATTCGCCTCGAACGCGCGGCCGAGGCTGCGATAGCACCGGCCGGGTCGCCTGCGAACGACCTTGATGGCCCCGATCAGCCCCACCAGGCGTGAAAATGATGCACGGGACCGTGTCCCCGGCCGATCTCCAACCGGTCGGCGGCGCCGATGGCACGGGTGAGATAGGCTTTCGCCGCCTCCACCGCCGGCCGCAGTTCGAGCCCCCGCGCGAGCCCGGCGGCAATGGCGGAGGACAGCGTGCAGCCGGTGCCATGGGTATTGCGGGTGGCGACGCGCGGCGCCGACAGCTCCATGAAGCCATCGGCATCGAGCAGCACGTCGACGCTGTCCGGCCCCTCGCCGTGCCCACCCTTGACGAGCACCGCGCGGGCACCGAGCGCGAGCAGCCGCTCCGCCTGCCGGCGCACCGCATCGAGGTCGGCCGCCGGCTCCTCGTCGAGCAGCGCGGCCGCCTCCGGCAGGTTGGGCGTGATCAGCAGCGCACGCGGCAGCAATTGCCGGCGCAGGCTGTCGATGGCTTCCGGCACCAGCAGCCGGTCGCCGGAGGCCGCGACCATCACCGGGTCCAGCACCACGCGGGTAAGCTCGTGCCGGTCGAGCCCGGCCGCCACCGCCTCGATCACCTCGGGACGCGACAGCATGCCGATCTTCACCGCATCGACCGCGAGATCGGAGAACACGGCGTCCATCTGCGTGGTGACGAAGGCCGGTGGCACGTCGTGGATGCCGGTGACGCCGAGCGTATTCTGCGCGGTGAGGGCCGTGATGACGCTGGCGCCGTAGACGCCGAGCGCCGAGAAGGTCTTGAGGTCCGCCTGGATACCGGCGCCGCCGCCGGAATCGGAGCCGGCGATCGTCACCGCGATGGCCGTCCTGCTGCTCGTCTGCTCGCTCATCGGCGCCTCCCTGGCCGGGGAAGGCCGGGCGCGTCCATGGCGAGGCACACGACCCCGCTGCGCGCGACCCGTTTCCTCCGCCGGCATGACCCGGATCAGGTTCGTGGGTTGGCCGCCGGCCTCTCAGCCCCGCCGGCAAGGCCGGAAGGACACCCCAACGC
This sequence comes from Ancylobacter sp. GW821-FHT10E12, assembly GCF_058809335.1. NCBI lineage: Bacteria > Pseudomonadati > Pseudomonadota > Alphaproteobacteria > Hyphomicrobiales > Xanthobacteraceae > Ancylobacter > Ancylobacter sp. GW821-FHT10E12. Next base: position 486,473 of record NZ_JBXASN010000001.1, on the reverse strand, counting down.
GATCGTCATCCAGCAGTTAAGCGATGACGTGACCGGGTGCAAGGCGAAGCCGCGCACCCCGGCCGGGGGTTGCGCCGGCACCGGCCTTCTGGTCCTGTGGCGGCATCACGTCAGGCTCTATGCGTCAAGGTTCCCGGAATCCCGCCATGGTCCCCTTCTTCATGCAGATCAAATGCCAGCTCGGCCGCTCCTACGAGGTGGCGAACGCCATCGCCGATGCCGAGATCGCGTCGGAGATCTATTCGACGGCCGGCGATTTCGACCTCCTGGTGAAGTTCTATGTGCCGACCGAGACCGATATCGGCCATTTCGTGAACCAGAAGGTGCAGGCCATTGCCGGCATCCAGGACACCCGCACCATCATCACCTTCAAGGCGTTCTGATCTCGCCTAAGCGGTCGGCCCGGCCGGCGGGCCGGCGGCCGCCTCCTCGCGCTCGACGCCGAGCTGGCGCTCGCGCAGGATGACGAACAGTCCGGCGCCGATGACGATCAATGCGCCCATCAGCACCAGCAGCGGCGGCATCTCGCCGAACAGGATGAAGCCGAGCAGCAGCGACCACAGCATCGCCGAGTAGTTGAACGGCGCCACCACGGATGCCGGCGCGTAGCGGTAGCTCTCGGTGAGCAGGATCTGCCCGACCCCGCCGAACAGCCCGATGGCAAGCAGCAGCACCGCCTCGCGCCAGCCCGGCACCACCCACCCCCAGGCGGCGGTGGCGAGCCCGGCGACCGCGGCCAGCGACTGGAAATAGAACACGATCGCCGCCGTGGTCTCTGTGCCGGTCAGCCGGCGCACCTGCACGATGGCCCCGGCGGTGCAGAAGGCACCGATGAACGCGCAGGCGGCACCGATGGCGCTGTCGCGGGTCTCGAAGCCGCCGCCCATGTGCGGCCACAGCATCACCACCACGCCGATCAGGCCGATGCCCACCGCTCCCCAGCGATAGGCATGCACCGTCTCGCCGAGCATCACCGCTGCCAGTGCCACGGTGATCAGCGGCGCGGTGAAGCCGATGGCGGTGGCGTCGGCGAGCGGGATATAGGCGAGCGCCGTGAAGGAGAGACTCATCGCGCACACGCCGATCATGCCGCGCAGCACATGTCCCATCGGATTGGCGGTACGAACCGCCGCGCCGATCTCGTTGCGCCAGGCGAGCAGGGCCAGCAGCGGGAACAGCGCGAAGAACGAGCGCGCGAACACCACCTCACCCGTCGGAATCCGTTCCGACACGATGCGGACCATGGCGGCCATGATGGTGAAGACGAAGGTCGCGCCGACCTGCAGCGCGATCCCCTTGAGCGCGTTCATGCGCGCCTTGGAGCATGAGTCCCGCCCTGCGACAAGATGATCTTCCGCAGGGCGGCCGTGCATTCAGGGAAACGGGTTGCCTCCCGCCAGCGCGATACCGCCGAACACGATGGCCGCCGCCAGCACGAGGCAGGCGATCGCCATGAGCGCCGACCCCGGCGTCGCCGGCGCCCGGTCGGCATAGGCGCGCGGCGGCTTGCGGCCGGTGATCATCGCCCGGATCACGTTATCGCCGCCGAACAGCGAATAGGCGAGGTTGGCGACGACGTGCAGTCCGATCAGCCCGAGCAGGATCGGATAGATGCGCTGGTGCAGCATCGATCCGAGAGACACCGCCTCGCCGCTCGCCGCCGCCACCATCGGCCCGTCGACCATGATGTCGTCGGTGGTGAACAGGCCGGCGACCGCCTGCCCTCCCACCGCCGCCAGCAGCGCGACGGTCATCCAGCCACCGAGCGGGTTATGGCCGAGATAGCTGCGTCCCCTGCCGGTGACGAGGCCGCACGCATAGGCGAGCGCCGCCCTAGGCCCGCGCAGGAAGCCGGCGAAACGCGCGGTGCTGCCGCCGACCAGCCCCCACAGGAGGCGGAACACCAGCACGGTGAGGATGGCGAGCCCGTTCCACATGTGCCAGACGAGCCCGACATCGCCGTAATATTTTGTGGCGAAGGCGAGCCCGACCAGCGCGGCCAGCGTCCATTTCGCCAGCCGCGTCGGCAGGTCCCAGGCCAGCACGGTCGCCGGCCCGGTCTGTTCGCTGGGTGACATGTCAGCTCTTCTGGCGGAAGGTCTGGTGGCAGGTGCCGCAGGTCTTGATCACGCCGGGGATATTCGCCTTGAAGCTTGCCTCGTCGGTGATCGCCGCCTTGGCTGCGGCGGCATCGGCGCCGAACTTGGCGAACAGCGCGGTGAATTCGGCGCTCTGGCTCCACACCGTCGGCAGCGCCTCGGTCTTGCCGCCGCCCGAACCGGCGGGGAACAGCGAGGGCAGCACCGCCGCATTCTTCGCATAGATGTCGAGGCTCGCCTGCACGGTGGCGAGGTTGAACGGCTCGCTGCCCTTCAGCATCCCGCCGACCGGGCGCGTCGCCTGGCCCCATTCCTTCATCAGCTTCTCGCGCTCGGCAACGGGGTCCTGTGCCAGGACGCTGGTGGCGGCGATGGCAGAAATCGCGGCGGCGACGGCAAGCACCGCCTTACGGCTCATCATGAATGGCTCCCTCGAGAGCCGGGCGGAACAGCGGGCCCGGCGGCAGCAGATTAGTTCGGCTCCAAACTGCTGCAACGCAACACAGCGAAAATCGCGCGCTCGTGATCGCCCTCCCCGCACGTTCCCGGATGTCGGCGGCCGGGATTTCGCGGATCGTGTTTCCCCGAATGTTTCGGCATTCGCATGTAACGTAGCGTCACGCTGGTATTCAGGAAACCCCGACCAAAAAAGAGAGCCGAATCATGTCCATCCGCACCGTTCTCCTGCATGCCGCTCCCGATAGCGGCTTCGACGACCGTCTCGCCTGCGCCGTCGCGATGGCGAAGCAGTCCGGCGCGAGGCTGGTCGCGCTCTATACGCTCTATCCGGCCGGCGTGCCGCGAGTCGGGCGGGCCCTATCCATCTATGTGAACCAGCTGAAGCACGAGGCGCGCGAGAAGGAAGCCGCCATCTGCGCCCGCTTCGACGCCGCGGTCGCCGCCGCCGGCCTCGAGGCCAGCTGGACGGCGGTGGAAGGGGAAGTGACGTCCGAGCTGCGCGACGCCGCCAATTTCGCCGACGTGACGGTGGTCAGCGAAACCACGGCCGGCAACAGCGACGACGAACTCGCCGCCATCCTGCCCGAGCATCTCGCCCTCACCTCCAACGCCCCGGTGGTGGTGGTGCCGACCGGCAAGCCGGTCCCTGCCCGCATCGGCCGCATCCTCGTCGCCTGGAAGCCCTCGCGCGAGGCCGGCCACGCGGTGCGCCTCGCGCTGCCGCTGCTCGCGGCGGCCGAGCAGGTGCTGGTGCTCACGGTCGGCGAAGACGGGACCTCCACCGCGGCGAGCGGCGCCCGCCTCGCCGATTTCCTCAGGACCCACGGCGTCAATGTCGAGCACAAGCATGTCGATGGCGCCTCGGCGGCAGAGGTGATCGCCACGGAGACGAGCGCCTACAAGGCCGACCTCCTGGTCATCGGCGCCTATAGCCGGCCGCGGCTCACCGAGCTGGTGCTCGGCGGCGTCACCGCCTCGCTGCTCGCCAATCCGCCGGTGCCGCTGCTCTGCGCCCACTGACCGCCGGCCGGGCGGCACCGTGCCGCCCGGCACCCGCGGTTCAGCCCTCGAACGGCACCACCTTCTGGCGCTGCTCGCCCAGCCCCTCGATGCCGAGCCGCATGACGTCGCCGGGCTTGAGATAGACCGGTGGCTTCATGCCGAGCCCGACGCCCGGCGGCGTGCCGGTGATGATCACGTCGCCGACATCGAGCACCATGAACCGGCTGATATAGGACACCAGGAAAACGGCGCTGAAGATCATGGTGGCGGTGGAGCCGCGCTGGCGCCGCTCGCCGTTGACGTCGCACCACATCGCCAGTTTCTGCACGTTGCCGATCTCGTCCGGCGTCGCCAGGAACGGCCCCAGCGGACCGAAGGTCTCGCAGCTCTTGCCCTTGATCCACTGCCCGCCGTGCTCGATCTGGAAGGCGCGCTCGGACACGTCGTTGGCGAGGCAGAAGCCGGCAATATGGGCGCGCGCCTGCCCTTCCTCGACATGATGGGCGCGGGTGCCGATGACGATGCCGAGCTCCACTTCCCAGTCGAGCTTGGTCGAGCCCTTCGGCTGGATCACGTCGTCATTCGGCCCGACGACGCAGTTCGGCGCCTTGGAGAACAGCACCGGCTCGGTCGGGATGGCCATGCCCGCTTCCTCGGCGTGGTCGGCATAATTGAGGCCCACCGCGATGAAATGCCCGGGCCGCGCCACGCAGGCGCCGAGCCGCACGCCGGCCGGCGCCGCCGGCAGCGAGGCCGGCTCGATCGCCCTGAGCCGTGCGAGGCCGGCCGGGGTCAGCGTCGTGCCGCCGATATCGTCCACCACGCCGGTCAGGTCGCGCACCACGTCATTGGCGTCGAGCAGGCCGGGCTTCTCCTGTCCGGGAGCGCCGAAACGCACCAGTCTCATTCGATGATCCTCACATGTGTCGGGCGGGCGGATCATCGACCGGCTTCGGCCCGCGGGCAACAGCCGCGATTTCGGGTTGCCGGCGTGTCGCATCGTCACTAGCTGTTGCGCGCCGGCCAGCGTGCCGGGCAACAAGGCGAGTGCCATGCTCAGCGTGCCGATCCTCTCCCTCATCCTGTTCGGCTTTGCCGGCGGCGTCACGCCGGGACCGAACAACATGATTTCGGCCGGCACGGGCGCCGCCTTCGGCTTCCGCCGCACCGTGCCGCAGATACTCGGCGTGGCGATCGGCTTCGCGATCATGGTGGTCGCCGTAGGTCTCGGCCTCGGCAGCCTGTTCATCGCGGTGCCGCAGCTGCACTGGATCCTCAAGCTCGTCGGCGGCGCCTATCTCCTGTTCCTCGCCTGGAAGATCGCCAGCGCCTCCGGCGGCATGGGCGTCACCACGCTGGAGCGGCCGCCCACCCTGCTGCAGTCGGCGCTGTTCCAGTGGGTCAATCCCAAGGCGTGGACCATGGCGCTCGGCGTCATACCGGCCTTCACCATGCCGGGCGGCGACCTGCTCGGCGAGGTTCTCGTCATCGCGGCCGTCCTCGGCCTGCTCTCCCTGCCCTGCCTGGCGCTGTGGGCCGGCTTCGGCGTGCTGATCGGACGCCTGCTGTCGACACCGCGCCAGCACCGCATCCTCAACGTCGTCATGGGTGCGCTGGTCGCCGTCAGCGTCGTGACGCTTTTTCTCTGAGCTCTCCCGCGGGAGCGGTCCGAAAGTTAGTTTGCCTCCGCCCGGCAGAACCTGTCATGAATATCCCCTGATTTTGCATGGCGGAAAGCATGACGGGCGCTCTTCGATTCTGCCCTGCGGAAACCGTCATAAAAGCGTGACCCGAGTCGGGCTATTTGCCCACATGACCATATGGAAGCACCAGCCCGGCTCAGCCGCGGCGCATGGGCGGAGAGGTCTTTCGCGGTGAACGACGCACCCGACGCACGGCGCTACCGCAGTATATTCCTGTCCGACGTGCATCTCGGCACCAAGGGCTGCCAGGCCGAGATGCTGCTCGACTTCCTGCGCTGGCACGAGGCCGACACGCTCTATCTCGTCGGCGACATCGTCGACGGGTGGCGGCTGCGCGCCGGCTGGTACTGGCCGCAGGCGCATAACGACGTGGTGCAGAAGCTGCTGCGCAAGGGCCGCAAGGGCGCGCGCATCGTCTATCTGCCGGGGAACCACGACGAATTCCTCCGCGACTATTACGGCAATCATTTCGGTGGCATCGAAGTGGTGGAGACCGCCATCCACGAGGCCGCCGACGGCAAGCGCTACCTCGTCATCCACGGCGACGTGTTCGACGTGGTGGTGCGCCACGCCAAATGGCTCGCCTTCCTCGGCGACGGCGCCTACACCGCCGCGCTCGGCATCAACACCTATCTCAACTGGATCCGCCGGAAGCTCGGATTTCCCTATTGGTCCTTGAGCCAGTGGGCGAAGCTGAAGGTGAAGAACGCGGTGAACTTCATCGGCCGCTTCGAGGAAGCGGTGGCGAGCGAGGCGCGCCGGCACAAGGTCGACGGCGTCATCTGCGGCCATATCCACCACGCCGCCATGCACGACCAGTTCGGCGTGCAGTATCTCAATTGCGGCGACTGGGTGGAGAGTTGCACCGCCATCGTCGAACATCCCGACGGGCGCTTCGAGGTCATCGACTGGGCCCGCCACGTCCGCCAACGTGTCAACGAGCCGCTGGCGATCGCCGCTCCGAAAGTCGCCGCCTGATGCGCATCCTCATCGCCACCGACGCCTGGACCCCGCAGGTCAACGGCGTCGTGCGCTCGCTGGAGCACACCGCCCACGAGGCTCCCGCCTTCGGCGCCAGCGTATCCTTCCTGACGCCGCAGGATTTCCGCACCGTGCCGATGCCGACCTATCCCGAGGTCCGCCTCGCGCTCGCCACCCGCGCCATGGTGGCGCGGCGCATGGACGAGATCGGCGCCGATTTCGTGCATATCGCCACCGAAGGCCCGATCGGCACGCTGGCGCGCCGGGTCTGCCTGTCGCGCAGCCGGGTCTTCACCACCAGCTACCACACCCGCTTCCCGGAATATCTCGCCGCCCGTGCCCCGGTGCCGCGCGCGCTCTCCTATGCCTGGCTGCGCCGCTTCCACAATGCCGGCGCCGGCACCATGGTCGCCACCGCGACCATCGAGGCGGAGTTGCGCAAGCGCGGCTTCCAGCGGCTGATGCACTGGACGCGCGGCGTCGATTCCGAGCTGTTCCACCCTCGCGACGAAGCCGAGCGGGCCGCCGACCGCATCGCCGATCCGCTGCTCGACCTGCCGCGCCCGATCTTCCTCTATGTCGGCCGGGTGTCGGTGGAGAAGAATATCAGCGCCTTCCTCGACCTCGACCTGCCGGGCAGCAAGCTGGTGGTCGGCGACGGCCCCGCCCGCGCCGAGCTGGAGGCCAAGCACAAGCAGGCGCGGTTCCTCGGCCTGCGCGAGGGCGAGGCGCTGGCGCGCGCCTATGCGGCCGCGGACGTGTTCGTGTTCCCGAGCCTTACCGACACGTTCGGCATCGTGTTGCTGGAAGCGCTGGCGAGCGGGCTCCCGGTCGCCGCCTTCCCGGTCGCCGGACCGCTGGACGTCATCGGCTCGGCACCCGCCGATACGCCGGTCGGCGTGCTCGACAACGATCTGCGCCGCGCCGCGCTGGCCGCGCTCGAACTCGGCCGCGAGGCGCCGCGTGCGTTCGCGCTGCGCCACAGCTGGCGCGCCTGCACCAAGCAGTTCCTCGACAATGTCGAACAGGCGCAGGTAAGCGCCGACCGCGCCAGGGCGCTGGCCGGCTGATCCTCAGCTGGAAGCGGCATAGTCCAGGCAGCGCGCGAACATCGCCGCATCGACATTGCCGCCGGACAGTACCACCGCCGCCACCTTGCCCGTGAGGTCGATCCTGCCGGCCAGCACGGCGGCGAGCGCCACCGCCCCACCCGGCTCCACCACCACCTTCAGCTCCTCGAAAGCGAAGGCCACCGCCCGCATCACCTCCTCGTCGGTCGCCGACACGCCCTCCCCGACGAGGCGGGAGGAAATCTGGAAGGTGAGCTGCCCCGGCGTCGCCGCCAGCAGCGCGTCGCAGATCGAGCCGCTCGCCTGGTTGTTGCGCTCGCGCCCGCCGGAGCGGAACGAGCGCGCATGGTCGTCGAAGCCGGCCGGCTCGGCGGTCAGCACCCGCGCATCCGGGAACATCTCCTTTACCGACAGCGCGATGCCGGAAATCAGCCCGCCGCCCGAGGCGTTGGAGATCACCACGTCCGGGTCGAGGTCGCGGGCGGAGAGATCGCGGACGATCTCCAGCCCCACGGTCCCCTGCCCGGCGATGACGTAGAAATCGTCATAGGGCGGCACGAATACCGCGCCGCGCTCGGTCGCGATGGCATGGGCGATGGCGTCGCGGTCCTCGGTCTCGCGGTCATATTCCACCACCTCGCCGCCGAAGGCGATGGTGCGCGCCTTCTTCAGCGCCGGCGCGTCCTTCGGCATGACGATCACTGAGGGCATGCCCATCAGCGTCGCCGCCGCGGCCACGCCCTGCGCGTGGTTGCCGGAGGAGCAGGCGACCACGCCGCCGCTGCGCTGGCTGTCGGGCAGCCGCGAGATGCGGTTATAGGCGCCGCGGAACTTGAACGAGCCGGTGCGCTGCAGCGGCTCGGCCTTGAGGAACACCCGTCCGCCGGTCAGCGCGTCGAGGCGCGCCGAGTTGAGCAGCGGGGTGCGCACCGCCACGCCATGCAGGCGGTCGGCGGCGGAGACGATGTCGTCGAAATTGGGGAGGAGCGGTTGGGTCATGGCGGCAACTTAGCCCCGCCGGCGCGATTGTGCACCGCCCTTCTCGCTGATCGACCGGCTGACGACGGGAATGTCCACGCCTGTGCGCAGGCCCCGCGGCCGCCCGCCTTTGCCTTGCGCCGGCGGGGCGCGGCGCCCTAAAGTCCGCCGTCCTTGAATTGGGAGAGAGCATGTCCGGCCGCACGCGCAGCCTCGACCGTGGCGGCATGGAAGCCGGCGCGCAAGCCATTACCGGCCAGCTCGGCCGCACCATCCAGCGGCTGCGCAAGACCTATAATCTGTCGCTGTCCGAGCTCGCCGAGCAGTCCGGCGTGGCGAAGTCGATCATCAGCCAGATCGAGCGCAACGAGACCAACCCGACGCTGGCCACCGTGTGGCGGCTGTCGCAGGCGCTCGACGTCTCGATCGAGCGCTTCCTCGCCGCCACCGACGACGAGCCCTTCGTCGAGCACCTCACCCGCGCCGACACGCCGATCCTGGTCTCGGAGGACGGCAAGTGCCGCCTCACCATCACCGGCTGGATCAAGACCGTGGAATGGCTGCAATGGTTCGACTTCGTCGCCGAGCCCGGCGGCGAGCTGATCTCGGACGGCCACCAGCGCGGCTCCATCGAATGCCTGTCGGTGCTGGCCGGCGAGCTCGAGGTCGAATGCGCCGACGTGACCGAGGTCGCCCGCGCCGGCGAGACGTTGCGCTATCGCTGCGACCGCCGCCACGTCATCCGCAACACCGGCACCGAGACGGCGCATGCCACCATGGTGTGCCTGCTCAAGGCCGCCGTGCTCGATTGATCGCGCACCGCTGAAAACGCAAAAGGCCCCGGCAGGCGATGCCGGGGCCTTGCGCTTGCGCGGCGGGACGATCTCACCCGGCGCCGTGGGCGGCCTCCGCCTTGCGGGCGCGCCGGCGCTCGCCGAAGCTCGCAAGCCAGCGGCACACCACATAGAAGGTCGGCGTGAACAACAGGCCGAAGAAGGTTACGCCGATCATGCCGGAGAACACCGCCGTGCCGAGCGCCTGGCGCAGCTCGGCGCCGGCGCCGGTGGCGATCACCAGCGGCACCACGCCGAGGATGAAGGCCAGCGACGTCATGATGATCGGCCGCAGGCGCAGCTGGGCGGCCTGGATCGCCGCGTCGAAGCGGTTCCCCCCCTGGTCCTCCAGCTGCTTGGCGAACTCGACGATCAGGATCGCGTTCTTGGCCGCGAGGCCGATCAGCACGATGAATCCCACCTGGCTGAGGATGTTGTTGTCCTGGCCGCGCAGCAGGATGCCCACCACCGCGGCGATCAGGCACATCGGCACGATGAGGATGACCGCCAGCGGCAATGTCAGGCTTTCATATTGCGCCGCCAGCACCAGGAACACGAACACCACGCCGAGCCCGAAGGCGAAGATCGCGGTATTGCCGGCCCGCACCTGCTGGTAGGCAAGGGCGGTCCATTCGAAGGAGAAGCCGTCCGGCAGCGTCTCGGTGGCGATCTGCTGCATGAGCTGGATCGCCTGCCCCTGCGAGATGCCGGCGACGTCGCCGTCGAGTTCGGCCGCGGGATAGAGATTGTAGCGCGGCACGCGGAACGGGCCGGAAATGTCGTTCACCGTGGCGAAGGAGCCGAACGGCACCGTCTCGCCGCTGGCATTCTTCACCCTGAGCTTCAGCACGTCCTCGGGCGTCAGGCGATAGGGTGAATCGGCCTGCGCCTGCACGCGGTAGGTTCGGCCGAACAGGTTGAAGTCGTTGACATAGGTCGAACCGATATAGGTCTGCAGCGTCGCGAAGGCGTCGGCCATGTTGATGCCGAGCAGCTGCGCCTTGGTGCGGTCGATGTCGAGATAGAGCTGCGGCGTCGAGGTTTCGAACAGCGAATAGACCTGCTTGAGACCCGGCGTCTGGTTCGCGCGCCCCATCATCGCATAGACCGCGCCCTGCAGCGCGGCATAGCCGCGCCCGCCCCTGTCCTCGATCATCATGCGGTAGCCGCCGGCATTGCCGATGCCCTGCACGGGCGGCGGCATCACCACGATCATGAAGGCTTCCTCGACCGCGGCGAGCTTGCCGAACAGCGCGCCCTGGATCGCGGCGGCGGATTGGCCCGGATGCAGCGCCCGCTCATCGGCGGGGGCGAGAATGACGAACATGGCGCCGGCATTGGGGGCATTGGTGAAGGTGGCGCCCGAGAAGCCGACGATGTTCACCACATGGGCGACGCCCGGCGTGGCCAGCGTGAGCTTGGCGGCGCGCTGCATCACCTCGTTGGTGCGCGCGAGCGCGGCGCCGCCGGGCAGCTGCGCCGCGATAATCAGGTAGCCACGGTCCTGCGCCGGAATGAAGCCCTGCGGCGTCGAGCGGAACAGTTGCAGGCCGCCGGCGAGGATGGCGACATAGACGATCAACACCAGCACCGCGAAGCGCACCAGCCGGCCGGTGAGCCACGCATAGCCGTGCGACAGGCCGTTGAAGCCCTTGTTGAAATAATGGAAGAAGCCGGTGATCGGCCGGGCATACCAGGCCGGCTTGTAGTCAGGTTCGTGCGGCTTCAGGAGCAGCGCGCACATGGCCGGCGACAGCGTCAGCGACACCAGCAGCGAGATCAGTGTCGAACCGGCGATGGTGAGCGCGAATTGCCGGTAGAACTCGCCGGAAATGCCGGTGATGAAGGCCGAGGGAATGAACACCGAGGCCAGCACCAGCGAGATCGCCACCAGCGCGCCGCCCACCTCGTCCATGGTCTTGTAGGCGGCGTCGCGCGGGCTGAGCCCGGTCGAGATGTTGTGCTCGACGCTCTCCACGACCACGATGGCGTCGTCGACCACGATGCCGATGGCGAGCACCAGGCCGAACAGCGACAGGTTGTTCAGCGAGAAGCCGAACAGGCTCATGATGAAGAAGGTGCCGATCAGCGACACCGGAATGGCGAGGATCGGGATGATCGCCGCCCGCCAGGATTGCAGGAACAGCAGCACCACGATGACGACCAGAACGATCGCCTCCATGATCGTGTGCTGCACCGCCCTCACCGACTCGGCGATGAACTGCGTCGGGTTGTAGGCGGTGGAATAGGCGACGCCGGCCGGGAAAGTCTCGGCGATGCGCTTAATTTCCCGCTCGATCGCCTGTCCGGTCGCCAGTGCGTTGGAGCCGGGCAGCTGGAAGATGCCGAGCGCGACCGAGGGCTTTGAATCGAAGTAGGAATTCGAGGAATTGTCCTGCGCCTCGATATCGATGCGCGCGACGTCGCGCAGCCGCACCACCGCATTGCCGACCTGGCGCACGACGATGTTGCCGAACTCCTCGGGCGTCGACAAGCGGCCGAGCGTGCGCACCGCCACCTGGAAGGCGAGCTGCTTTTCCACCGGCGGCGAGTTCAGCACGCCGGACGCCACCTGGATGTTCTGCGCCTGCAGCGCCGCGATGACGTCGGTCGGGGCGAGGTTCAACGCCTGCAGCTTGAGCGGATCGAGCCAGACCTGCATGGCGTAGTCGCGGGAGCCGAACACGGTGATCGAACCGACGCCCGGTACGCGCTGCAGCTGATCCTTGATCTGCAGGTTGGCGAAATTGGAGATGAACAGCGAGTCGCGCGAATCGTCGGGCGAGAACAGGCTCACCACCATCAGGATGTCGGACGAGGCCTTCGCCACCGTCACGCCGATCTGCTGCACTTCCTGCGGCAGGCGCGGCGTCGCGATCGCAACGCGGTTCTGCACCTGCACCTGCGCGATGTCGAGATCGGTGCCGATGTCGAAGGTCACCGCGATCGAGAAGCGGCCGTCCGCGGTGGAGTTGGAGGAGATGTAGAGCATCCCCTCCACGCCGTTGATCTGCTGCTCGATCGGCGCGACCACGGTGTCGGCCACCGTCTCGGCGCTGGCGCCGGGATATTGGCCGCTGACATTGACCACCGGCGGCGCGATTTCGGGATATTGCGCCACGGGCAGTCCGAAATAGGCGACGCCGCCCAGGATCATCACCACGATGGACACCACCGAGGCGAAGATCGGGCGATCGATGAAGAAGTGCGAGAAGCGCATCTGCTCTCTCCCGTCCGTCAGTTGGACGCGGCGGGGGCGGCAGCGGCAGCGGGCGCGGCCTCTTGAGGCTTGCCGACCACCTTCGCGCCGGGGCGGATGCGCAGCAGGCCGTTGACCACGACGAGGTCGTCCTTGCCGAGGCCGCTGGTGATGACGCGCAGCCCGTCTTCCTGGCGGCCGAGGGTGACGTATTTCATCTGCGGCACCTGCGGGTCGCTGCCCGGAGCCATCACATAGACGAATTTTCGGGTCTGCTCGGTGCCGATGGCGACGTCGGGCACCAGCATCGCGTCATGCGGCGCCGACGAGGGGACGCGCACCCGACCGAACATGCCGGGCGTGAAAATCGCGTCGGGATTGGCGAAGGAGGCGCGGCCGCGAATGGTGCCGGTCGCGGTGCTGATCGCGTTGTCGACGAAGTCGAGCACGCCCTTGTGCGGGAAGCCCTTCTCGTCGATCAGCCCGAGCTGCACCGGGATCGACTTGCTGTCGCTGCCCATCTGCCTGGCCATGCGCTGGTAGCGCAGGAACGAGGCCTCGTCATAGGTGAACTCGAAATAGATCGGGTCGATCGAGACGATGGTCGCGAGCAGCGTGTTGGTGTTGGCGCCGCCCGAGCCGCCGGTCACCAGGTTGCCCACGGAGACCCGGCGGTCGCCGATCCGGCCGGTCACCGGCGAGCGCGGCTCGGTGAATTCGAGATCGAGCTGGGCCGCATGCACCGCCGCCTGCGCCGCCGCCGCCGCCGCGCGGGCCGACCGCTCGGTCTGCAGCCGCTGGTCGAAGCTCTGCCGGGAAATGGCGTTGGAGTTCTTGTCGTCGATCAGCGTCTGGGCGCGCTGCAAGTCGGACGCCGCGAAGTCGACATCCGCCTGCGCCTTCTGCAGATTCGCCGTCGCCTGGTCGAGCGCCACCTGGAAGGGCCGCTTGTCGATGGCGAACAGCAGGTCGCCCTTGTTCACGATCTGGCCGTCGGTGAAGTTGATGCTCTGCAGGTAGCCGGAAACACGCGCATAGACCTCCACCAGGTCCACCGCCGTGAAGCGCCCGACATATTCGTCATAGTCGGTGATCTGCTTCACCTGCGGCGTGGCGACCGTTACCTGCGGCGCCGGCGGCGCCCCGCCGCCCTGCGGCTGCTTGGATTCGGAACATGCGGCCATCCCGATTCCGATACCGGCCAGGACGAGAATCGGGGCGAAGCGGCGAAGCGGGAGGACGGTCATGGCTAACTCCGGAACGTGCTTATCCGACGGGCTATTATGCATGTCGGGCCGTTCAGCGGGGCCGCTATCCCACGCCGACCGGCATTCTGGCTAGGCTGGTAACACAGTTTTGCTGCACTGCGTAAGCAATAAAATTCACGCCACCGGCCCGGACGACCCCGGACGCAACAGCATTTTCAGCCGCCGCGGACCCACCAATGCCGCCACCAGCAGCGCATAGGTCGCCCCCCCTACCGCAATGCACAAAGCGAGCAGTGCCTCGTCGCGAAAGCCCGGAAGCGTGGCAATGAGCGGGGCGCCGAAGCGCGCCGCGGCATAAAGCGCCGCGGCGATGCCGAGCCCGACCAGCGCCAGGCGCGGCAGCAGCGCGAACAGCGGCGCGTCGCCGCAGCCATAGCCCCGGCGCACCGCGAACACGATCAGCAGCACGAGGCCGATCCAGCCGCCGACCGAGGTGGCGAAGGCGAGCCCTACCTGCGCGAAGTCATGCATCAGCCAGACCTTCAGCGCGATGTTCACCGTCGCCGCACCGAGCGTGGCGATCACCGGCGTGCGGGTGTCGCCGCGCGCATAGAAGGGCGACATGAAGGCGCGCATCACCACGAAGGGGATCAGCCCCACCGCATAGGCGGCCAGCGTCTGCCCCGCCGCATGCGCCGCCTCGGCGGTGAAGGCGCCGCGCAGGAACAGCCCGCGCATGATCTCCTCCGGCACCACGAGGCAGGCGGCGAGGAACGGCAGCGCCAGCAGCACCGTCAGTTCCACCGCCCGCGCCTGCGCATGGCGGGCGCCCTCCTCGTCGCCGGCGGCGATGCGGCGCGACATGTCCGGCAGCAGCACGATGCCGGCGGCGATGCCGATGACGCCGATCGGCAGCTGGTTGATGCGATCGGCATAGAACAGCGCCGCGATCGCCCCCTGCGGCAGGAAGGAGGCGATCAGCGTATCGGCGAAGATGGCGAGTTGCACCCCGGCCGAGCCGATGATCGCCGGACCGAGCGCGACGAGGAAGGCCCGTGTCTCCGGATCGAGCCGCGGCATGGCGAAGCGCGGGCCGAGCCCATGCCGCTCGGCGTCGAACACCAGCAGCCCCACTTGCAGGAAGCCGGAGATCAGCACCCCCCAGGCCGCCGCATCGCCGGCGGTCGGGAACCAGCCGGCGACGCTGAGCGTGCCGACCATGGCGACATTGAGCAGGATCGAGGCCGCCGCCGCCGCCCAGAAGCGCTCATTGGCGTTGAGCACGCCGCCGACCAGCGTCACCACCGCGATCAGCCCGAGATAGGGGAAGGTGATGCGGGTATAGCCGACCGTCAGGTCGAAGCGCACCGGATCGTCGGCCAGGCCCGGCGCCAGCGTCGAGACCACCAGCGGTGCCGCCGTCAGCGCGAAGGCGAGAAAGGCCAGTTGCACCACCACGACGCCGGAAAGCACGCCATCGGCGAACCGCGCCGCCCTGGCGTCGCCCTCCTGCGTCTTCACCCTGGCATAAGCGGGAATGAAGGCGGTGTTGAAGGCACCCTCGGCGAAGATGGCGCGGAAATGGTTCGGCAGGCGAAAGGCGATGGTGAAGGCGTCGGCCACCGGCCCGGCACCGAGCACCGCCGCCATCATGATGTCGCGCACGAAGCCGGTCAGCCGCGACAGCAGCGTCCAGCCGCCGACCGAGAAGATGCTGCGAATCATGAGATGTCCGGCGTCGTTGAGCGTCGCCGGAACCTAACGGAGCCCGCCCTCGCCCGCCAGCGGATCGGGGAACGTCACGCCTTCGTAGAGCTCGGCCATGGCGAGCTCGGTGCCGATGGCGCCGAGGTCGATGATCCCCTCCAGCCCGTCGAACTGCGCCAGCTCCCACGGGCTGCCCGGCGCCCGCCACCACAGCAGCGCGCGCGGCAGGTCCGGCTCGACCAGCAGGATATAGGCGAGCGACGGCAGCGCCTTGTATTCCTCCAGCTTGCGCACGAGGTCGGTCTGGCGGGTCGAGGGCGAGAGCACCTCGACCACGAGGCGGGGCGACGTCGCCTCATAGGCGGTGTCAGGGAGATCGCCGCAATCGACCGACACATCGGGACGACGGACATTGCCGTTCATCGAAGCGATCGCGATGTCGTCGGTTGACGGCCGGCAGGGCGAACCACGCAGTTTGCCGCCCAAGCTGACAAGAGCGTTGACGACCACTTGATCATGGCGACGGCTCGCGCCGGTCATCGCCCTGACCGGGATGCCGTCCACCAGCTCGTAGCGCACGCCCTCCTCGCCGGGCCAGCGATAGAACTCTTCCGGCGTCATGCGCCGCAAGGCAGGCTGTGCCATGAACCGGCTCCTTCCCAGAACCGGATCATCCTACGAAAAAGCGCAGGGTCTGGCTATTTCCCCAGTGCCCGCCGGACCGCGGCGATCACCCGATCCTGCGACGCCTCGTCGAGATAGGCGTGGATCGGCAGGCTGATCACCTCGCCGGAGAGCTTCTCGCTCACCGGCAGGCCGTTGCCGGCGGCGGGATACTGCGCATAGGCCGGCTGCCGGTGCATCGGGATGCGGTAATACACCGCCGTCGGCACGCCCTCCCTGAGCAACGCCGCGGCCAGACCGTCGCGCACGCCTTCCGGCAGGCGGATGGTGTACTGCGCCCATACCGAGGTCGCTCGCGCGTCGACGACCGGCACGATGCAGACATCGGCCAGCGCCTCGTTGTAGCGCCTGGCGGCCACGTCACGCGCGGCGATCTCCTCTTCGAAGATCGCCAGCTTTTCCAGAAGGACAGCCGCCTGGATGGTGTCGAGCCGCCCGGTCATGCCGATGCGGACGTTCTCATATTTGTCGACGCCCTGCCCATGCTCGCGCACGCTCTTCAGCACCGGGACGAGATCGTCGTCATCGGTGAACACCGCCCCGCCATCGCCGAAGCAGCCGAGCGGCTTGGCCGGAAAGAAACTGGTGGCGGAGGCGTCGCCGAAGGAGCCGGTGCGCCGGCCCTTCCAGGTCGCTCCGAAGCCCTGCGCGGTGTCGCACAGCACCTTGAGATTGCGCGCCTTGGCGATGGAGCCGATGGCGTCGAGATCGGCCGGCTGGCCGAACAGGTCGACCGGAATGACGACGCGGGGCGTCAGCCCCTGCCGCTCGGCGACCGCGATGGCGGCCTCCAGGCTGGCGGGATCCATGTTGAACGTGTCGGGCAGCACGTCGACGAAGACCGGCGTCGCGCCGACCCACGGCACCACCTCGGCGGTGGCGCAGAAGGTGAAGGAAGGGCAGAACACCGCATCGCCGGGCCCCACGCCCCAGGCCATCAGGATCATGGCCAGCGCATCGGTGCCGCTGGAGCAGGCAATGGCGTGGCGCGCGCCGGCAAAGGCGGCGAGCCTGGTTTCCAGCTCGGTGACTTCCGGGCCGTTGACGAAGCGGCAATGGTTGAGGACGCGGGTCACCGCCTCGTCGACACGGGTGCCGAGCCGGGCGCGCTGGGCGGCGACGTCGATGAAGGGAAGCGGCGCGCTGTCGGTCTTCACGTGGGTGTTCATGTTCTTCCTCGAACTAGCCGGCGGCGCGCATGCGCGCGGGCTGGACCGACGGCCGGACGGCCTCGGGGCCTTCCAGGCAACGAATGGCGGTGGCGATGGAGGCGACGCCATCCTCGCCGGTCACCGGCGGGGCCGCCTCGCCGCGCACCGCGGCAAGGAAACGGCTCAGCTCGACGCGCAGCGGCTCGGCATAGGCGACCGGCAGATGGCGCATGGAATAGCTGCCGTCCGGCCGGTAGTCGAAGCACTCGGTCACCTGCCGGGTGAGCAGGTCGCCGATGACGTATTTCTTGCGGGTGGCGACATGCACCGTGCGCGCCTTGAACGGCGTCAGCCAATTGGTGTTGATGTGCGCCAGCACGCCGTTGGCGGTGCGGAACTGCAGCAGCGCGATATCCTCGCGCTCGGCCACCGCCGCTTTCACCTGCGGCTGGATCTCGGCGATCTCCGAGCCGGTGAAGTGGCAGATCAGGTCGATATCGTGCACCGCGAGATCGATCACCACGCCGACATTGGTCATGCGCGGCGGAAACGGCCCGACGCGGGTGATGCCGATGGACAGGATGTCCTCGCCGTCGATCGCCCTCTTCACCGCCTCGACGGCCGGGTTGAAGCGCTCGACATGGCCGACCATCAGCACCACGCCACGGGCGCGGGCGGCGGCGACGATCGCCTCGCCCTCGGCGACGCTCGGGGCGATGGGCTTCTCGACCAGCACATGCGCGCCGGCGCCGATGGCGGAGAGCGCCACGTCGTGATGGAGGTGGGTCGGCGCGGCGACCACCACCGCATCGACGCCGAGCGCGGTCAGCGCCTCGACATCCGCGACGGCGGCACAGCCGAGAGCGGCGGCGACCTTGCCGGCCTGGACGGCATCGGGATCGGCGATGCCGACGAGTTCGGCGCCGGGCAGGTCGGCCAGCACGCGGGCATGGTTCGCGCCCATGACCCCGACGCCCACCACGCCGATGCGGACCGGGCGGGGCGTCTCCTTCAGGCTGTTCGACATGCGGCGTGTCCTCGAATACCAGCTAACAAGCGCCGTCTAACATGCGACCGCCGGACTGGCGAGGCGGCGGCCGGCCTGAAGCCGCTGGTGGCGCTTCAATAATTGCTTCAACATATTACGGCGTGCGCGCCGGTTTATTGGGCCGCGGCGGCAGGTGTCGCATCGGCTTCCTTGGGCGCGCCGGCTTCGACGAAGCGCTTGTAGACGAAGCCGCGCTTTCCCTCGGCGATGATCTCGCACCAGCGATCGCAGGCGACCAATTCGACATGCTGGCCGCTCTTGAGGGTGACCATGGCCGCCGATCCATTGTTCGGGCTGGCGCGCAGGGTCACCGCGGTGCGGATCGTCGCGCCACCGACCGGATCGCCGCCGAACTTCGAGCTGCCGGCATCATCGGGCTGATCGGCCTCACTGGTCACCTCACCGGCCTGATCGGACGCGGTCGGCGCTGGGGCCGAGGCCGGGGTGGCGGCGGCGTGGCGGACGGGGGCCGGCGGCGGCAGCGGCGCCTGGCGGGGCAGCTTCGATTCCGGAGGTACGGCCGCGGCGAGCGGAGCGGCGGGAGCGGCAAGCACCCCGGCAGCCAGCGACGAGGGTTCCGAAGCCGCAAAGGCGGTCAGTCCCGGCACGGCCGGTCCAGGTTCGGCCAGTTCCGGCGCCAGCAGGTTGCGGGCGGAAATCAGCGGCATGATGGGCTGCGAAGCTCCCGGCAGCGTCACCTCGGCCGGCTGAGACGCCCGCAGAGCCAGCGGGGCCGGCGGCATGTCGGGGGCGGCGAGCGAGGCGACCTGGGTCGGCGCCGAAACCGGGGCGGCCGTCACCGAAGCCGGCGCGGAAGGCGCGACCGAGGCGATGGCGGCATTTCCGATGACTTCCGGCGCGACCCGCGCCTCATCGCGGCCGACCACCGACTGGAGCGCGACGGCGGCCCCACCGGCCGCCGCGATGCAGATTGCCAGCATGCCCAGCCGCTGCCAGGTGAACGCATCCTTGGAGGTCGAGCGGCGACGTCGGACCACGGCCTCGGCGTCACAACGCCCGGCTACGCCGAACACCCGCTTGCGGGCCGCCGGCGATTCGGATGGCGCCGCAGCGTTGAAAGCAGCCGCCGGCTCGGCGGGTTTCGATTCGCCCGACGTCGAATCGGTGGGCCGACGGGAAGGAATGATGTCGCGCGCATCGCTCAGCGCCGCGAGCTTGCTGCGCAACTCGGCAAAGCCCATCGGCACGGCGCGGGTATCGGAAGCCGGCCGCGACGCGGCGGAGCGGGTCGAGCGGATGACCGGCTCGGCCATCGTGCCCTCGACCGGCGACGGCAGTGATTCGGTGGATGGCACCGGAGCGGCGGGCGGAGGCGAACCTTCGGCGCGGGTCTGCTCCAGCGAACTGATGATGGCGCGATAATCACGTACCAGCGAAGCGGAAAGCTCCGAGGCGGCACGTCCCTGGGGATTGGTCGTCATGGCGGCGTCTCAGCCTTTCAAACGACGAAGGACGCGAAGGCGGGACGCGGAATGCGAGCTCCACGGGGAGGAAACGGAAAGATTGTCTCGCCTGCAGCCATTCGCGGCCTTTGCGCTCATCTGCCCGAACCTCCGGTGAAAACCATTCATCATGCGTTACGCCCAACTCGTTGCCGCGGATCGCATGCGATCCACACTGATTCGTCACCCTGCGTCTGTTCTCCGGCCGGCGGCACAGTACCGGCACACATGGTCTTGATGCAAGAAAGACACAGGCCTGAATTTTCACCATGGCAACGGATTGCGGCAACTCTTGGCCAAGCACTCTATGCATCCCGCAATCACACCTACCTCAATACCTCCACAGCCGAGTTATCCTCCGCTGTTTCTCACACCAGAACCGCCCTCTCCGCCTGCTCGGCAACGTGGAAAACCCGCTTGTAGCGAGCGACCTCGGCGGCCGGTCCCATGGCCTTGGTCGGATTGTCGGAGAGCTTCACGGTCGGGCGTCCGTCGGCCGAAATCACCTTGCAGACGATGGAGATCGGATCGAGCGCGCCGTCGGGTACGAAACCGCGGAAATCGTTGGTGAGCAAGGTTCCCCAGCCGAAACCCAGTTTCATTTTCCCGTAGAAATGCCGATGAATTCGTTCGATATCGTCGACATCCAGACCGTCCGAAAAGATCGCCAGTTTGTCGGCCGGATCCTGCCCGCGAGCCCGCCACCAGGCGATCGCCTCCTCCCCGCCCTCGATCGGATCCTTGCTGTCGATGCGGATGCCGGTCCAGCGGGCCACCCATTCCGGCGCGTCGGCGAGAAAGCCGGTCGTGCCGAACGTGTCGGGCAAAATGACGCGGAGGTTTCCTTCGTAATCCTGCTGCCAGTCGAGCAGCACACGGTAGGGCGCCTGCGCGAGTTGCTCATCGGTATCGGCAAGCGCTGCATAAACCATAGGCAGTTCATGGGCATTGGTGCCGGTGGCCTCCACCTCGCGGCGCAGCGCGATCAGGCAGTTCGAGGTGCCGAGGAAGCTGTCCCCGAGCCCCTCGATCATCGCCTGCACGCACCAGTCCTGCCACAGGAAGCCGTGCCGGCGACGGGTACCGAAATCGGCGACGTTGACGCCGTCGAGGCCGCGCAGCCGCTCCACCTTGGCCCAGACGCGGGCCATGGCGCGCGCATAGAGGATCTGCAGCTCGAATCGCCCCATGCCGCGCAGCACGGCGCGCGAGCGCAGCTCGTTGACGATGGCGAGCGCGGGCACCTCCCACATCGTCGTCTCGATCCACGGCCCCTCGAAGGTCAGCTCGAACTGCCCGTCGCGCTTTTCGAGATGATAGGCCGGGAATCGGAAGCTCTCGAGCCAGGCGACGAAGTCCGGCGAGAACATCTGCCGCTTGCCGTAGAACATGTTGCCGCGCAGCCAGGTGGATTCGCCGCGCGTCAACTGCAGGGTCCGCACATGGTCGAGCTGTTCGCGCAGTTCGCCCTCGTCGATGAAGTCGGCGAGACGCACGCGATGGGTGCGGTTGATGATGCCGAAGCTGACGCGCGTGTGGAAATGGCGCCGATAGATCGTCTGCGCCATCAGCAACTTGTAGAAATCCGTGTCGAGCACGGACCGTATGATCGGGTCGATCTTCCAGGTATGGTTGTAGACGCGCGATGCGATGTCGATCATGGATCCCCGCCCGATTCCGGCGGGTCCTCTTCTAGCCGAAGGGCCGCCGATTGTCCTCAGGGCAGGGTCGTCCGCTCAGTCGAGCACCTCGACATGGTCGCCGCCCGAAGGCGCGCGCCGGGGCGCCTTCATCAGCAGCAGGAGCAGCGCGGTCGGCAACGTCACCAGCATCATGAACTTGAAATCGTCGACATAGGCGATGGCGGTGGCCTGCCTGGTGATCTCGGCGTTCAGGGTGGCCAGCGTCGCCGGGTTGGCGATGTTCCAGAACTGGTAGGCGCCGCCCGATTGCAGGACCGAGTTGAACGGGGTGACATGCTCGGCGATCTGCGCGTGCATGATCTGGGTGTTCTGCGCCAGCAGGAACGAGGTCACCGACACGCCGATGGCGCTGCCGACATTGCGCACCAGGCTGAACAGCGCCGTGCCGTCGGTGCGCAGCTCCGGCGCCAGCGTGGCGAAAGCGACGACGGTGAGCGGCGTGAACACGAAGCCGAGTCCCGCCCCCTGCGTCACGCTGTTGACGATCATCGCGGTCGAATCGATGTCCGGCGTCCAGGCGGTCATGTCCCACAGGCTCCACGCGATCAGCCCCAGCCCGCCGAACATCACCAGGCGGGGATCGACGCGCGAGACCAGCCGGCCGGCGATCATCATCGCCGTCATGGTACCGAAGCCGCGCGGCGCCATCAGCAGCCCGGCGGTCTGCACCGGATAGCCGCCGAGCCGCTGGAGATAAGGCGCAAGCAGCGCCGAGGTCGCCAGCAGCACCATGCCGATGGCGAACATGATGACGAGGCCGGCCGCGAAATTGCGGTCGCGGAACAGGCGGGGGCTGAGAAAGGGCTTTTCGGCCGTCGCCACATGCACGGCGAACAGGTAGAGCCCGAGACCGGCCAGCACCGCCTCGACCGCCACTTCCGTCGAGCCGAACCAATCGAGCTGCTCGCCGCGGTCGAGCATCATCTGCAAGGCGCCGATACCGAGCGCCAGCACGCCGAAACCGGTCCAGTCGAAGCGCAGCGTGTCGTTGCGCCCCTCGTCCTTGAGGAAGACGACGAGGCCGGCGGTGGCGACGATGCCGAAGGGCAGGTTCACGTAGAACACCCAGCGCCAATTATAGGCGTCGGTCAGCCAGCCGCCGAGCGTCGGGCCGAGGATCGGGCCGAGCATGACGCCCATCCCCCACACCGCCATCGCCTGCCCCCGCTGGGCGACCGGATAGATATCCATCATCGTCGCCTGCGACAGCGGCACCAGCGCCGCGCCGAACACGCCCTGCGCCAGGCGGAAGACCACCATCTGGGTGAGGGACTGGGCGACGCCGCACAACATGGAGGCGACGGTGAAGCCGATCAGGCTGGCGAGGAACACCGCCTTGCGCCCGAAGCGCGCCGACAGCCAGCCGACCGGCGCCGTCATGATCGCCGCGGCGACGATATAGGAGGTCAGCACCCAAGTGATCTGGTCGGCAGTGGCCGAGAGCGACCCCTGCATGTAGGGCAGCGCCACATTGGCGATGGTGGCGTCGAGCGCCTGCATCAGCGTCGCCATCATCGCACAGACGGTAATGATCGCGCGGGTGGCCCCGACGGGGCGCGCGGGGTCGGAGGCAACGGCTTGAGCGGTCGACATGGCACATGGCCTTCTGGTCCGGCGCTATACGGCCGGCGAAAGGATAGAGACAGGTGGAGCCGCAGGCCTGCGGCCGGGCTCCACCCGTCGACCGGCTGCCTCGGGGGCGGAAGCAGCCGATGGGAGATCTAGAGAATGTCGCGCAGGCTGCGCGCGTGTCCCGTATCGATGGCGACATAGGCGCTCATCCCGGCGCGCAGCACCGGATCGTCCTTCTGGTGCTTCACCAGGATGCGCACCGGCACGCGCTGCACCACCTTCACCCAATTGCCGCTGGCGTTCTGCGCCGGCAGGATCGAGAACTCGGCGCCGCTCGCCGGCGCGATGCTGCCGACGGCGCCGCTCCAGTGGACATCGGGATAGGCGTCGACGGTGACGTCGACCGTGTCGCCGGGCTTCAGGTGGGTAAGGTCGGTTTCCTTGATATTGGCCTCGACCCACATGTCCTCGTCCGAGATCAGGCCGATGGCGCCGCGATTGGTCAGCGCCGCCGTGGCCGCGACGAGATAGAGGCCGGGCTGGAGGCTGTCGACCGCCGTCACCGTGCCGGAGAACGGCGCGCGGACCGTCGCATGGTCCAGCTGCCGCTTGGCCTCGTCGAACGCTGCCTGCGTCTGCAGGTAGAGCGGGTGCTGCTCGACCACGAAATCGGGATTGCCGCCGAGCTTGGCGAGGAGGACGGCGGCCTGCTGCTTGATCGAATCGAGCTTGGCGCTGTCGGCATCGAGGGTGAAGCGCGCCTGGTCATAGGTAGCGCGCGACAGGGCGGCGGTATCCTTGATCAGGATCTCGTAGCGATCGAAGGTCGCCTGGTCGTTCCGCACGGTCGCGGCAGCGGCGGCGATGTCGCTCGCCATCCGCTGATAGTCGACCTTCATCGATTCGAGGGTCAGACGGGTCTGATCGAGATTGGCCTGCGCATTGTGCATGGCGATCTCGTATTCGCGCGGATCGACGCGGAACAGCACGTCTCCGGCGGCGACCTGCTGGCCTTCCTTCACATCGACATCGGTGACGATGCCCGACACGTCCGTCGACACCATCAGCTTGGCGGCGCGGACATAGGCATCGTCGGTCGAGACGTAGCGCCCGCCGGTGAGCCAGGCATAACCGGCGCCGAGGGCGACGACGGCGATGCCGCCGAGCATGAGGAACGCCCGCAGCCGGCCACGCCGCTTCGGCGCCGGGAGGGCGGCAGGCGCCGGGATGTCGCCGGGTGCAGCCGGCCCGATCGCGGGATCGGCAGGAACGGTCTTGGTGCGGTCAAGCATGGGATATACTCACGAGGCGTCCGCGAGCGGGCTGGCCGCCCGGCCTTCGCAGGTCAGGTTCGATTTCATCAGGCAGAGCGTCGCCTCGGTGCAGGCCAGCGCCTCCGGCGTCACATTCGATCCGAGCAGCTGGGTGATCATCTCCCCCCGCACCTGGGCGATCTCCTCGAGGATCGGCTCGGCGGCCGGAAGCAGGTGCAGGCGCCATACCCGGCGATCGCTCGGGTCGTGGCGCCGCTCGACGAAGCCGCGCGCCTGCAGGCGATCCACCAGCCGCGCGACGGTGATCGGTTCGACCTCGACGAGCTGGGCGAGTTCATTCTGCGTCATGCCGGGCAAGCGCTCGAGCCGCAGCAGGATGACCCACTGCGCCCGCGTCATGTCATGCGCCCGCGCCCGCTGATCGAAGCGCGTCCGCAGCAGATGCGCCACCTCGTGCAGCAGCGACAGGAAATCATTGGCAGGTTGCGCGGCCATCATTCACCTTACACAGCATAACATAACGTGCGTTATTATAACGCGCAATATTCTGCCCTATGCTACTAAAGCAGGATTTCTCCATACGTTCGGACGTCTGGTGCGGTCGGGATCGGTATCTATCTGAAATGGGAATGTTCCCCTCTTGAGGACCTCCCGTATGACAGCCTCGCTTTTCGAGCCCTATCGCCTTGGCGACATTACCCTTGCCAACCGCATTGTCATGGCGCCGCTAACCCGCAACCGGGCCGGCGCCGGTCTCGTACCCTCCCCGCTCGCAATTCGATATTACGGCCAACGCGCTACTGCCGGCCTGATCGTCACCGAGGCGACGCAGGTTTCCGACACCGCCCAGGGCTACCAGGACACGCCCGGCGTCTACACCGACGCGCAGGTCGAAGGCTGGAAGCCGATCACCGAAGCCGTGCACGCCAAGGGCGGCCGCATCTTCGTCCAGCTCTGGCACGTCGGACGCGTCTCGCATCGCTCGCTGCAGCCCGGCGGCGCAGCGCCGCTGGCGCCGTCGGCGATCCGCGCCGAGACGAAGACCTATGTGAACAACCAGTTCCTGCCGGTCGACGAGCCGCGGGCGCTCGAAACCGATGAGATCGCCGGCATCGTCGACGATTTCCGCAAGGCGGCGGCCAACGCCATCCGCGCCGGCTTCGACGGCGTGGAGATTCACGCGGCGAATGGCTATCTCATCGACCAGTTCCTGCGCGACGGCGCCAACCAGCGCACGGACGCCTATGGCGGCTCGATCGAGAACCGCGTGCGCTTCCTGAAGGAAGTCATGGAGGCCGTCATCGGCGAGATCGGCGCTGCCCGTACCGGTGTGCGCATCTCCCCGGTGACGCCGGCGAACGGCCTCACCGACAGCGATCCGGCGGCGCTGTTCGCCCATGTCATGGATGTGCTGGAAAAGCTGGCGCCGGTCTATGTGCACATGATCGAAGGCGCCACCGGCGGGCCGCGCGACATCGTGCCCGGCTTCGATTTCGATGCGCTGCACACGCGCTATAGCGGCACCTGGATGGTGAATAACGGCTACGACAAGGCGATGGCGGAAGCGGCGGTGGCCTCCGGCAAGGCCGACCTCATCGCCTTCGGCAAGCCGTTCATCTCTTCGCCCGACGCCGTCGAGCGCCTGTGGCGCGACATGCCCTTCAACGAGCTCGACCGCGACCATCTCTATGGCGGCGGCGAGAAGGGCTACACCGACTATCCGACGCTCGATGTCGTCGAGGCCTGAACCGGGAGGCCTGAACCGGGAAGCCTGAACCCGGTATCCTGAACATGGAAAGGGCCGCTCGATGCGGCCCTTTCTTTTTGCCCGATGACGGGCTGCCGACCGTCAGGCCGCCAGCGCTTCCGGCTGCGCGCGCACCGACACGTCGACCGTCATGCCGAGATAGTCGCCGACAAGCCCGGTAAACCCGCCGGCAACCGGGACCGCCTGGCTGGGATCCCGCGTGACCGCGACACGGATGAGGTTGTCGGCGGCGATCGACCCGTTGGTAGGGTCGAACTCGATCCAGCCGGCCCCCGGCAGGTAGATGTCCGCCCAGGCATGGGTCGCCCCGGCGCCGACCACTGCCGGCGTGTCGTTGTCCAGCGCCGCGTCATAGAGATAGCCGGTGACGAAGCGAGCGCCGAAGCCGAGCGACCGCGCCGCCTCGATCAGCAGCAGCGCGAAATCGCGGCACGAGCCGGAGCCGAGCCGCAGCGTCTCCAGCGGCGGCTGCGTGCCCTGCTCATGCCGCACCTGATAGGCGAAGCCGGTATGGATGCCGTTGTTCATGTCGGTGAGCAGCGCCATCGTATCGGTCGGCCGGGTGGCGATGAAGCTCTTCGCCCAGGCTTCCAGTTCGCCATTGGAATCGGGATAGTGGCATTCGAGCATGCGGCCGAGATCGGTGCGGTCATCGGTTGAATAGACGAAGGGATAGGTCTTCGCCGACTCCTCGATCTCGAATACCGGCGCGCCCATGCCATAGCGCTCGAGGGTGAGCACGCTTTCGATCCTCAATTCGTTGGACGGCTCGAGAAAGTCGACCACGGCGACCGAATTGCCGAACACGTCATGCATCCAGCGCATATTGCCATGCGGCCAGATCGAGAGATCGGCGGCGACCAACCGCAGGTCATGGCTGTCGCGCGGGCGCAGCATCAGCCGATGTCGCTGGAAAACCACGGGATTGGCATAGGTGTAGTGCGTGACGTGACGCACGGTGAGCGTTTGCATGAAGGAATTTCCTGAAGATGTCGGCCGCGATCAGCGTGACAGCAGGCGACCGACGAGAAAGCCGGCAATGCCGACGGCAACCAGGGCGTTGAAGGAATATTTGCGCTCCGGCCACCCGGCGACGGCGCGTTCGCCAGCCGGCGATTCGGGAATCGGCACCTCGGGCACGACCTCGTCCGGCACGGTCGAGATCCGGGCATCGTCGGCCATCCGTGCCGCACGGGCGGGCATAGCCGCACGGGCAGGCATGGCGGACGGTTTCCGGCGGCGGCGGGCGGAAGCCTGCTCCGCCGGAATATCGGGGATGTTCGTGGTGTCGGGCTTGGCCATGTCCCGCGCTCCTTTGGTGAACCGATTGGCTCATCAACGCGCGAGAAGCGCTTTGGTTCGGTGCCGGCTCAGGAACGGCCGGACATGAAGGTGACGACCTCCATCGGGCCCTGCGCATGGAAGAGCTCGATTCGCCGCCCGCCGCACATGTCGCAACGCAGCCGGGTCTGCATCGTGCCGGACGCATCGGGCAGCGCCTTCAATTGCTCGCTGCGCCCGAGGATGGATCGCCGCCCGCAGCGAAGGCAGCGGGCGCACATGGTGCTCTTGTCGTGAAACGGTTCGATGTGCCGCGTCCCCTGTGCGCTCGCGCTGAAGGATCCAGGCGAACGAGGTAGCCATATAAGTAGGCGACGATTTAACAAGAATGCCGACGAGCGGCGGGGTTTCCGGGTCAGGCCAACCGAAGCGGCGTGGAGGGCTTGCGGTTGGTGGGCGCACAAGGACTCGAACCTTGGACCCGCTGATTAAGAGTCAGCTGCTCTACCAACTGAGCTATGCGCCCGACCGGGATGCGTCGCTGGGGGCGTTTCCCCCCGCGAGTTGCGGTCGTGTAGCAAAGGCGTCCGGGCATGTCCATCCCCGCCCGGACGCTATTTTCATTCCTTGAACGCTTCTTCACGCTTCTTGCGCACCGACGGCAGCAGCACCACCAGCAGCGCCAGCGCCGCCAGGGCCAGCATCACCGCCGAAAGCGGGCGGGTGACGAAGACGGTGGGATCGCCGCGCGAGATCAGCATCGCCCGGCGTAGATATTCCTCCAGCATCGGGCCGATGATGAAGCCCAGCAGCAGCGGCGCCGGCTCGCATTCGAGCTTGACGAGCAGGTACCCGAACACCCCGAACAATGCCATCGCATAGACGTCGAAGACGTTGTTGTTCACGCTGTAGACGCCGATGCAGCAGAAGCCGATGATCAGCGGGAACAGGATGTGGTACGGCACGGTGAGCAGCCGCACCCACATGCCGATCAGCGGCAGGTTCAGGATCACCAGCATCAGATTGCCGAGCCACATGGAGGCGATCAGCCCCCAGAACAGATTCGGCTGCTCGTTCACCACGTTGGGACCGGGCACGATGCCCTGGATGATCATGGCGCCGATCATCAGCGCCATGACCGGGTTCGACGGAATGCCGAGCGTCAGCATGGGGATGAAGGAGGTCTGCGCGCCGGCATTGTTGGCGCTTTCAGGCCCCGCGACGCCCTCGATCGCGCCCTTGCCGAATTGCTGCGGATATTTCGACACCCGCTTCTCGATCGAGTAGGCGGCGAAGGAGGAGAGCATGGCGCCACCGCCCGGAAGGATGCCGAGGAAGGAGCCGAGCACCGTGCCGCGCAGCACCGGCGCGATGATGCGCCTGAAATCCTCCTTGGTCAGCAGCAGGCCCTTCACCTTCTGCACCAGCACGGAGCGGCCGTGCTCGTCCTCGAGGTTGCGGATGATCTCCACCATGCCGAACAGGCCCATCGCCAGCGCCACAAACTCGATGCCGTCGGCGAGATCGACCATGTCGAAGGTGAAGCGAGGCGTACCGGTATAGACGTCCTGGCCCGACAGGCCGAGCAGGATGCCCAGCACCACCATGGCGAGCGCCTTGACCACCGACCCCGACGCAAGGGATACGGAGGCCACAAGTCCTAGAACCATCAGCGAAAAATATTCCGGCGGTCCGAATTTCAGCGCCACGTCGGCAAGCGGCGGGGCGAAGACGGCGAGCAGGAAGGTGGCGACCGAGCCGGCGAAGAACGAGCCGAGCGCCGCCGTGGCCAACGCCGCCCCCGCCCGTCCCTGCCGCGCCATCTGGTAGCCGTCGATGGCGGTGACCACCGACGAGCTCTCGCCAGGCAGGTTGATGAGGATGGCAGTGGTCGAACCGCCATATTGCGCGCCGTAATAGATGCCGGACAGCATGATCAGCGCCGCCACCGGCGGCAGGCCGAAGGTGATCGGCAGCAGCATGGCGATGGTCGGGACCGGGCCGAGGCCCGGCAGCACCCCGATCAGCGTGCCGAGCAGCACGCCGAGGAAACAGTAGAACAGGTTCTGGAAGGTGAAGGCGACCGAGAAGCCGAGCGCCAGATGATCGAAGATTTCCATAGGCTTAGCCTCCGATCAATAGCCGCCGAGCCAAGGGCCGAGCATGGGGAGTGGCAGGCCGAGGCCATGGACGAACACCGCCCAGGCAAACACGATCATCACCACCGCCATGGAGGCTCCGCTGACGAGGGTGAACCGGCGGCTGGCCGCAGCGGAGATGAAGACCGCGAGGCCGATCGCCGGGCCGAGGCCGAGCGGACGCACCGTGAAACCGAACGCGACCACCGAGACGGTGACCAGCATCATCCCTTTCCACGGTATCGGGCTCTGGTGCGCATCCGGCTCGGAGGGCTCCGCATCGCCACGTAAAGTGAGGCCGGTGAGAAGTACGATGAGCCCGAGAAAGCCCAGAATTCCGCACAGGACCAGCGGGAAATAGCCCGGCCCCATCCGAATCGCCCGGCCGATCGGAAGTTCCGATCCCAGCCAGGCGAAATAGGCGGCCAGCGCGATCAGCAGCAGCCCGGCGACGACGTCCTTCGGGCTTCGGATAAAGCGATCCATTCGGTACCCCCGCGCAAGAAACAAGCCGACACCCGTCCGCCCTCCCCGCGGGCGGGCGGACGGGAAACGGAGGCCCGGATCAGTCGGCGAAGACGCCGGCCTGCTCGATGACCGGCTTCCACTTGGCAACCTCGGCGGCGAGGAAGGCCTTGTGGACTTCCGGCGAGGCGCGGTCCTGCGATACCGGCTCGGTGCCGAGATCGGCGAAGCGGGAGATGACCTTCGGATCCTGCAGCGCCGCCTTCAGCGCGGCGTTGAGCTTGGCGACCACCGCCGGCGGCGTGCCCTTGGGCGCGTACATGCCGTGCCACACCGCGATCTCGAAGTCCTTCACGCCGCCTTCCTGCATGGTCGGGACGTCCGGCAGCGACTTCAGGCGGTTCTTGGTGGTTACCGCATAGGCCTTCACCTTGCCGGCCTTGATCTGGCCGGTGGTGTTGGTGGTCTGGTCGCACATCAGGTCGATCTGGCCGCCGACGAGGTCGTTCATCGCCGGGCCGGTGCCCTGATAGGGGACGGTGGTCATCGGCGTGCCGAGCGCCGACATGAACAGCATGCCGCACAGATGCGAGGCGGAGCCGACGCCGGCATTGCCGTAGATCACGCCTTCCTTCTTGTCCTTCACATAGGCGACCAGCGCCGTGATGTCCTTCGGCTCGAGGCCCGGCTTGGCGATCATGGTCATCGGCACGTCGGTGACGAGGCCGACCTCCTCGAAATCGGTCAGCACGTTGTAGGGCAGCTTGCGGTAGAGCGTCGCGGAAGTGGCCTGGCCGATATGGTGCAGGAGGACGGTGTAGCCGTCCGGTGGCGCCTTGGCGACCTGTCCGGCACCGCGGGTGCCGCCGGCGCCGCCGACATTCTCCACCACGATCTGCTGGCCGAGCGAGCGGGACATGGATTCGGCGATCAGCCGGGCCACGGTATCGGTGGGGCCGCCGGCCGAGAACGGCACGATCATGGAGATGGCACGGGTCGGGTAATCCTGGGCCTGGGCCGCGCCGAGCGGCGACAGGCCGAGGGCGAGGGCCGCAAGACCGGCGGCGGCGGCTTTCCAATTCATCATGGCGTTCCTCCAGAAATAGCGCGCGAAGCGGGGTTGTTTTTTCGGGCGCCGCCTCGCCGACGGCGCCACTTTTTGGGGCCGCTAGGCGAGCATTCGCCTGACCAACCGTCAAGCTGCCATTTCGGCTATTTCCAACGCGTTCGACGAAATCGGGCGTGCCGCCAGCCGGCGTGCACGAGGTTTCGGCCAACCGGCCATCGCCGCCGCGTCGGCCGCCCCTGCGCAGCGCCGCTAAAGGCCGGCGACCTTGCACTGGCGCCCGGCAATGCCGATGGCATTCGCCAGGTGGCCGACAAAGCCGAATTGCCCGCCAGTCCCCAGCTTGGCCATCGCGATTTCCGCGGCGTCATTGTCGCCTTTCGAACGAAGGACGACGACCTGCCACTCCTCGGGGCTCAGCACCTGTTTCACCCGCGAGGAGACGCAGGAACATGCCGAGGCGCTGGCTCCGGTCTGCCGGACAC
The DNA here is from genome assembly GCF_058809335.1 of Ancylobacter sp. GW821-FHT10E12. NCBI lineage: Bacteria > Pseudomonadati > Pseudomonadota > Alphaproteobacteria > Hyphomicrobiales > Xanthobacteraceae > Ancylobacter > Ancylobacter sp. GW821-FHT10E12. The sequence goes on along the minus strand of NZ_JBXASN010000001.1, from coordinate 455,136 downwards.
AGCTGTCGGCGACGGGATCCGACAGGACGTCGCAGCCCGCGACAGCCGCGGACAGGACCAACAGGCCGGCGATGGGCAAGGCAGGTCGACGCAGGCGAGACAGGAGCGCACGCATGGATACAATTTTCGCGTGTTTGACACATCTTAAGGTAGAATAATAGGCGGTGGCGCCGCGGCGCAAGCGCGCGCCCGGATTCACGCTCCACCGACGGATCGCGCCGACCGGCTAGGAACCGCGCCGCGTTCGATCCATAGTCCCGCCCATGATTCAGGAGCCACCCCCGCTGGTCGTCGCGATCGACTATCAGGACCCCTGGCACGCCGCCCGGCGGCTGGCCGCGTCCTTCGACGGCCTCGCCTTCCTCGACAGCGCCATGGGGCATCCGCAGCTCGGGCGCTGGTCGCTCGTGGCCGCCGACCCGTTCGGCCGCTTCCGCGTCGAGGGCGGCACCGCCCGCTGGAACGGGATACGGGAGGACGGCGCGCCGATGGAGGCGCTGCGCCGGCGCCTCGCCCGCCATGCCCAGCCTCCCCTGCCCTGCGGCGCCCCCTTCCAGGGCGGGGCGATGGGCTGCTTCGCCTATGAGGCCGGCCGGCTGTTCGACCGGTTCCCGACGCCGCGGCCCGAAGCGGGCGAAGGGCCGGAAATCGACCTCGGCTTCTACGACGTCGTGCTCGCCTTCGACGTGATGTCGCACCAGGCCTATCTGATCTCCACCGGCTGGCCGGAGGCCGATGCTGCCGCCCGCCTCGCCCGCGCCCGCGAGCGGATGGCGCAGATGAGCACGGCGCTGGCCGCCCCGCTGCCGCCGCTCGACACGACGCTGCCGCCGGTCGAATGGCGCTCGAATTTCGATGCCGCCGGCTATCAGGCGGCGGTGGCGAAGGTGATCGCCTATATCCGCGCCGGCGATATTTTCCAGGCCAATTTCACCCAGCAGTTCCGGGCCGCCATCGGCGAGGTCGACCCCCTGGCGGTGTATCAGCGGCTGCGGCAGGCCAACCCGGCCACCTTCGCGGCGCTGATGCTGACCGAAGGGCGCGCCGTCGCCTCCTCCTCGCCGGAACGCTTCCTCACCCTGCGCGCGGTTGAAAATGCACTGCAGGTGGAGGCCCGGCCGATCAAGGGCACCGTGCCGCGCTCGGTGGAGCCGTCGCTCGACGCCTTCCGCGGGCGGGAGCTGGCCGCCAGCGAGAAGGATCGCGCCGAAAACGTGATGATCGTCGACCTGTTGCGCAACGACCTGTCGCGCGTCTGCCGGCCCGGCACGGTGAAGGTGCCCCGTCTGTGCGGGCTGGAGACCTATGCCAACGTGCATCACCTCGTCTCGGTGGTGACCGGCACGCTGAAGGACGGTCGCGACGGGCTGGACCTCCTTGCCGCCGCCTTCCCCGGCGGCTCGATCACCGGCGCGCCGAAGATCCGCGCCATGGAGATCATCCGCACGCTGGAAGGCCGGCCGCGCGGGGTTTATTGCGGCGCCATCGGCTATATCGGCTTCGACGGGGCGATGGACCTCAACATCGCCATCCGCACGGTGACGCTGGAGAACGGCGAGGCGGCGTTCGGGGTCGGCGGCGGCATCACGCTGCTCTCCGATCCGGCGGCGGAATATCAGGAAAGCCTCACCAAGGCCGAGCGGATTTTCCGCGCCTTCCGGCCGGGGGAGTGACGGCCATGATCGTCCTCATCGACAATTACGACAGCTTCGCCTTCAACGTCGCCCGCTACCTCACCGAATTGGGTGCCGAGGTGGAGGTGCTGCGCAACGACGCGGTGGATGTCGCCGCGCTGGAGGCGCTCCGCCCGCAGGCGCTGGTGATCTCGCCCGGCCCCTGCGCCCCGAAGCAGGCGGGAGTGTCGCTGGACGCGATCCGGGCGCTCTCCGGCCGGGTGCCGATCCTCGGCATCTGCCTCGGCCATCAATGCATCGGCGAGGCGCTGGGCGGATGGGTGGTGGCCGCACGCGAGCCCATGCACGGCCGGCCCTCGGCGATCCGCCATCACGGCACCGATATATTCGCCGGCCTGCCCTCGCCTTTCATGGCGGGCCGCTACCATTCGCTGGCGGTGGAGCTCGACCCCGCCGGGCCGCTGCTCGCCACCGCCTGGAGCGCCGATGGCGAGATCATGGGGCTCGCCCACCGGGAGCATCCGACCTATGGCGTGCAGTTCCACCCGGAATCGGTGCTGACCGAGCACGGCTATGCGCTGATGGCGAATTTCCTCGCACTGGCCAAAGTCGCCGCATGAGCGGGACCGCGGACCAGGTGGTGAGTGTCGAGGATCGCGGCTTCACGCTCGGCGACGGCGTGTTCGATACCGCGCTGGCGCTGGGGCGCGCGGTGGTGGCGCGGACGCGGCATGTCGACCGGCTGGTCGCGGCGGCGCAGGCGATCGGCATCGCGGTCGAGCGCGCGCGGATCGAGGCGGCGATGGAGGCGGCGATGGAGGCCGCGATGACGGAGGCGCCGCTGGTCGTTCGCACCACGGTGACACGCGGGGCCGCCGCGCGGGGGCTATGGCCGGCGAGCGTCGGGGAACCGACCGTGGTGGCGACGACGGCGCCCTGGAGCTCGGCGCTGCTCGGCCAGGCGGCGCGGCTGGTGACGGCCAGCGGACGGCGCAATGAATTCTCGCCGACCGCCAGTCTCAAGACGCTCGGCTATCTCGACCATGTCCTCGCGGCCCGCGAGGCGGCCCGGGCCGGCGTGGAGGACGCGCTGCTGCTGAACACGCGGGGACGCGTCGCCTGCACCACCATCGCCAACCTGTTCGCGCTCATCGATGGCAGGCTCGTCACCCCGCCCCTCACCGAGGGCTGCCTTCCCGGAGTAATGCGGGCGCTGGTGATGGAGATCGCGCCGGACATCGGCTGGCCCGTGGTGGAGCGGGCGTTGGAGCCGGCGGAGCTGGCGGGCGCCGAGGCGGTGTTCCTCACCAACAGCCTGCGCTTCATCCGCCCGGTGACGGCCCTCGACGGCGCCGCGCTCGGCCGGGCACCGCTCGGGGCGCTGGAAGATGCGCTCCACGCACGGATCGCGGCCGATTGCGGGGTCGATCCGCGCCGGTCGTGAGCCGGCTCAGTGAATGGCCGGCAGGTTGAGGGCGGTCCAGTCCTCGCGCGGGATCGCCTCGCCGACACGGAAGGCGAAGCCGACCACCTTGCGCATCCCCTCGTCCAGCTCGCAGGAATACGACACCTCGTACCATTTGAGATGGCTGCGGAACGCGCCGCCATCGACGAGCAGCGTGCGTTCGCGCATCCGCGTGTCGGACAGCGCGTAGTCGACCAGCCGGTCGGGCTGATAGGCGGCCTGCCAGGCATGGATCTGCTCCATCGCCTCGAGATCGCAGAGCTGGGCGATGCGCTCCTCGTCGGCGAGGCGGGCGAGCTCGCGCTTGATGCCACGGCTGCGCGGATCGGCGAGCGCGCGCTCGGAGAGCATCTGCGAGGGGCGGATCATGTCGGGAAGCGCCGGCCGCGCGGCGGCCTTTGGCGGGGCGGCGGCGGGAGGCGGCGCAGCAGCGGCGGCGGACGGCAGCGCCTCGGCGGCCGGTTCCGGCGCCGGAGGGCGGGGAGCCACGCCGCGCAGGGCGTCGAATTCGCGGGCGTCGATCACCTCGGTCTCGATCGCCGGCGCGTCGCGAGGTTCGAGGAACGGCGCGGTGCCGACGAGCGCCGCCGCCGCCAGCACCGCCAGGTGCAGCGCCAGCGAGGCGGCGAGCCGCACCGCCCCGGCGCCGGAGCGCGACGGCGCGCGGCGCGGGCGGCACGCATCCAGCGCGTTCAGTTCGACGCCGGGGGCGGAGGCGGCGATCATGCGGCGGCGATCATGCGGGAGGCGACGTCCTTCTGCAGGTCTCCGGCGGAAGCACCAGCCATTCCCGACCGGACGGGCAGCATTATGGCGCATGATCGACCGGCATTCCCGCGAGAGGGGCATATGTGGAGCCGGATCGCCACGCTGCCGCAACGGCACTAAGATGCCATCCATCGTGTAGGCGGCCAAAGCCGCTATCCTCATCTCGGGAGACTACCGATGACCCTGTCACGCCGCTCCTTCGGGCTCGCCGCGCTCGGTGCCGCACTGGTGCCGGGCCCCCTTTCCCTCACGCCCGCCGCCGCCAAGGCGCCGTTTGCCGAAGGTGGAGCACCGGGTTTCTACCGCATGAAGCTCGGCTCCAATCAGGTCACCGTACTGAAGGACGGTGTGCTGGAGCTCGACACCAGGATATTCACCGGAGACCCCGCGGCCGCCGAGCGACGGCTCGCCGGCGACTTCCTCCCCACGAAGACGGCCCGCACCTCGGTCAACGAGTGGCTGATCAATACCGGCGATCGCCTCGTGCTGGTCGATACCGGCACCGCGCAGCTGTTCGGCCCGACGCTCGGCCATCTCGGCGGCAATCTCGCGGCCGCCGGCATAAGGCCCGAACAGATCGATGCCGTGGTGATGACCCATCTGCATCCCGACCACGCCGGCGGGCTGGCGGTGGACGGCAAGGCCGCCTTCCCCAATGCGACGCTCCATGTCGCCGAGCCCGAACATGCGTTCTGGACCAGCGAGGCCATCGCCGCCCAGGCGCCGGCCGAGGCGAAGTCGTTCTTCACCATCGCCAAGGTGGCGGTGAAGCCCTATGCCGACGCCGGCAAGCTGGTGCTGTTCAAGGACGACCAGGAGATTCTGCCCGGCATCGGCGTCATCGCGGCGCCGGGCCACACCGCCGGCCACAGCATGATCCGCGTCAGCTCGGGCGGGGGCGCCGACCTGCTGATCTGGGGCGACATCGTGCACAATGCCGTGCTGCAGTTCCCCGAACCCCAGCGCGCCATCGCCTTCGACACCGACCAGGCGCAGGCTGTGGCGAGCCGCAGGAAGGTGCTCGACATGGTGACGACCGACCGGCTGCTGATCGCCGGCGCGCACCTGCCCTTCCCGGGCGTCGGCCATGTCGCCAAGGACGGCGACGGCTACCGCTTCGTGCCGCGGCCGTCCTCGGAAGACTGAAAAGACGACCGCGCCCCGCCCCGGTCTTGGCCCGGGCGGGGCGCGAATCCGCCGAGCCTCACTCCGCCGCCGGGCTCGCCTGCGCGTTCAGGCTCTGGCGCTTCGACTGCAGCTTGTTGAGCGCGATGATATAGGCCTGCGCCGAGGCGACCAGCGTATCGGGAGCCGAGCCGCGACCCGTCACCGCCTTGTCGCCCTCCTCCAGCCGCACCGACACTTCCGCCTGCGCGTCGGTGCCTTCGGTGACGGCGTGGACCTGGTAGAGCGCCAGCTTGGCGGCATGCGGCACGATCGCCTTGATGCAGTTGAAGGTGGCGTCGACCGGGCCGTTGCCCTCGGCCTCCTCGGTGAACACGCGGCCGTCGACCTCCATCTTCAGGGTGGCGCGCTGCGGGCCGTGGCTGCCGGCGATGACCGAGAGCGAGACGAACTTCATGCGGTCATGCGCGGCGGCGATCTCGTGATCGACCAGCGCCTCGATGTCCTCGTCATAGACGATCTTCTTGCGGTCGGCCAAATCCTTGAAGCGGGTGAAGGCGTCGTTGAGCGCGTTCTCGCCCAGCTCGTAGCCGAGCGCCTTCAGCTTGTCGCGGAAGGCGGCGCGGCCGGAATGCTTGCCCATCACCAGCGAGGTCTTGGAGACGCCGACGCTTTCCGGCGTCATGATCTCGTAGGTGGTGTTGTTCTTCAGCATGCCGTCCTGGTGGATGCCGCTCTCATGCGCGAAGGCGTTCCGGCCGACGATCGCCTTGTTGTACTGCACCGGGAAGGACGTGACCGCCGATACCATCTTGGAGGCGCGGGTCAGCATGCCGGCATCGATGCCGGTGGCGAAGGGCAGCACGTCGCCGCGGGTCTTGATCGCCATGACGATCTCTTCCAGCGCCGCGTTGCCGGCGCGCTCGCCGAGGCCGTTGACGGTGCACTCGATCTGCCGGGCGCCCCCGGCCAGGGCCGCCAGCGAATTGGCGACGGCGAGGCCGAGATCGTCGTGGCAATGGGCGGAGAAGATCACCTTGTCGGCATTGGCGACGCGGTCCATCAGCTGCTGGCGCACCTGGCGGAACATCGCCTCATACTCCGACGGCGTCGCATAGCCGACCGTGTCGGGCAGGTTGATGGTGGTGGCGCCGGCCTTCACCGCGGTTTCCACGCAGCGCGCCAGATAGTCGATCGGGGTGCGGGTGGCGTCCATCGCCGACCACTCGACGTCCTCCACCAGGTTGCGGGCCTGCGTCACCGTCGCGGTGATGATCTCGATCACCTGCTCCTGCGTCTTGCGCATCTGGTGTTCCAGATGGATCGGCGAGGTGGAGACGAAGGTGTGGATGCGCGGGCGGCGCGCATGCTTCACCGCCTCGCCGGCGCGGGCGATGTCGGCGGGAATGGCGCGGGCGAGGCCGGCGATCACCGCATTGCGGGTGCGGCGGGCGATCTCGGCGACGGATTCGAAATCGCCGTTGGAGGCGATGGGGAAGCCGGCCTCGATGATGTCGACGCCCATCTCGTCGAGCAGCTCGGCGACGTCCAGCTTCTCCTCGAAGGTCATGGAGGCGCCGGGGCACTGCTCGCCATCGCGCAGCGTGGTGTCGAAGATGACGACGCGGTCATGGGCGGCGGCGGCGGACGGGGCGTGCGGGGACATGTCGGTCTTCCTTCTGGACGCGCGAGCCGGCGGCCCCTTGGGGTCACGGCGGCGGCTCGAAACTGGTAGTGCGGGCGGTGCGGGCATCATCCCCTGAGCGCCCAGGCACGCAGCCCGGCCGGCCCTCAGGGGCGGCTAAGAAGCAGCAGGCCGGACAGAAGGAGAGCGTTCCCCGCAAACCGCCTGGCGGTCGGGGTCGCGGTGCGGCGGACGGACGAATGCGTCACGGCTCGGCTCTCGCGAGGTTGCTCTGGATTTCCTCTTAATGGAAACAGGCCGGTGCTGGCAAGTCCCAAGCGCTAGACTCTGTCCCAAGCGATGGACTCTGTCTCGATCAATGGACTCTGTCCCTCCCGCCCGCTGGCGAGAGGTCAGCCCGGCACCTTTTCGCTGCGGGTGCCGTAGAGATCGCGCAGCGCCGTGAGCAGCACGTCGCGGTCATAGGGCTTGGACAGCACGCGCACATGCGCGCAGCCGGGCGGGATCATCGAGCGGTCGCCATAGCCGGTGGCGAACACGAAGGGCACGCCGCGCCGCAGCAGCTCCTCCGCCACCGACGCCGAGGTGCCGGAGCCGAGATTGACGTCGAGGACCGCGATATCGGGCGTGTAGCCCTTCAGCCTCCTCAGCGCGTCGGCCACCGAGGCAGCGGTGGCGATATCGGTGATGCCGGCCTCGTTCATCATCAGCTCGACATCCATGGCGATGATCATCTGGTCCTCGACCAGCAGAACCGAGGCGCCGGCCAACGACACCGGCGCGGTCTGCGCGGCGGCGAGGCCCTCCACCCAATCGCCCTCGCCGAAGCCGGTGGTGGCGATGTGGCGGGCCGGCAGCTTGAGCCGGGCAACGAAGCCGGCCTCCTCGTAGCTCATGCGGCTCTCGCCGCCGAGGTCGTAGGGGATGGCCCGCTCGATGAGCGCGGTGCCGAAGCCGCTGCGGCCGGGCACGCGCACCGGCGGGCCGCCGCGCTCCTGCCAGACCATCTCGCAATCCCCGACCGCATCGACGTGCCAGCGCACCTCGACATGGCCGCCCGCGCGCGAGAGCGCCCCATATTTGGCCGCGTTGGTGGCGAGCTCGTGCAGCACCAGCGCCATCACCGAGAAGGCGCGGGCGTCGAGCCGGACCACGGGGCCGCTGAGGGCGGCATGGGCGGCGGCGCCCTCATAGGGCGAGAGCTCGGCGCGCAGCAGATCGAGCAGGGAGCCGCCGCCGGCCCCGCGCACCACCTGATCATGCGCCAGCGCCAGCGCATTCACCCGCCCGCGCAGCGAGGCGACGTAGTCCTGCACCGAGCGGCCGTCCTGCATCGAATGCTCGACCAGCGACTTGATCACCGCAAGGATGTTCTTGACGCGGTGGTTCAGCTCCTCGTTGAGCATGCGCTGGCGGGTGTCGGACTTCTCGCGCTCGTCGGCCATCAGCTCGTTGTGGCGCAGCACGATCTCGACCAGCGTCGAGCGCGCCGCCTCGGCGATCTCGCGATCGGCCTCGGTCCAGGGGCTGGCGTGCCGGTCGACCGTCTCCTTCCAGATGGCGAAGCTCTTGCGCGGCGTCAGCCGGTCGCCATGCGGGCCGGTCTCGTAGAGCTTTTCCGGCCGCCCGGCCCAGGCGAGGGTCTGCACCACCTCGCGGCGGAAGAAGAGCAGATAGTCGCGCGGCAGCTGCGACAGCGGCAGGGCCAGCACGCCGGCGGCCACCTCGCAGAACTCCTCCGCCGGCGGCCAGGAAGCGGACATCGAATGGGTGGCCCAGACCCGGCCTTCCGCCAGGGTGCCGACGACGCGGGCGAGGCCGGCAATGGCGGAGGCCGGCGGCGTGGCGCCGTGGCCGGTCCACTCGCCGCCGAGCCAGAGGCCGATGCCGTCGCAGGGTATCAGGGTGGCGAATTCCAGCATGTTGGTGCGCAGCAGCTCGCCGACATCGTCGTGATGCGAGGCGATGCGCAGGAAGCGGTCGAGCCCGCGGCGGGCGGCGGTGGAAATCTCCAGTGTGCGCTTCTGCTTGAGCGCATGCAGCCGCAGCGCGAAGAACGAGCCGAACATTTCCGCCGCCGTGCGCTGCGCCATCGGCAGCACGCGCGGGGAATAATGGTGGCAGGCGATCAGTCCCCACAGCGCCCCGTCGACCAGCACGGAAATCGACATCGAGGCCGCCACGCCCATGTTGCGCAGATATTCGAGATGGATCGGCGAGACCGAGCGCAGATGCGCATGGGAGAGGTCGAGCGGCCGGCCCTGCCCGTCCGGCTCCGGCACGATGGCGCAGCGCGCGCCGCGCGCGTCGCCGATCACGCGGATGAGGTTGCGCCTGTAGAGATCGCGCGCCTGCTGGGGAATGTCGCTCGCCGGGAACCACTGGCCGAAGAAGCTCTCCAGATCGGGGCGCTTGTCCTCGCTGACCACCTGCCCGGCACCGTCGGGGGCGAAGCGATAGACCATCACCCGGTCATAGCCGAGAACCTCGCGCACCACCTGCGAGGTGCGTTCGAGCAGCGCGTCGACGGTGTCCTCGCCGGTGGTGCGGGCGATCATGGCGCGGGCAATGTCGAGCGCCGGCCCGTCCTCGGCGGAGGGCGGCTCGAATTCGAGGAGGCCGGCCTCGGCGGTGCGGTGCACCGTGACGTCGAAGCGCGCGCCGGAACCGGCCACCAGCCCGAACAGCAGCAGCGGCGGCCGCCCCTCGCGCGCCTGCGCCAGCGCATCGGCCAGCCGCGCGGCCGCCGTCGCGCCAACGAGGCCGGCGAGGTCGCGGCCATCCATGGCGCCGTCGACGCCGATGAAGCCCGGCATGTTGGCCGACCAGCGCAGCAGCCGTCCGCTCGAGGGATCGCAGGCGATCAGCCCGCCATGCGGCTGGATGCTTCCCGGAACATGGATGGGCTCGCGATCGCAATTGGTGAGATCGACCGCCTCAGCCGACGACATCGAGCGGCCTTTCGAATGCCCGACCGGCCGCGGCGAAGGTGGCGAGCGCGGCGGTCACGGTACGGTCCATGTCGAAGGGCTCGGCGGATTCGAGGATGGCGAGTAAGCCCGGCCAGGCCTCGCGGTCCTCGGCCTGCGCCGCGAGGTGGCGGGCGCCGAACCCGGCGTCGAAGCCGAGTGCGCGGGCACGCCTGTAGAGCACGCGGGCGCCGAGACTGGAGCCTTCGAGCACATAGAGCACGCCGAGCAGGTCCTGCGGCGCGACCGGCGCGAGGGGCGGCAGCGGCGGCGGCGCAATGCCGAGATCGTCGAGATCGGCCCGCAGCAGCGGCGCCAGCGGCCGGAACAGCCAGCCGCCGAAGCTCGCCGGCCAGGGCAGGCGCGCCAGGCCCGTCTCGACGGCGTGGCGGAAGGCGATCTGGCCCTTCAGGTAGCGGACATAATCCGCCGGGCTGTCAAAGCTGCCGACGCTAGCATCGACGAGGCTGTGGGCGTCTTTGGTCAGGGCGCGCAACCGATGGCGCCGGGAATCATCAGGCATTGGAAAACGAGGATTGGCCGGCACGCCGGCAGGGGTGGAAAACGCCGTGACAACGCCTCAGCCGGCAAAGGGTTCCGCGGCCCGCGCCGTCTCGCCCGCGGCGAGCATGCGCTCCTCGTCGACGATGAAGTCGCGGATCACCGGCACCGCGTCGCGCTCGTTTGCCAGCAGCAGCTGGAACACCATGTTCGAGCCGTTGAGGAAGCCGAGCTCGACGGCGACGAGGTAGAATTCCCACATGCGGGCGAAGCGCTCGCCCATCATGGCGACCACCTCGGGACGCTTGGCCTCGAAATTCAGCCGCCAGTGGCGGATGGTCCAGTAATAGTGCAGGCGCAGCATCTCGCAGTCGCCGGTCCACAGGCCGACGCGCTCCAGCGACGAGAACACTTCCGACATCGCCGGCACATAGCCGCCGGGGAAGATGTATTTGCGGATGAACGGCGCGGTGGAGCCGGGCGGCGACATGCGGCCGATGGCGTGGATCATCGCGAAGCCGCCGGGCACCAGCAGCCGCTTCACGGTATTGAAATACTCGTCGAAATAATGGACGCCGACATGCTCCATCATGCCGACCGACACCACGCGGTCATAGGTGCCGGTGAGCTCGCGATAGTCGCGCTCGAAGAAGGTGATGCGGTCGAGCACCCCGGCCGCCGCGGCGCGCTTCTTCGATTCGGCGAGCTGCTCGGTGGCGACGTTGATGGCGGTGACGTGGACGCCGCATTCCCTTGCGAGATAGATCGCGAGCGCCCCCCAGCCCGAGCCGATCTCGGCCACCCGCATGCCGGGCTCCAGCTTCAGCTTGGCGGCGATGTGGCGGAGCTTGGCGTGCTGCGCCTCCTCCAGCGATGCATCGGGGGTGGGGAAATACGCGCAGGAATAGATCATCTGCTCGTCGAGCCACAGCCGGTAGAAATCCGGCGGCAGGTCGTAATGGCTCTGCGCATTCTTCGCCGAGCGGCCGAGCGGATTGGACTGGTGCCAGCGCTTCAGCGCCCGCCACGCCTTGCGCAGCGCCTGCTGCATCGGGTGCGAGGCGAGGCCCTTGCGGTTGATCGAGAACAGATAGAGGAAGTCGTAGATCGTGGAGCCGTTCTCGAAGGTGAGGCGGCCGTCCATATAGGCCTCGGCCATCACCAGCTCGGGATTGAAGAACAGCTCGCGGTCGAGCTTGCCGTCGTGCAGGCGCATGGTGACGGCCGGCCCGCCCTCGCCGGAGCCGAAGCTGTGCGAGGCCCCCTTCTCGTCGATCACGACGAGCCGGCCCTTGTCGACGAAACGCTTCAGGAGATGAGGGAGAAGGAACATGCGCAAGGCGACCCGGGGACCGATACAACTGCCGGCATCGGGCATGGCCCGGCGGGTCCTGTCAAGGCAGTGCGGGATCGACGGGCCGGCACGCAGGGGCGAGGCTGGCGGCCAAGGCCCCTTTGCGTGCGCCGGCCTGCGAGGCCCGGAAGACCGCGCCATCGGCACCGGAGGATTTGGCCGCCGCAGAACGCCGGGGATCCAGCCTTACTGCACCGCCAGCGCCTTCTGCTGCGTCTCGGCGCGCAGGAGCTTGCGCACCGCCGGGTTCGCCACCGCCTCGCCGTGGTCGAAATAGGCCTCGTGATTGGCCTCGATGTCGCCGAGCACGTAGCGGTAGTTCACCATCAGGCCGGCGGCCTGCTTCATGCCCTTCTCCGACAGGTCGCCGAACGGGTCGATGCGCTCCAGCCGCGCGCCATTGCCGAGATGGAAGCGCGCCACCGGGTCCAGCGGACGGCCGCGCGGATTGCGCGCCACCAGAAGGTAATGCGCCGCCAGCGACGCCAGCAGCGGGGCGAGCGCCATGCGGCGCGCCTCGTCCTCGGCGAGGCCGGGCGCGTCGAGCCCGGCGAGTAGCGCGCGATCGGCGGCGGTGAACAGGGACGAGCCGGCGCTGGCCCGCTCGGCCTCCAGCCAGGCGCGGAAGCTCGGCACCGGCGACAGGGTGACGAAGGTCTTCAGACCCGGCAGCTCGCGCGAGATTTCCTCCACCACATGCTTGATGAGGAAATTGCCGAAGCTCACCCCGCCGAGGCCGGTCTGCGTGTTCGAGATGGAATAGAATACCGCGGTGGTCGCCTTGGCCGGATCGAGATGGATGCGCTTCTGCGCCAGGATCGGCGCGATGGCGCCGGGAATGTCGCGGGTCAGCGCCACCTCGACGAAGATCAGCGGCTCGTCGACCAGCGTCGGATGGAAGAAGGCGTAGCAGCGCCGGTCCGGGCTGTCGACGCGGGCGCGCAGGTCGTTCCAGTCGCGGATCTCGTGCACCGCCTCGTAGCGGATGATCTTTTCGAGCACGTTCGCAGGTGTTGACCAGTCGATCCGGCGCAGCACGAGAAACCCCCGATTGAACCAGGATGCGAAGAGATGGGTGAAATCGCGGTCGACCTCGGCCAGCTCGGGCCGCCGCTTCAGGCTGGCGAGCAGGTCCGCGCGCATGGCCACCAGCCGCGCGGTGGCGCCGGGCGCAAGGTTGAGCCGGCGGATCAGTTCCTGCCGGCGCGGTTCGCTCGCCAGATGCAGGGCATGCGCCGTTGCGGCGGAGGGGGCGGCCGCGTAGGCGGCGACGGCGGCATCCAGCCGCGAGACATCCGGCCCGAACGTGCTGGCCAGCGCCTCGAAGAAGGCGATCTTCTCCGCGCTCTTCAGCCCGCCATAGGCGAGCAGGATCTCGTCGGCCAGAGCGACCCCGGAGGCCTCCCCGCGGCCGGAATGCAGCTGCTCGCAGGCGGCGACGAGGCCGGCGGCCTTCACCGCCCCGGCCGGCTTGCGCTCGCGGCCCATGTCGAGCAGCGCCCGCCCGCGCTCGGCGATGCTGCCGAGCAGATCACCGAAGAAGCTTGCCGTATCGCTCATGCCCGTCCCCGCGTCGACGACGCACCGAAGAAGGCGTCATGAGACGTCGTCGCGGCGACGGACGCAAGACGGCCTTTTGGATGGGCGCGATCACGACGCCGTCACGAAGTCGAACAGGAGCTTCATGTTGAGCGCGATGATCAGCGCGGCCGCCATGATCGCCAGCACGGTCTGCCAGCGGGGCGCGACGAGCGTGCCCATCTTGCGCTTGTCCGCCGTGAACATGATGAGCGGCACGATGGCGAAGGGCAGCTGCAGGCTGAGGATCACCTGGCTGAGGATCAGCAGCGAGCCGGCGCCGCTCTCGCCATAGGCGATGGTCACAGCCGCGGCCGGCACGATGGCGATGGAGCGGGTGGTGAGCCGGCGCAGCCATGGCGCGATGCGGAAATTGAGGAAGCCCTCCATCACCGCCTGTCCGGCAATGGTCGCGGTCACCGTCGAGTTGAGGCCGCAGCACAGCAGCGCGACGGCGAAGAGGGTGGGCGCCAGCGCGCTGCCGAGCAGCGGGTTGAGCAGCTCGTGCGCCTTGCCGAGATCGGCCACCTCCCCCACTCCGCCGGCATGGAAGGCGGAGGCGGCGAGGATGAGGATCGAGGCGTTGATGGTGAGCGCAAACATCAGCGCGAAGGTGGAATCGAAGGTGGCGAGCTTGATCGCCTCGCGCTTGCCGTCCAGCGTGCCGTCATGGCGGCGGGTCTGCACGATGGCCGAATGCAGGTAGAGGTTATGCGGCATCACCGTGGCGCCGAGGATGCCGAGCGCCAGGTAGAGCATGTCCGGGTTGCGCACGATCTCGGTGGTCGGCGCGAAGCCGCGGATGACCTCGCCCCAGTCCGGGTCCGCCATCGCGATCTGCAGGCCGAAGCAGACGGCGATGACGGCAAGCAAGGCGACGACCATCGCCTCCACCCAGCGGAATCCGAGATTCTGCAGCCACAGGATCAGGAAGACATCGAGCGCGGTGAGCACCACGCCGATCTCCAGCGGCAGGCCGAACAGGAGATTGAGGCCGATGGCGGTGCCGATGACTTCGGCGAGGTCGGTGGCGCAGATCGCCGCCTCGGCGAGGATCCACAGCACGAAGGAGACGGTGCGCGGAAAGGCGTCGCGGCAGGCCTGCGCCAGGTCCCGGCCCGAGGCGACGCCGAGGCGCGAGCACAGGGCCTGCAGCAGGATCGCGATCATGTTGGACAGCAGCGCGACGGTGAGCAGGCCGTAGCCGAACTTGGAACCGCCGGCGAGCGAGGTCGCCCAGTTGCCGGGATCCATATAGCCGGTGGCGACCAGATAGCCCGGCCCCATGAAGGCCAGCACGCGGCGCAAGCCGGGACGCTTCGGCACGGCAATGGTGCCATGCACTTCCGATAGCGCGGGATCCCCGCGCTCACGCCTCCACCCGCCCGACGAGATGCTGTCCAGCATATTCTCACTCGCTATTGCAAACTATTCGCAAGAAAGATGCGACTCGTTTGCAACTCTGTCAACGCCTGTTTGCTGCAGCGCATCGAACACGATTGCGCCAGCATCGGCGCGGGCTCTGGATTTCGGCTCCAAGCCGAACACATGCTGCACCATGCTGCTCACCGCCCGCGTCGTCGTTCTCGGATTCCTGCTGTTCTTCGCCTTGCCGCTCGGTGCGCATGCGCTGGTGCAGTGGCAGGGCGCCGACTGGTCGCGCTCCTGGCGCAATGCCGACTGGTCGAGCACCGGCACGCTGCCCGTCGCCGCGCAGAACCGGGAGGCGATGGTGCGCGTCTACGCCGCGCGGGTCGGGCGCTGGCGCGGGATTTTCGCGGTGCATAGCTGGATCGTGCTGAAGCCGGAAGGCGGCCCCTATCAGCGCTTCGACAAGGTCGGCTGGGGCTCGCCGATCCGCCGCGACGCCTACCCGCCGGACGGGCGCTGGTTCGGCAATGCGCCGGAGATCGTGTTCGAGGCGACGGGCGAGGCCGCCGGGCGGCTGATCCCGAAGCTGCAGGCGGCGATCGACGCCTATCCCTATGCCGATGCCGGGGATTATCGCGTCTGGCCGGGGCCGAACTCCAACAGCTTCGTCGCCTATGTCGTCGGGCAGGTACCGGAAATGGCCGTGGCGCTGCCGCCGACCGCCATCGGCAAGGACTTCCCGGTCGAGGGCGAATGGGTGGGCTGGTCGCCCTCGCGCACCGGATTGCGGCTGTCGCTGGGCGGCTATGCCGGGCTGACGCTCGCCTGGGTGGAGGGGCTGGAGGTGAACCTGTTCGGCGCGGTGGCCGGGCTCGACCTGCGGCGGCCGGGCATCAAGCTGCCCGGCTTCGGGCGCATCGGCATCTAGAGCGCTTTCACGCGAAGCGGATACCGGCTCGCGTTAAGAAAGTGCGTAAAATCAATGTTCCAGGGCGGGCGCCGGTCCTCGCGACCGGCGCCGCAAAGGACGATCAGGCGACCTTCTTCACCGTCTTGGCCACCTCGGCGGTCTCGGCATCGTACTTGGCCGCCAGCGCGGCGAAGGCGTCCGGGCTTTCGTTCAGCGCCGCCTTCACGTCCTCGGCCCAGGTGGTGTGGCGCAGCGTGAAGGTGGACGTCGCGGACGAGCCGTACTTGTCGGAGAGGCGCACCTTGATCTTGAAGGGGATCGGCTCGGAAGCCAGGAAGCGCGTGGTCGGATGCTCCTTCACGAAGGCGGCATAGGCCTCGGCGACGTCGCGATACTTGTCGGCCTCGATCAGGGCGGTGAGTTGCTTGAGGATTTCCGGCAGCGGCGAATGAGCGGCGGACATGGGTCGTTCCCTTTGCAAATGTCTTGGCATTCTCGTGGAATGCTGGCCTGCGGCGTCTGGTATACAGCACACCGAGCCACTTCCAAAGACCGAGGTAGGCGGATCGGCGGCGTCTCGCAACCCCCTCGCCGCCGCGTCGGGCGGGTTTGACGGGCGTGTCGGAAACGAAAACGGGGCGCGTTGCCGCGCCCCGTAGGGAAGGTGAAATCCGTCCCGCCGAACTCAGCCGAGATGGAACTTCGACATGTCGCGGTGCTCCGCCTCGATCCAGCGCACCGTGCCGGAGGCCGAGCGCATGACGACGGTGTGGGTCTCCACCACGTCCTTGCGGTACTTCACGCCCTTGAGCAGGTTGCCGGTGGTCACGCCGGTCGCCGCGATCAGGCAGTCGCCGCGCACCAGGTCGGTGATGGTGTAGATCTTCTTCGGGTCGGTGACGCCCATGGTCTTGGCGCGCTCGCGCTTCTCCTCGCTGTCGAGGATCAGGCGGGTATACATCTCGCCGCCGATGCAGCGCAGGGCCGCGGCCGCCAGCACGCCCTCCGGCGCCCCGCCGGTGCCGAGATAGATGTCGACGCCGGTCTCGTCGGGATTGGTGGTGTGGATGATGCCGGCGACGTCGCCGTCGGTGATCAGCTGCACCGAGGCGCCGGTCTTGCGCACCGCGGCGATGATGCCGGCATGGCGCGGGCGATCGAGAATCAGCGCGGTGATCTCCGAGGGCTTCACGCCCTTGGCCTTGGCCAGCGAGTGGATGTTTTCCTCGGGCGTCGCGTCGATGTCGATGGTGCCCTTGGCATAGCCCGGTCCGATGGCGATCTTGTCCATGTAGACGTCGGGGGCGTAGAGCAGCGTGCCGCCCTCGGCCATCGCCATCACCGCGATGGAGCCCGGCATGTTCTTGGCGCAGAGCGTGGTGCCTTCGAGCGGATCGACGGCGATGTCCACCGCCGGGCCGTGCCCGGTGCCGAGCTCCTCGCCGATGAACAGCATCGGCGCCTCGTCGCGCTCGCCCTCGCCGATGACGATGCGCCCGGCGATCGGCAGCCGGTTGAGTTCGCGCCGCATCGCATCGACCGCCGCCTTGTCGGCCGCCTTCTCGTCGCCCCGACCGCGCAGACCCGCGGCGGCAACCGCCGCGCGCTCGGTGACGCGCACCAGTTCGAGCGTCAGGATGCGCTCCAGTGCCTGACCTGCCTTGACCGTGATTTCCGCCATCGTCCCAGCCCTCAATCCTTCTCGATCCGTATCACCTGCGGCAGCGACGTGATCACGCCATCGGCTTCGATGGCTGAGATCGCGCGGCGCACCGCCTCTTCCGTCGTCGCGTAGGTAATCAGCACCACCGGCGCGGGGCCTCCTGCACTCTCCGCCCGGTCGCCGCCATGCGGTCTTCCGCGCCGATGCTGCATTATGGACTCTAGGGATATGTTCTGCTCGGCCATATGACGGGCAATGGCTGCCGCCGTTCCAGGCCGATCCACCGCGGCGAGGCGGATGTAGTAGCCGCCCTCGTGCCGCTGGATTGCCGGCTTGCCGGCCGGACGCAGCATCGCCACCGGCCAGCCGAAAGGCCGGCAGGGCCGCGAAGCGGCGAGATCGCAGAGGTCGCCGACCACCGCCGAGGCGGTCGCGTCGCCGCCGGCACCGGGGCCGACCAGCGTGAGCGCCACCGCATCGCCGTCCACCGCCACCGCATTGGTGACGCTGGCGACCTGCGCGATTGGCCAATGTTTGGGCACCATCGTCGGGTGGACGCGCAATTCGACCTGCTCGCCGGTGCGGGCGGCGACGCCGAGCAGCTTGATGCGATAGCCGAGCTCGTCGGCGGCATCGAGATCGGCAAGGCTGATGGTGCGGATGCCCTCGACATGGATGGCGTCGGGGTCCGGCTGCACGCCGAAGGCCAGCGTCGCCAGCAGGGCGAGCTTGTGGGCGGTGTCGAAGCCGTCGACGTCGAAGCTGGGATCGGCCTCGGCATAGCCGAGCTGCTGCGCCTGATCGAGGCATTCCTCGAAGGACAGCCCCTCCTCCTGCATCTTGGTCAGGATGTAGTTGCAGGTGCCGTTGAGGATGCCGGAGATCCGCGCCATGCGGTTGCCGAGCAGTGCCTCGCGCAGCGTCTTGACGATCGGGATGCCGCCGGCGACCGCCGCCTCGAAACCGATGCCGGCGCCGTGCGCTTCCGCCAGCGTCGCCAGCGCCATGCCGTGATGGGCGAGCAGCGCCTTGTTGGCGGTGACCACCGGCTTGCCGGCCTCCAGCGCGGCGGCGACCGCGTCGCGGGCCGCGCCGTCCGAACCGCCGATCAGCTCGACGAAGACGTCGATGCCGGGATCGCGGGCGAGCGCGACCGGGCCGTCGACCCAGCGCACCGAGGAAAGATCGCAATCGCGGTTGCGCGAGCGGTCACGCGCACTGACCGCCACGACCTCGACCGTACGGCCGCAACGCGCGGCGATCTCGGTCTGCTGGCGGGCGAGCATGCGCATGACGCCGGCTCCGACCGTACCGAGGCCGGCGATGCCAATTTTGAGCGGCGGCGCCATCAAACTATCCGAACATCAGAAACTGCAGGAAACGGCGCCGATCCGGTACTTGGAAAACCTCATCGCGCCGCAGCGAGCGGGACGACGTTGTGCAATGTTTCCGCGCCCGTTTCAAGGAAGCGGCGCACATTGCGCGCCGCCTGCCGGATGCGCTGCTCGTTCTCCACCAGCGCGATGCGGACATAATCGTCGCCGTGCTCGCCGAAGCCCACGCCCGGCGCCACCGCGACGTCCGCCTTCTCGATCAGCAGCTTGGCGAATTCCAGGCTGCCGAGATGGCGGAACTTCTCGGGGATCGGCGCCCAGGCGAACATCGAGGCGCTCGGCGAGGGAATCTCCCAGCCGGCCTTGCCGAAGCTGTCCACCAGCGCGTCGCGGCGCTTGCGGTAGACCGACCGCATCTCGGCGATGCAGTCCTGCGGGCCGTTGAGCGCGGCGGTGGCGGCGACCTGGATCGGCGTATAGGCGCCATAGTCGAGATAGGACTTCACGCGGGCGAGCGCGGCGATCAGCCGCTCGTTGCCCACCGCGAAGCCCATGCGCCAGCCGGCCATGGAGAAGGTCTTGGACATGGAGGTGAATTCCACCGTCACGTCCATCGCGCCCGGCACCTGCAGCACCGAGGGCGGCGGGTTGCCGTCGAAATAGACCTCGGAATAGGCGAGGTCGGACAGCACGATGAGGTCGTGCTTCTTGGCGAAGGCGACGACGTCGCGATAGAAATCGAGATCGGCGACGCAGGCGGTCGGGTTCGACGGGTAGCAGAGCACCAGCGCCAGCGGCGAGGGAATCGAATGCGCCACCGCCCGCTCCAGCGCATGGAAGAATTCCGGCCCCGGCTCGCAGGGCACGGAGCGGATGGCGGCGCCCGCCATCAGGAAGCCGAAGGCGTGGATCGGATAGGACGGGTTCGGCACCAGGATCACGTCGCCGGGGGCGGTGATCGCCTGCGCCATGTTGGCGAAGCCTTCCTTGGAGCCGAGCGTGGCGACGACCTGGGTGTCGGCATTCACCTTCACGCCGAAGCGGCGCTCGTAATAGGCCGCCTGGGCGCGGCGCAGGCCGGGAATGCCCTTGGAAGCCGAATAGCGGTCGGTGCGGGGCTTGCCGATGGTTTCCTTCAGCTTCTCGACGACATGTTCGGGGGCGTCGAGATCCGGGTTGCCCATGCCGAGGTCCACGATGTCGGCGCCGCCGTTGCGGGCGATAGCCTTCACGCGGTTGACCTGCTCGAACACGTAGGGCGGCAGCCGGCGGATGCGGTGGAAATCGGTCATCGGTCTCAAGCTCCAAGCCGGCCATCTTCCTCGCATGGCACGGCGCAACAGGCGTTCATATCATCGTTCGCTCGCCCGCACAGCGAGGCATCGCAAGCCATGTTGGCAGAAGCGTGGTGAACGAACGGTAACGGGGCTCTCGCGGCCCCTTGTCTCACTGGCCGGCGTTTTCGAGGTCGCCGCCCTGGTCGATCTGCTGCTGCATCTCGTTGGCCCGGTCGCGGCCGAGACTTTCGAGATCGGCCTGCGTCTTGGCCTGCGTCTCCGCGTCCATCACCGGGCGGTCGCCGACCTTGGCGGGGGTGCCGAAACTCGGATAGGCAAGATCCTGCTTCGGCACGCTGGTGCTCGGCATGCCGAAGCCGGCGCAGCCCGCGAGCCCGAGACAAAGCGCCGCGCAGACGACGAGACGCAGGCCGGCGGGCGATTTCGGCGAAATGGCGGTGCGGCTCGTCATGTCCCTCTTTCCGAACTGTCATCGATCCGGCGGTAGGCTCTCGCTCGAACCGGGCGTCGCGTCTATGATGCTCTCACCTATGAACGCACGCACCCGCGGGGACAAGCGGTGAGTAATCGAAACACCAGCCGTTCCACCTCCCGACGGAGCGCCGGGGAGCGCTCCGCCACCACCGACCAGGCGGCGATGCCGGATATTGCCGTCGGCCCGCCCGAGGGCGCCGCCAAGACACGGGCGGCGAAGACGGCTGCCGGGAATGCCGAATCCGGCACGCCCGCCGCGGCAAAGCGAAACGGCGCCAAGGCGGCCGCGGCGAAGATCGCCGCCGCGTCGCCGAAAGCTGCCACGACGGCGAAAGCCGCCGGGATCGCCTCCGCCGCCAAGCCGCCACCGGCCGAGCCGCCACGGGCCAAGCAGAAGGCGGCAGCCGGCAAGGTGGCGGTGACGACGCCCACCGCGGCCAAGGCCGCCGTCGCCGAGCCGGTGGCCGCCAAGGCCGCCCCCAAAGCTAAAACGTCCGCCAAGGCTGGAACCGCCACAGCGGCAAGGGCGACGATCGCCGGAACGCCTGACACGGCCAAGGCTAAAGCTCCCGTCGCCACCAAGGCGACCGCCACGGTCAAGGCGCCAGCGAAGGCCACAACACCTGCCATCGCCAAGGCTCCCGTCACTGCCAAGGCGCCAGCCACGGCCAAGGCCACAACGCCCGCCGTCGCCAAGGCTCCTGTCATGGTCAAGGCACCTGCCACCGCCAAGGCTCCCGTCACCGCTCGGACGGCCAAAGCTCAGGCTTCCAAGGAGCCGGCGGCGAAGAGCTCGGCCGGGACGCCCCCGGCAACGAAACCGCCGGCATCGACCCGCGCGGCAATCGCCGCGCCGCGGCGCGCGGCGCAATCGCGTCCGACGGCCAGTCATGCCCGCCTCGCCCCGCGCCCGATTCCCGCGCCGGTCGCCAAAGTGGCGGAAGCCCCGCAGCCGGCTCCGGCCGCGCCGGCCTCGCGTCCGGCCGAACCCGCCCAGCAGGTCGCCCAGAAGCAGGTCGCCCAGAAGCCCGCGGCTACGGAGCCGATCTCCGCCGGCCCGGTGGATTTCGAGGCATTCGCCGGCAATCTCGCCCGCCTCGTCGAAGAGGGCGGCAAGGCAATGGCCGCCTATCTGCGCCCGCGCGAGGAAGGACGGGTGAAGGACGACATCGCCGAGGAGGTCGCCGACGTCATGAAGACGCTCGGCAACGTCGCCGAATACTGGCTGACCGATCCCAAGCGCACCGTCGACATCCAGTCCCGCCTCATCGGCGGCTATCTCTCGCTGTGGTCCTCGACGCTGAAACGGCTGAGCGGCGAGCCGGCGGAACCGGTCGCGGTGCCGCTGGCGCGCGATGCCCGCTTCGCCGACGCGGAATGGAGCTCCAACCCGTTCTTCGACGCGCTGAAGCAGACCTACCTGCTGACCGCCAACTGGGCGGAATCGCTGGTCGAGGAAGCCGAGATCGACAAGCACACCAAGCACAAGGCCGAGTTCTACGTCCGGCAGATTGCCAGCGCGGTCTCGCCCTCCAATTTCGTGCTCACCAATCCCGAGCTGCTGCGCGCCACCTTCGCCTCCAATGGCGAAAACCTGGTGCGCGGCATGAAGATGCTCGCCGAGGACATCGAGGCCGGCGACGGCGAATTGAAGATCCGCCAGACCGACAATTCGAAGTTCCAGGTCGGCGTCAATCTCGCCGTCACCCCCGGCAAGGTGATCTTCCAGAACGAGCTGATGCAGCTCATCCAGTACACGCCGACCACCGAGAGCGTGCTGAAGATTCCGGTGGTGATCGTGCCGCCCTGGATCAACAAATATTACGTGCTCGACCTCAACCCGGAGAAATCCTTCGTGCGCTGGGCGGTCGAGCAGGGGCTAACCGTGTTCATCGTCTCCTGGGTCAACCCCTCCGCGGCGTTGGCCGAGAAGGGGTTCGAGGACTACATGCGCGACGGCGTGCTGAAGGCGATCGAGGTCGCCAGGCAGGCCGCCAATGTCGAGGACGTGCATGCGGTCGGCTATTGCGTCGGCGGCACCATGCTCGCCATGACGCTGGCCTGGCTCGCCGCCACCGGTACCGAGGCCGGCATCCGCTCGGCCAGCTTCCTCACCACCCAGGTCGACTTCACCCATGCCGGCGACCTGAAGGTGTTCATCGACGAGGAGCAGGTCGCGGTGCTGGAGCGCCGCATGCTGGAATCCGGCACCATGGACGGCAAGGTGATGGCGAACGCCTTCAACATGCTGCGCGCCAACGACCTGATCTGGCCCTATGTGGTGAACAACTACATGAAGGGACAGGCGCCGTTCCCGTTCGACATCCTCTACTGGAACTCGGATTCGACGAGGCTGCCGCGGGCGAACCATTCCTTCTATCTGCGCAACTGCTACCTCGACAACAAATTCACCAAGGGGATGCTGTCGCTCGCCGGGCAGCTTCTCGACCTCACCAGGGTGACGCTGCCGACCTACAGCCTGGCGACGCGCGAGGACCATATCGCCCCGGCCGCCTCGGTGTTTCTCGGCCTGAAATATTTCGGCGCGCCGGGGCGTTTCGTGCTGGCGGGCTCCGGGCACATTGCCGGGGTCATCAACCCGCCGGCCCGCGCCAAATACCAGTACTGGACCGGCGGCGAGCTCGGCGACAGCCTCGAGCAATGGATCGACAAGGCCGAGATGCACCCCGGCTCCTGGTGGCCGGACTGGCTCGCCTGGCTGGAGGCGCAGGACGCCGCGCGCGTACCGGCGCGCAAGCCGGGCGAGGGAGCGTTCGCCGCGATCGAGGACGCACCGGGCAGCTATGTGAAGGTGCGGGGGTAGCGACCCGACCCAAGCCCTTTGATTGACTTGTATACTTCAAGTTGCATTAAAGGTATCTTGAAACCCCATCGTAAGATGGGGGCTCGACATGTCCGAGATGACCGATTGGATCGGCACTGTGATTGCCGTGATTGGCGGCTTTGCTGGGCTGGGCCAGTACGTGGCAAATAGCGGGAGATCCCGCCGGCAGATCATGCGCGAGAAGGCGCTGGTCGCCGCCGACGAGATGGAAGCGTTCAATCGCGACGAGGCGGTCAAGAACGCGCTGGCGATGATCGACTGGGACCCGCCGCTCCTATCGCTCAGCGGCCCGGACGGCGTGTACCGGACGCTGAGCGTCGACAGTTCCCTGTTCGCATCTGCGCTGCGTCATCACGGCATGTCCGGCGAAGCCGGCTCGTCGGATGCGTCCTTCGCCCAATCTGAACCGTCCCCGGCCTATGGCTGCGGCTTCACGATCGACGAGGCCGCAATCCGGGGCATATTCGACGCGTTCCTCGATCGGCTCGATCGGATCGAGAATCTGATCGCCAAGGACGTGATAGAGGCGCAGGATTTCGCCGATTATTTTTCGTATTGGCTCGATCTGATGGGAGAGACGCCGGCGGCCAACGACCGGCTCTCCCAGTTCTCCCCCTTCAAGCGCGCCGCTCTCTGGGGCTACATCCGCAACTATCAATTCAACGGAGTGGTGCGGCTGTTCGCACGGTATGGCCGGGCGCGCGGCCCGGCCGTCCATTGATCACGGAAACAGCGGCAGTTGCTCCAGCCCCGTGGTCTCGGGGAAGCCGAGCACCAGGTTCATGTTCTGCACCGCCTGGCCCGACGCGCCCTTGACCAGGTTGTCGGTGGTCGAGATCAGGATCGAGCGGCCCGGCTGGCGATCGGCCACCACGCCCATGACGATCATGTTCGAGCCCTTCACATAGCGCGACTGCGGCACCTGGCCGAGCGGCAGCACATGCACGAAGGGCTCGGCCTTGTAGAAATCGGCGAGCACGCGGTGCAGGTCGGCGGCACCGACGCCGGCGCCGGTCCTCACATAGATGGTCGCGTAGATGCCGCGGTTCATCGGCACCAGATGCGGCGTGAAGCTCGGCAGCACGCTGCGGCCGGCGGCCTTGGAATATTCCTGGTCGAGCTCGGCCATGTGCCGGTGATGGCCGACGCCATAGGCATGCATGCCGTCGCTCACCTCGGTGAACAGCAGCGATTCCTTGGCCGAGCGGCCGGCACCGGTCACACCGCTCTTGGCGTCGACGACGATGCCTTCCGGCTCGATGGCGCCGGCCTCGATCAGCGGCACCACCGGCAGGATCGCCGTGGTGGTGTAGCAGCCGGGATTGGCGATCAGCCGCGCCTTGCGGATGTCGTCGCGATAGAGCTCGACGAGGCCGTAGACCGCCTCCTGCTGCAGTTCCAGCGCCTGGTGGGCGTGGCCGTACCACTGCTCGTAGGCGCCGGGGTCGCGCAGCCGGAAATCCGCCGACAGGTCGACGATCTTGATATGCGGCGCCAGCTCGAAGCAACGCTTGATCACCTGCTGCGTCGTCCCGTGCGGCAGGGCGCAGAAGGCGAGGTCGACGCCCGACCAGTCCACCTCCTCGATGGTGACCAGCCTGGGCAGGGCAAGCTTGCCGAATTGCGGGAACACGTCGGCCATCGACTGGCCGGCCTTGCGGTCGGCGGTGAGGGCGACGATCTCGACGCGCGGATGGCGCACCAGCAGGCGCACCAGCTCCGAGCCCGTATAGCCCGAGGCCCCGAGGATCGCGATCCGCGCCTTGCCGTCCGTCATCGTTCCGTCTCCCTGCAAAAAGGGTTGCCGAACCCGCGCACTTACACCCGTTGCGCGACGGACGGAAGACGCGCCCGGCGCAGTGAAGGCGAGAGATGCGCATGGCGCAGGGCGGACGGAAGCGGCGAGCCGCCCGCTATGCGCAGGGCTGCCGCGCTCCGGCCACGGGAACCTATTGGCATCGACGATGCTTGCCCCTCGCCGACCCGGCACAGCCTCGGAGTTCTCCTCGCCATGACGCATCCCCTCGCCTTCTTCTCCCTCGGCATGTCCATGGTCCGCCTCGGCCTCGACGCGCAGGTCGTCGTCGCCGAACGGATCAGCCGCCTGTCGCGCGGCGACCTCGATGCCGGCATGGAAGCGATGCGCATGGTGACGGAGAAGGCGCTGGCGCTGGGCGAGGCCAATGTGCGGTTCGCCGCCGCCGCCGCCACCGGCCGGCTCGACCGCGTCGGGCCGGAGATCGTCAGGCTCTACCGCCGCAAGGTGCGGGCCAACCGGCGGCGCCTCGGCAAATGAGATCCGGCCTCGCGAGGCTTCGTTCACGACCTGTTCACGGTCGAGACTCGCGCTGGCATAATGTGGTCTAATGGAATCACGCATCCGCATCTGCCAGCGAAAGTCCCGCCCGCCCCATGTCGGACCCCAATCTGTTTGACCTGCCGCCGCAGGCGCCCCGCCCCGCCGCCGGCAAGCCGGCGCCGCGCGCCGCCGCGCCGGCGACCGGCGCCGAGAGCGCCTACACGGCCGCCCATATCGAGGTGCTGGAGGGTCTGGAGCCGGTGCGCCGCCGGCCGGGCATGTATATCGGCGGCACCGACGAGAAGGCGATGCACCACCTCTTCGCCGAGGTGATCGACAATTCGATGGACGAGGCGGTGGCCGGCCATGCCAGCTTCATCGATGTGGAGCTGACATCCGACGGCTGCCTCGCCGTGACCGACAATGGCCGCGGCATCCCGATCGAGGACCACCCGAAATTCCCCGGCAAATCGGCGCTGGAGGTGATCCTCACCACGCTGCATGCCGGCGGCAAGTTCGACAGCAAGGTCTACGAGACCTCCGGCGGCCTGCACGGCGTCGGCGTCTCGGTGGTGAACGCGCTGTCCGACCTCCTGGAGGTCGAGGTGGCGCGCGGGCAGACGCTGTACCGCCAGACCTATTCGCGCGGCGTGCCGCAGGGCCCGATCGCCGAGGTCGGCCGGGTGCTGAACCGCCGCGGCACCCGGGTGCGCTTCCATCCCGACCCGATGATCTTCGGCGCGGAGGCCCGCCTCAAGCCGGCGCGGGTCTTCAAGATGGCGCGCTCCAAGGCCTATCTGTTCGGCGGCGTCGAGATCCGCTGGAGCTGCGATCCCGCGCTCGTCGCCGGCACCGACGTGCCGCCGCAGGCGACCTTCCGCTTCCCCGGCGGACTGAAGGACTATCTCGCCGCCGACATTGCCGGCCACGCGCTGGTGCACCCGGAGATCTTCTCCGGCAAGACCTCCAAGCCCGGCGGGCACGGCGCGGCGGAATGGGCGGTGGCCTGGCTCGGCGACGCCGACGGCGCGGTCTCCTCCTATTGCAACACCATCCCGACCGCCGAGGGCGGCACCCACGAGGCCGGCTTCCGTTCCGCCTTGCTGCGGGGATTGCGCGACCATGCCGAGCGCACCGGCAACGCCAAGCGGGCGAGCAGCATCACCAGCGACGACGTGATGGCCGGCTGCGCCGCCATGCTGTCGGTGTTCGTGCGCGAGCCGGAATTCCAGGGCCAGACCAAGGAGAAGCTCGCCACCGCCGAGGCGGCGCGCATCGTCGAGACCGCGATCCGCGACCCGTTCGACCATTGGCTGGGCGGCAACCCGGTGCAGGCGAACCGCCTGCTGGACTGGGTGATCGAGCGCGCCGAGGAGCGGCTGCGGCGCCGGCAGGAGAAGGAGATCTCCCGCAAGAGCGCGGTGCGCAAGCTGCGCCTGCCGGGCAAGCTGGCCGACTGCTCCAACAATTCGGCGGCCGGCTCGGAACTGTTCATCGTCGAGGGCGATTCGGCCG
Source organism: Ancylobacter sp. GW821-FHT10E12 (assembly GCF_058809335.1). NCBI lineage: Bacteria > Pseudomonadati > Pseudomonadota > Alphaproteobacteria > Hyphomicrobiales > Xanthobacteraceae > Ancylobacter > Ancylobacter sp. GW821-FHT10E12. The sequence continues at coordinate 428,388 of NZ_JBXASN010000001.1, read as the reverse complement.
GCGGCTCGGCCAAGCAGGCGCGCGAGCGCCAGACCCAGGCCGTGCTGCCGCTGCGCGGAAAAATCCTCAACGTCGCCAGCGCCGGCCGCGACAAGCTGGCGCAGAACCAGCAGCTCGCCGACCTGATGCAGGCGCTGGGCTGCGGCACCGGCGCGCAATATCGCGAGGAGGACCTGCGCTACGAGCGGGTGGTGATCATGACCGACGCCGATGTCGACGGCGCGCATATCGCCTCGCTGCTGGTGACCTTCTTCTTCCGGCAGATGCCGAAGATGATCGAGAACGGCCATCTGTTCCTCGCCGTGCCGCCGCTCTACCGCATCACCCAGGGTCCCAAGACGCTTTATGCGCGCGACGAGGCGCATCGCGACGAATTGCTGGCCAGGGAATTCTCCGGCCGCGGCAAGGTGGAGATCGGCCGCTTCAAGGGCCTCGGCGAGATGATGCCGGCGCAGCTGAAGGAGACCACCATGAGCCGGAAGTCGCGCACGCTCCTGCGCGTCACCGTCGACGTCGCCGAGCAGGCCGCCACCGCCGATGCCATCGAGCGGCTGATGGGCAACAAGCCGGAGAGCCGCTTTGCCTTCATCTCCGAGCGCGCCGCCTTCGCCAGCGAGGAACTGCTCGACATCTGAGGCGCGGCGCCTCGCGAACGGGAACGTGGCCCGCCGTTGCCGCCGCCGGCCTCAGCCGGCCTCGTTCGGCGCCATCGCGTAGCGCGTCTCGATGATTTCACGGATCGCCGGCTTGTAGGCGTCGCGGGCAACCTCATAGGCGGTCTCGCGGGTCTGCCGCCCGCCGACGAGCTGCTGCTGCACGCTGGCGCTGCTCCATGTGCCGTTCTCGTGCAGGCGGTAGACGCTCATCACCTCGCCGAGATAGCCGATGGCGCCGTGTCGCTCCAGGTGGAAAGCCAGCGCGATCTCGCTGATGCGATGGCGGAACAGCACGTCCGGCAACGCCTTGATCAGCGCCGTGCGGAACATGCAGCAGGAGAAATTGGCGATGAGGTTCATCGTCGGCTCGTGGAGGAAATCGCCGCCGTCGAGCCGCTGCTTGGCGATCCCGTCCTGCCGCTCGAGGGTGAAGCGGCGGCCGGTGCGCTCGTCCTCCACCGCGATCTTCGAGAACGCCATCGAGCAGTCGAAATGGCGGTCGAGAAACGCCATCTGCTTGGCGAGCTTGCCGGGATCGGTCCAGAAGTCGTCGCCTTCCAGCATCGCGGTGTAGCGGCCCTGGGCGGCGGCGAAGGCGCGGCGGAAATTGCCGGAAATGCCGCGGCGGGTGCCGTCGCCGATGGAGCGCAGCCGCTCGGGATGGGCGCGGCAGTAGTCCACGACGATATCCGCAGTACCGTCGGTCGAACCGTCGTCGGCGATGACGATGTCGTGGACGAAGTCGCCGCGCTGGGCGAGCGCGCTGTCGATCGCCTGCGCGATGTAGCCCACCTGGTTATGCGTGACGATCAACGTCGAGATCGTCGGCGCCAGCCGGTGCTTGTTGACGATCTGCACCTTGGCCAGCGACAGCCATTCGGTGGTGCTGATGCGCGGGAGCGAGGGAATGTCGCGGTAGATCATCACCAGTTCGTCGACGAAGACCGGCGGGTGATGCGGCGCATAGGTCAGCAGCAGGTCCCAGTCGACCAGCCGCTTTAGGCCCGTGTCGAACCCGCCCAGCGCCCGAAAGCAATCGATGTGGTGCACGAAGACGCCGATATCGATGTAATTGTCGCGACGCAGATCGGCGAGGTCGAACGGCCGGGCGAAAATCTCGCCCTTCCCCTGGTGGTAGAAGGCGGCGAAGAAGGTCCGCGCCTGCGGATGGTCGAGGATCGCGCGGGAGAACACCTCCAGGAAATGCGGCTCGACGAGATTGTCGGAATCGACATAGGCGATCCACGCGTGCCGCGCCGCCGCCAGCCCGGCATTGCGCGCCGCGCAGACGCCGTGACCGCGCGGCAGCCGGATATAGACGAGGCGCCCGGCGGCGAGCTCGTCGGCATGCACGTCGCGAACATGCGCCTCGGTTCCATCGGCCGAGCCGTCGTCGACGAGGATCAGCTCGAAATTCCGGTGCGTCTGCACCAGCATGGAGGCGATCGCCTCGTCGACCACCGCGGCGCGGTCGCGAGTGGCGAGGATTACCGAGAAGGCGATGCCGGCGGCCTGCGCGTCCCTTCCGTCCGGCGGCCGCAGGCGCCGCCCCTCCTGACGGCCGCGGCGGGCATAATGCAGCAGCGGCGGGCCGTCGAACGCGGCGAGATCGGGATTGGCGGCGAGATAGGCGGCAGGATCGAAACGTGGCGAGGGGTGGTGTCCCTCCCGCCAGCCATGGTCGAGATAATGCGCAACTGCGGAGCCCTCGCCGCCGGCCGCCTGCGGATGGCGGGCGAGATACCATGCCTCGTCGAACAGTCCCGATCGTGCGAGGCACGCGATGTCGTCCCGATCCGCGCCGTGCATGCCCATCCGCTTGACTCGACTGCACCCTCCCCGCGCCACCGGAACCGGCGAGCCGGCCCGCTCGCCCGGAGCCCTTCCCATCGATCCGGCCTGTCAGCGGATCGATGCGAAAAGCCTCGTCAGGCTTGAGCACGTTCCCGCCAAAAGGCGGATTCGACCTTGGGGAACATACCCTAGCGTCGATCGAAGGCGATGCGTGCCGCGAGGCCGAGAAAGATTACACCGGTCAGTCGCTGGAAGGCGGTAGCCAAATACTCACGCCGCCCCAGCCAGCGGCCGATTCCGCCGGCAAAGCCGCCGACCAGGCAATTGACGATGGTGCCGCCGGTATTGAGGATGGCGCCGAGCAGCAGGAACTGCGGGAAGGTCGACCCGCGCGCCGGATCGACGAATTGTGGCAGGAAGGCCAGCACGAACACCGCGATCTTGGGATTGGTGAGGCTGACCACTACCGCCTCGCGCCAGGCAGCAAACGCGCTGGCCCGGCGCGCCGCCCCCTGCCCGATCAGCGCGCCCGACGCGGTGAAGGCCTTGAAGGCGAGAAAGACGAGATAGGCGACGCCGGCCCAGCGGATGGCCTCGAAGGCACCGGGATGGGCGGCGAGCAGCGCCGCGAGGCCGGCGGCGGCGGCCAGCGTGTGCAGCAGTACCCCGGCGGCGATGCCGAAACTGGCCGCAAGCCCGGCGGCGGGGCCCGATTTCATGCCCTGGCCGAGACAGAACAGCATGTCGTTGCCCGGCGTGAGGTTGAGCATCAGCGCCGCGGGGATGAAGACCATCAGCGTCTGGCTGGTCGGCAACATGAAGCAACTCCGGCGGGTGCGGCCTGATGAATGAGCCGCGCTCTATCACATCACGGCGCGTTTTGTCGTCCAACCCCTTGAAACAGCCCGAAAACCGTTGACTTTCCGAGCATTGCCCCTATGTTGCGCTGCATCGTCTGACTTAATCCGACAGATGCGCTCCGCGCGAAGACGATGCAGCCCGTCCCCGGTTACGGCTCGGGGGATGCAGGTGAGCGGTGCGCTGCCGCAGAATTGACCCTAGATGCATTTCAACGAACTGGGCCTGAGCGACAAAGTGCTCTCGGCCGTCGCCGATACGGGCTACACGGAACCGACGCCGATCCAGGCGCAGGCCATTCCGCATGTGCTCGCCCGCCGCGATGTGCTGGGCCTCGCCCAGACTGGCACCGGCAAGACCGCTGCCTTCACCCTGCCGATGCTGACGCTGCTCGAGCAGGGACGCGCCCGGGCCCGCATGCCGCGCACGCTGATCCTCGAACCGACCCGCGAACTGGCGGCGCAGGTGGAGGAGAACTTCGTCCGCTACGGCAAGAACCACAAGCTGAACGTCGCGCTGCTGATCGGCGGCGTCTCCTTCGGCGACCAGGACGCCAAGCTGGTGCGCGGCGTCGACGTGCTGATCGCCACCCCCGGCCGCCTGCTCGACCATGTCGAGCGCGGGCGGCTGCTGCTCTCCGGCATCGAGATCCTCGTCATCGACGAGGCCGACCGCATGCTGGACATGGGCTTCATCCCCGACATCGAGCGCGTCTGCAAGCTGGTGCCCTTCACCCGGCAGACGCTGTTCTTCTCCGCCACCATGCCGCCGGAAATCCAGCGGCTGGTCGCGCAGTTCCTGTCCAATCCGGTGCAGATCGAGGCCTCGCGGCCGTCCTCCACCGCCTCCACCATCACCCAGATGCTGGTCGCGAGCGGGCGTGAGGATTTCGAGAAGCGCGAGACGCTGCGCCGCCTCATCGACACCGCCGAGAACCTGCAGAATGGCATCATCTTCTGCAACCGCAAGAGCGAAGTCGCGGTGGTGCACAAGTCGCTGCTGCGGCACGGCTACAAGGCCGTGTGCCTGCACGGCGACATGGACCAGCGCTCCCGCATGAATGCGCTCGACCAGTTCCGCACCGGCGAGGCGACCCTGCTGGTCGCTTCCGACGTCGCCGCGCGCGGCCTCGACATCCCGGCGGTGAGCCATGTGTTCAATTTCGACACGCCGCACCATGCCGAGGACTATGTGCACCGCATCGGCCGTACCGGCCGCGCCGGCCGCGCCGGTGCCGCCTTCACCATGGTGACCCATGCCGACGTCAAGTCGCTGGCCGCCATCGAGAAGCTGATCGGCCGTCCCATCGAATGGCAGGGCGAGCCTCTCGGCGACGCCCCGCCGCGCGAAGCGCGCAGCGCCCGGCCCGCCGGCCGCGGCGAACGTAGCGAGCGCAAGGGAAGTGGCGAACGCGGTGGCAGCGAGCGCGGGGAACGCGGCGCCGGCGATCGTGGCGCCAGCGACCGCGGCGAGCGCCGCGGCGCCCGCCCGGCCCGCCGCCGCGACGGCACCGCTCCGGTACCGGCGGCGGTCGAGGCCGAGGAGGTCGCCGCCCCGGCACCCGTCGCCGCCCGCCCGTCCCGCCGCAGCAAGTCGGCGGCGGAAGCCCCGGCCGGCCAGCCGGCGAAGTCCCCTGCCCGTGCGGCCGCCACGCCGACCCGCGCCCCGGTGACGCCGACCTCGGTGCGCCACGGCGAGGAGCGGCGCTCGTCGCATCAGGACGAGCCGGCCGACACCTCGCACCTCCCGGCCTTCCTGCTGCGCCCGGTGCGCGTCAAGGCGAGCTGAGCGCCTCTCGAACCGTCAGGCGGCGGGATTCTCCGCCGTCGCCGGCCGGGCGCGCAGATGGCGGATCAAAGCCGCCCTCACCGCGCCGGCATCGCCGGCATGGGTCCAGGCGGACACCGTGATCTCCACCCGGTCGAGCAGCAGCTTCGACACCGCCGCCGACGGGCCCGGCTCGGCGAGCACGCGCGTATCGGCCTTCAGGAAATCCACCGCCTCCGCCATCGCCGCCTCGGCGTCGCCCGCGCCGGGCAGTTCCAGCGTCACGTCGAAGCGCCGCGTGCCATAGGCGGAGTTGTTGACGATGTTCGATCCCCACACCTTGGCGTTGGGGATGAGCACCTGGACATTCGCCCCGGAGGCGAGTTCGGTGGTGAACAGCGACAGCCCCTTCACCGTGCCGGCCACCCCCGCCACCTCGACGCCGTCGCCGAGCCGGAACGGGCGGAACAGCAGCAGCATCACCCCCGCGGCCAGGTTCGACAGCGTGCCCTGCAGGGCGAGGCCGATGGCGAGCGACGTCGCGCCCAGCACGGCGATGATGCTGGTGGTCTGGATGCCGAAGCGCTGCAGCACCGCCACGCCGACGAACACCAGAACCGCATAGCGGGCAATGCTGGCGAAGAAGCCGGACACCGTCACGTCGACGCGATGGGTGGCACCGAGCGCCCGCAGCACCATCCGCTCGATGAGGCCCGCCACCCACCAGCCGATGATGATCAGCCCGAGCGCGTAGAGGATGTTCAGCCCGTAGAGGACGAGGAGATTGCCGAGACTTTCGAGATTGATGCGGTCGAGATCCATGCCGTGCTCCCTGTTGCCGAGACAGGGGTAACGGGCAACGGCGCCAAGGGTTCACCGCGGCGCGGCATCAATTGGTCGAAATGGAGCCGCGGCGCGTCTTCGAGGCCGGCTTCGACAGCGCCGCCCGGCGGGCAACGGCAAGCGCGGCACGGGCGATCTCGGCGAGCGCTTCGGGATCGTCAAGCGCCGGCTCCGGCGCGGACCAGTAGCCGAGCGAGACGCTGCGACCGCGCGCCTCATAGGTGAAGGGCGCCGAACCCTCGCCCTCCAGCCGCGCCGCCAGCGCGGAATCAGCCTTGAAATACAGGCTGCCATGGACGGTCAGCGCGAACATCAGCCCATCGGCAAAAACACCCTGTCCGCCGAACATGCGCTTGACGCGCACCGGGCCGAAAGCGGCGAACAGTTCCGCGATGGTCTCGGCGTCCACCGGCGCGCTCAGGCGCTGGCGCCGACCGCCTCGGGCTTGGCCGGGGTGATGGCGACCGACTCGCCGCAGCCGCAGGCCGAGGTCTGGTTCGGGTTGTTGAACACGAACTGCGCCGACATCTTGTCGACCTTGTAGTCCATCTCGGTGCCGAGCAGATACAGGATCGCCTTCGGGTCGATGATCACCCGCGCGCCCTTGTCCTCGACCACCTCGTCGAAGCGGCCGGGCTCGTCGGCGAATTCCATCGTGTATTCCATGCCGGCGCAGCCGCCATTCTTGATGCCGACGCGCAGGCCGGCCGCCTGCTTGTCGCTGCGCTCCATGAGCGCGCGCACGCGGGCGGCGGCGGCATCGGTGAGCCGCATGACGGGGGGGCGGGAACGGATATCGGCCATGTCTGTCGTCTCCACATCGACGCCGGTTCAAGGCCGGCGGATCGGCACGGTTAAGATGGGTGATCCGGCGGCGGCAGGCAAGGGCCGCGACCGCAGTCCCGCCATGCGCCGCGGGCTCAGTAGTTCGGCCACAGACCCGGCGTCGCCAGCTCGACGAGATGGCCGTCCGGGTCGCGGAAATACAGGCTGACGCCGCCGCCCTTCCAGACGACGCGGCTCTCGACGTCGATGCCCGCGCCCTCCAGATGCGCGCGCCACGCCTCCAGCGCGTCGGCCGGTATCGCCAGCGCGTAGTGCAGCGGCCCGTGCCCGTCATGCGGCGGAATGGTGCCGCCGGGCATCGACACCGGCTCCAGCGTCTCGCCGCGCCTGAACAGCAGCAGCACGCTCGCCGGGCCGGCATTGTAGGCGCAGAAGCGCGCGTCGGCGACCATCGGCTTCAAGCCGAGCACGCCCTCGTAGAAGGTGCGCGCCCGTGCGATGTCGTCGACATAGAGGCCGGTCTCCAGCACGCCGGAGATCGGCGGCGCGACGGATGCCGGCACGGCGGTCACCACAGGTTCAGGGCGAGCCGTGCCTCTTCCGACATCCGGCCCTGATCCCAAGGCGGGTCGAAGGTGAGGTTGACGTTGACGCCGGAGATTCCGCCGACGCTCGCCACCGCGCCTTCCACCATGCCGGGCAGCTCGGCGGCGGAGGGGCAGTTCGGCGTGGTCAGCGTCATGTCGACCATGACCTGGCGATCATCGGTGATATCGACCTTGTAGATCAGGCCGAGCTCGTAGATGTCGACCGGAATCTCGGGATCGTAGACCGTCTTCAGCGCCGTGACGATGTCGTCGGTCAGCCGATCCAGCTCTTCCTGCGGGATCTGCGATTCGATGGCCGGCACGTTCGGCGCGTCGGCAGAAAATGTGTCGCTCATGCGAACAGGTCCTGAGCCTTGATGAGGGCGTCGGCCAGCCGGTCGACCTCCTCATGCGTGTTGTACAGCGCGAACGACGCCCGGCACGTCGCTGTTACACCATATCGCCCGAGAAGCGGCATTGCGCAATGGGTGCCGGCCCGCACGGCGACGCCGGCACGGTCGATGATGGTCGCGATGTCGTGCGGGTGCGCGCCCTTCACGTCGAAGGCGAAGATGGCGCCCTTGCCCGGCGCGTTGCCATAGATGGTGATCGAGTTGATGCGCGAGAGCCGCTCCTGCGCATAGGCGGCAAGCGAGGCCTCGTGGGCGGCGATGCGCTCGCGCCCCAGGCTCTCCATGTAGACCAGGGCCTCGCCGAGGCCGATGGCCTGCACGATGGGCGGGGTGCCGGCCTCGAAGCGGTGCGGCGGCTCGCCATAGGTGACGCCGGTCTCGGTGACGGTGCGGATCATCTCGCCGCCGCCTTCGTAGGGCGGCAGCTTCTCCAGCAGCGCCCGCTTGCCGTAGAGCGCGCCGATGCCGGTCGGCCCATACAGCTTGTGGCCGGTGATACCGTAGAAATCGATGCCGAGATCCTGCACGTCGACCGGCATGTGCACCGCCGACTGCGCACCGTCGACCACCACCAGCGCGCCGGCCTCATGCGCCAGCCGGGCGATCTCCTTGATCGGCGTCACCGTGCCGAGCACGTTCGACATATGGGTGACGGAAACGACCCGGGTGCGTTCGGTGAGCAGCTCCTTGAACGCCTCGAGGTCGAACGAGCCGTCCTCCCGCACCGGCACCCACTTGATCACCGCGCCCTTGCGCTCGCGCAGGTAGTTCCACGGCACGATGTTGGAATGGTGCTCCATGATCGAAAGCACGATCTCGTCGCCCTCGCCGATCGACTGGCCGAGCGAGGAAGCCACCAGATTGAGCGCGCCGGTGACCGAGCGGGTGAAGATCACCTCGTCCAGCGAGCCGGCATTGAGGAAGGAGCGCACCCGTTCGCGCGCCTGCTCATAGGCTTCCGTCATCGCATTGGCGAGGAAGTGCATGCCGCGATGGACGTTGGAATATTCGTTCTCATAGGCGTAGCGCATGCGGTCCAGCACCTGGACCGGCTTCTGCGCCGAGGCGCCGTTGTCGAGATAGACCAGCGGCTTGCCGTAGACCTGCTTGGACAGGATCGGGAAATCCTGCCGCACCCGGGCGACGTCATAAGTGCCGTTGGCGACGGCGGGATGGAGAGTGGTCATGTCGCGACCTTCCAATGCGTCATCCGGCCGGGGCGCTGCGCGGTGCCGGGAATCATGGGCCGAACGCCGGCCCCTGCGGAGAGCGATCCCGGAGCGCGGCGAGGCCGCGTCCGGGATGACGGCTTGGTTCGCGGCGCCTCAGCCCCGCGCCTTCAGCCAGGTCTCGGCGCATTCGACCAGCGCATCGCGCAGCTCGTCATGCGCCACGGTCTCGATCGCCTCGCCGACGAAGGCCTGCACCAGCAGGCTCTGCGCTTCCTTCAGCGGGATGCCGCGGGCGCGCAGGTAGAACAGCAGGTCGTCGTCGATGGCGCCGCAGGTGGCGCCATGGCCGCAGGCGACGTCGTCGGCGAAGATCTCCAGCTCCGGCTTGTTGTCCATCTCGGCGTCGTCGCCGAGGACGAGGGCGCGGCTCATCATCCGGCCGTCGGTCTTCTGTGCCGGCTGGCGCACCACGATCTTGCCCTGGAACACGCCGCGCGAGGAATCGTCGAGCACATGCTTGAACAATTCGCGGCTCTCGCAGCCCGGCACCGCGTGATCGACGAACAGCGTCGAATCCGCATGCTGGCGGCCCTTGAGCAGCACCGCGCCATTGAAGGACACTGCGCTGTCCTCGCCCTGCAGGCGGGCATAGAGCGAGGTGCGCGAGACGCCGGCGCCGGATGTGAAGGTGAAGCTGCTCAGCTTCACGCGGGCGCCGACCTCGAACAGCAGCGTCGACAGGTGGATGGCGGAGCCCGCATCCTGCTGCAGCCGCACGACATCGAGGACCGCCTCGTCCTCCACCACGAATTCGGTGGCGCTGTTGACCTGGTAGGCGAGGCCTTCCGGCCCCTCGAAGCTCTCGGCATAGGTGAGGCGGGCGCCGGCGCCGACCATGACGAGGTTGCGCGCGAAGCTCGCCGCCGCCGTATCGCCGGCGAAGACATGGGCGATATGCACCGGCCGCTCGACCACCGAACCCGGCGCCACGTCGACCAGCACGCCATCGGCGGCGAGGGCGGTGTTGAGCGCCAGCGCCGCGTCGTAGCGGCCGGGCTCCAGCGAGCCGAGCCGGGCGAGCCGCGCATCGCCGGCGGCCAGCGCCCGGGCGATCGGCACGATGGACAGGCCGGGCTCCAGATCGGCGAGGTCGGAAAGCTCCGGCACCACCGCGCCATTGGCGACGACGATGCGGCGCGCACCGGCCTGAGCGAACAGGCGGGCGCCCGCCTCGGCCTGCGCCAGCGCCGCCGGGGTGGCGACCGGCACCGCCTCGCGCATCAGCATGCGCAGGTCGGTATATTTCCACTCCTCCACCCGGCGATGGGGAAGGCCGTTGTCGTTGAAGGCCCGCGCGGCGGCATGGCGCAGCTCGGCGATGCGCTCGCCGCCGACGGCCGGCAGATGCGCCAGCGCCGCGATGAGCCCCTGCTCGGCCGCGGTGCGGATGGGACGGATGTCGGCATTCATCTCGTTCACCTCACGCCGCGTCCTGCTGGTACTCGGCATAGCCATTGGCTTCGAGCTCCAGCGCCAGTTCCTTGCCGCCGGAACGCACGATGCGGCCGTTGTTCATCACATGGACGAAGTCCGGCACGATATGGTTCAGCAGCCGCTGATAGTGGGTGATGACGATCATGCCGCGGTCGGGCGACCGCAGGGCGTTGACGCCCTCCGACACGATCTTCAGCGCGTCGATGTCGAGGCCGGAATCGGTCTCGTCGAGGATGCAGATCTTCGGCTCCAGAATGGCCATCTGCAGGATTTCCATGCGCTTCTTCTCGCCGCCGGAGAAGCCGACATTCACGCCGCGCTTGAGCATGTCGGTGCTGATGCCGAGGCCGGCGGCCCGGGCCTTCACGAGGCGCAGGAAGTCCGGGGTGGAGACCTCCTCCTCGCCGCGCTTCTTGCGCTGGGCGTTCAGCGCCGAGCGCAGGAAGGTCATGGTGGCGACGCCGGGCACCTCGATCGGGTACTGGAAGGCGAGGAACACGCCCTTGGCGGCGCGCTCGTCGATTTCCATCTCCAAGAGGTCCTCGCCGTCGAGCGTGACCGAGCCCTCGGTGACCTCGTAATCGTCCTTACCGGCCAGGATGTAGGAAAGCGTCGACTTGCCGGAGCCGTTCGGACCCATGATGGCGTGCACTTCGCCGGGATTCACCTGGAGCGACAGACCCTTGAGGATCTCGCGACCCTCCTCGCCCTCGATCTTGGCGTGGAGGTTTTCAATGTCGAGCATGGCCATTTCGTTCGTTCCGTGTTCTGGGGCGCGGCGTCCGGGTCGTCGGGACCGGGCGCGCCAAAGGCTGTTGAGGGGCGGACGTCCCGGTCATCGGCCGGGACGTGGAAAGCGGGCCGTCAGCCCACCGAGCCTTCGAGGCTCACCGAGATCAGCTTCTGCGCCTCGACCGCGAACTCCATCGGCAGCTGCTGCAGCACGTCCTTGACGAAGCCGTTGACGATCAGCGCCGTGGCCTCCTCGGGATCGAGGCCGCGCTGGCGGCAATAGAACAGCTGGTCGTCGGAGATCTTCGAGGTGGTGGCCTCGTGCTCGAACTGGGCGCTGGAGTTCTTGCTCTCGATATAGGGCACGGTATGCGCCCCGCACTGGTCGCCGATCAGCAGGCTGTCGCAATTGGTGAAGTTGCGCGCGCCGGTGGCCTTGCGGTGGGCCGAGACGAGGCCGCGATAGGTGTTGTCGGAATGCCCCGCCGCGATGCCCTTGGAGATGATCCGGCTCGACGTGTTCTTGCCGAGATGGATCATCTTGGTGCCGCTATCGACCTGCTGGCGGCCGTTCGAGATGGCGATCGAGTAGAACTCGCCCTGCGAATTGTCGCCTCGCAGGATGCAGCTCGGATATTTCCAGGTGATGGCCGAGCCGGTCTCCACCTGCGTCCAGGAGATCTTCGAGCGGTCGCCGCGGCAGTCGCCGCGCTTGGTGACGAAGTTGAAGATGCCGCCCTTGCCGTCCTTGTCGCCGGGATACCAGTTCTGGACGGTGGAGTACTTGATCTCCGCGTCCGCCAGCGCCACCAGCTCGACAACGGCGGCGTGAAGCTGGTTCTCGTCGCGCATCGGCGCGGTACAGCCTTCGAGATAGCTCACATAGGCGCCTTCGTCGGCGATGATCAGCGTGCGCTCGAACTGGCCGGTATTGCGCTCGTTGATGCGGAAATAGGTGGAGAGCTCCATCGGGCAGCGCACGCCCTTCGGCACGTAGACGAAGGAGCCGTCGGAGAACACCGCCGAATTCAGCGTGGCGAAGAAATTGTCGGTCACGGGTACGACCGAGCCGAGATATTTCCTCACCAGCTCGGGATATTCGCGGATCGCCTCGGAGATCGGCATGAAGATGACGCCGGCCCTGGAGAGCTCTTCCTTGAAGGTGGTCGCCACCGAGACCGAATCGAACACCGCGTCCACCGCGACCTTGCTGCCGCCGGTCGATTCGATGCCGAGCAGCGCGTCGCGCTCGCGCAGCGGGATGCCGAGCTTCTCATAGGTGGCGAGGATCTCCGGGTCGATCTCGTCGATCGACGTCGGCCCGGCCTTCTGCTTCGGGGCGGAATAGTAATAGAGGTCCTGATAGGGGATCGCCGGATAGCTCACCCGCGCCCAGTCCGGCTCGCGCATGGTCTGCCAGCGGCGGAAGGCGTCGAGCCGCCATTCCAGCATCCATTCCGGCTCGTTCTTCTTCGCCGAGATGAAGCGGACGGTGCTCTCGTCCAGTCCCTTCGGGGCCTTGTCCGACTCGATGTCGGTGAAAAACCCGTATTTGTACTGATCGACGTCGATGGAGCGGACCTGCTCCACTGTCTCCTGTACGGCCGGCATCGTCTCATCTCCTCTCCCACGCGGGGTCAAGGCCCGCGGGTCAGGTCAACACGTCACGTCTCGACACGTCAGCGAGGCCATGCACGCGGCCCCGCACTGCTTGCGCCTCGGCACCAACGCGGCGCCTCGGCGGAAAAACCCCCTCAGGCCGCCCGTGCGCGACGCAAAAGGCCCGGCAACACGCGGCGGAACACGCCGAGCGCCCGGTCAACATCCTCTTCCCCGCTCGACCATCCATAGGACAGCCGCATCGCCGAACGGGCGATGCGCTCCGGCACGCCCATCGCGGCGAGCACGTGCGACGGCCCGACCTTGCCCGACGAGCAGGCCGCTCCCGCGCTCACCGACAGCCCGGCGAGATCGAGCGCGATCACGATGGTCTCCGCCGGCACGCCCGGCAGGGCGAAGCACGAGGTGTTGGGCAGGCGATCGACGTCGCCGACCAGCAGCACCAGCTCCGGGAACTCGCACCTTAGAGCGCTTTCGAGCCGTTCGCGCAAGCCGCCGATGCGCTCGATCTCACCGTCGAGCGCCAGGCGCGCGCTGCGCGCCGCCATCCCGAAGGCGGCGATGGAGGGTGCGTTCTCGCTGCCGGCCCGCAGGCCCCGCTGCTGGCCGCCGCCGGCAAAGACCGGCGCGGGCCGCAGATCGGGATCGGCCATGACCAGCGCCCCCGAGCCCGGCGCGCCGCCGATCTTGTGGGCGGAGATCGACACCAGATCGACTCCGAGCTCGGCGATGTCGACGCGGATGCGCCCGGCCGCCTGCACCGCATCGGTATGGACCAGCGCGCCATGGGCATGGGCGCGCCGCGCCGCATCCGCCACCGGCTGGATCACCCCGGTCTCGTTATTGGCGAGCATCAGCGACACCAGTGCCCGCCGTCCGGCATCGGCATGGATCGCGAGCGCGCTGTCGAGCGCGTCGAGCCGTACCCGGCCGCGCGCGTCCACCGGCAGGATCTCCACCCGCCCGGCGGGAAAGCGATGGCCGCGCAGCACCGCCGCATGCTCGACGGCGCTGATGATCAGCACGTCGCAGCTCGCGGGCTCGCCGCCGCGCTGGTAGTCGGGCGTCAAGGCGAGCGTATCGGCCTCGGTGCCGCCGGCCGTGAAGACGACACCCCGCGCGTCGCCGCCGACCAGCGCCGCCACCTCCGCCCGCGCCTCCTCGATACGTGTCCGCGTCGCCCTTCCCTCGCCATGGATCGCCGAAGCATTGCCGGTGGCGGCCAGCGCGGCGACGAGCGCCTCGGCCGCTTCCGGCCGAACCGGTGCGGTGGCATTGTGATCGAGATAGGTGCGTTCGTTCATCGCGGCCCGTATCGGTGGTTCAGTCCGTTCATCCGCCTATATGGGGATGGACGGCCGCTTTTGCTGCGGCACGTTCGATATGCTTGCAAAACAAGCCCATCTCATTCATAGGTTCGGCTCCGCACAATCCGCAGGACGACGCCGACACTGGTTGCATGGCCTTGGTTTGCAACTTCTTGTAGAATATTAGAATTATTCTAACAAATTAGGGATCGCTCCCTATGTCGTCAAGTCGCCCTCGGTATTATGTACACATGCAGGGGAATTGAAACGGTGGACATTCGTCCTCGTCGTTTCTCCGCGCAGGACGGCCTGGCCGCCCGCTTCTAGGGTCACACGCTTCATGCCCGAGGTTATTTTCACCGGCGAAAAAGGACGTCTGGAAGGACGTTACCAGCCGGCCAAGACGCGACACGCGCCGATTGCCATCATCCTGCACCCGCACCCGCAATTCGGGGGCACGATGAACAATCCGGTCGTCTACAATCTCTACTACCAGTTCGTGAACCGGGGCTTCTCGACGCTGCGCTTCAATTTCCGCGGCGTCGGGCGTAGCCAGGGCTCGTTCGACCACGGCCAGGGCGAGCTCGCCGACGCCGCCGCCGCGCTCGACTGGGCGCAGTCGATCAACCCGGATGCGCGTGCCTGCTGGATCGCCGGCTTCTCGTTCGGTGCCTGGATCGGCATGCAGCTGCTGATGCGCCGCCCGGAGGTGGAAGGCTTCATCTCGGTGGCCGCGCCGGCCAATCTCTACGACTTCTCCTTCCTCGCGCCCTGCCCGTCCTCGGGCCTGTTCGTGCATGGCGACAAGGACGCGGTGGTGCCGTTCTCGGCGGTGAACACGCTGGTCGAGAAGCTGAAGACCCAGAAGGGCATCATCATCGAGCAGCAGACCGTGCCGGGCGCCAACCATTTCTTCGACAACAAGACCGAAGAACTGACCGAGCTGATCGGCACCTATCTCGACAAGCGCCTGCCCGAGACCCGCAAGAGCGAAAGCGCGGCCTGAACCGGCGAAAGCGCGGCCTCAGGGGCAACACGGCCCCGAACGGCCTGCCGTCCCGACACATGAAAAGCCCGGCGGAACCGCCGGGCTTTTTCTTTTGGCAGCCGGCGAGCTCAGTTGAGCACGAGGCGGGCCGGGTTGGTCACCGTCACGCCGTCGCCGTGGCGCGAGATTTCGACCATGCTGGCGGTGGCGCCCTCGGGGCCCGGAACGGAGAAGCTCACGGCCTGCTCCGGCTGCAGCGTGGCAGCGACGCGGATCGGCGCCCCGTCGGCGACGCTCAGCGTGGCGACGACGTGATAGCCGTCTTCCTGCGGGGTGTAATAGGCGACGCCGCGGACATAGCCGATATTGATCGTCTGCGCGGTGGCGGGACGCAGGCCGGCCTTCTCGGAGGCACGGACCGGGGCGATGATGGCGATGGCGATGAGGCTCCCCGCCAAGGCGAGGGGCAGAATGTCACGGGAGAGGCTGCGCATCTCGATTGCTCCAAAGTTTCTGTCCAGGCGTGTTGATCAGAAGCTGCCTGCCTGGCGAGCCGGACTTCCGGGAGCCCTCAAGATAAGCAAATTATTGTGCGCCGCATCATACGTTTTCGCATCGCACCAATGCGTTTCAGGAATACTGGGGAATCCGCGACTTCTAATTCAATTTTATTGAATGAACGCTTCAGCTTTGCTTCAAACCGAAACCTCGCCTCGCAAACCGCTCAGCGAGCCGCGGACGGGAGGATCACCCCGCCGGTCATCGGCGCCGGGATGCCTGTCGTGGTGGGAAAGCTCAGCGGCAGGCCGCGCAGCGAGCGCACCGCCAGGAAGGCGAAGGCCTGCGCCTCCACCGCATCCGACGACAGGCCGAGTTCGTCCGCCGACATCACCGCCATGCCAAGCCGCTCGGCGAGCATGGCGAGCAAGGTCGGGTTATGCGCCCCGCCGCCCGCCGCCACCACCGCGCGCGGCCGGCGCGGCAGCAGCTTCAAGGCCGCCGCCACCGTGGCGGCACTTAGCGCGGTGAGCGTCGCCGCGCCATCCTCGGTGCTCTTGGCCGGCAGGCCGGCATGCTCGGTGACGAAGGCCTTGAAGTCGTTGCGGTCGAGCGATTTCGGCGGCGGCGCCGAAAAGAACGGGTGCGCCAGCAGCCGTGCCAGCGCCGCCTCGTCCACGCGCCCCGCGGCGGCGGCGGCACCGTCGCCATCGACCGGCCGGCCGGTGCGCTCGTTCATGAAGTCGTCGACCAGCGCATTGGCCGGGCCGGTGTCGAAGGCAATCGGGTCGGCCTCGCCATCGACATAGGTGACGTTGGCGACGCCGCCGAGATTGAGCACCAGTAGCGGCATGGGCAGCCCCAGCCTGCGCGCGAGCGCCCGGTGATACACCGGCACCAGCGGCGCGCCCTGCCCGCCCGCCGCGACATCGGCGGCACGCAGGTCGTAGACTAGCCGAGCGCCCGGCTTCAGCCCGGCGGTACGCAGCGCGCGCGCCAGGACCGGCCCGTCGCCGATCTGCACCGTGAGGGCGATCTCCGGCCGGTGCAGCACCGTCTGGCCGTGAAAGCCGACCACCTGCGCCTCCGCCGCCTCGGGATGGACGGCAATGAACCGCGCCACCGCCTCGGCATGGCGGGCGGTGAGCATCGCCTCGGCCCTGGCGAGCGCGCCGGGGCGCTCGTCGCGCCGGGCCAGCGGCTTGGCATCCTCGATCGCCCGCACCAGCAGCGCACGATCCTCCGGCCGGTAGGGATAGGTGGCGGACGGCCCGAAGGCCGCGACGTCCTCTCCATCGGTCTCGATCAGCGCCACGTCGACGCCGTCGAGCGAGGTGCCGCTCATCAGCCCGATCGCCTTCACCGTTTCGGCCATCCCGCTCCCTCGCATCTCGCTGCCTCGGGGTGCATGCGCGCCACGAAGCTGCTACATGAGCCGCCCGATCCTTTATATGGCGTTGATGCCGGCAGGCCAGACATGACGACGTTCCGTTCCGACTTCCTGCGCACCCTCACCGAGCGCGGCTTCGTCCACCAGATCTCGGACCCGGAAGGGCTCGACAAGCTGTTCGCCACGGAAACCGTCACCGCCTATATCGGCTTCGACCCCACCGCGCCGAGCCTGCATGCCGGCGGCCTGATCCAGATCATGATGCTGCACTGGATGCAGGCGACCGGCCACCGGCCGATCTCGCTGATGGGCGGCGGCACCGGCATGGTCGGCGATCCGTCCTTCAAGGACGAGGCGCGCCAGCTGATGACGCTCGACACCATCGAGGCCAACATCGCCTCGATCAAGCGCGTGTTCTCCAACTATCTCAGCTATGGCGACGGCCCGCAGGGCGCCATGATGATCAACAATGCCGAATGGCTGCGCTCGCTGAACTATCTCGAATTCCTGCGCGACGTCGGCCGGCATTTCTCGGTCAACCGCATGCTGTCCTTCGACAGCGTGAAGACGCGGCTGGAGCGCGAGCAGTCGCTGTCCTTCCTCGAATTCAACTACATGATCCTGCAGGCCTACGACTTCGTCGAGCTGGCCAAGCGCTATGACTGCCGGCTGCAGATGGGCGGCTCCGACCAGTGGGGCAACATCGTCAACGGCATCGATCTCGGCCACCGCATGGGCACCAGGCAGCTCTACGCGCTGACCTCGCCGCTGCTGACCACCGCCTCGGGCGCCAAGATGGGCAAGTCGGTCAACGGCGCGGTGTGGCTCAACGCCGACATGCTCGGCGCCTACGAGTTCTGGCAGTACTGGCGCAACACCGAGGACGACGACGTCTCGCGCTTCCTCAAGCTCTACACCACGCTGCCGATGGACGAGATCGCCCGGCTCTCCACGCTCGCCGGCTCGGAGATCAACGAGGTCAAGAAGATCCTCGCCACCGAGATCACCGCCATGCTGCACGGCCGCGCGGCGGCCGAGGCCGCGGCCGAGACGGCGCGCAAGACCTTCGAGGAAGGCGGGCTCGCCGCCGACCTGCCCACCGTCGAGCTGCCGGTCGCCGAGCTTGAGGCCGGCATCGGCGTGCTCAACGCCTTCGCCGAGAAGACCGGCCTCGTCGCCTCCAATGGCGAGGCCCGCCGGCAGATCAGGAGCGGCGGGCTGAAGGTGAACGACGCCGTCGTCACCGACGACAAGGCGGTGGTGAGCGCCCGCGACCTGACGCCGGAAGGCGTGGTCAAGCTGTCTTTCGGCAAGAAGAAGCACGTCCTGCTGCGCCCGGTGTGAGACTCAGCCGGCTGCCGTCGGCCCGGCCGAAGGCGAAGCTGCAGGGCCGGGACCGGCTTTCACCATGGGCGCTGCCTTCATGCCCCCTCATGCCCGGGCTTGACCCGGTCATCCATGCTTCCGCCGCCACGGCTGCTCGAAGCGGGATCCCCGGATCAAGTCCGGGGATGAGGGAAGAAGATGGGGGGATGGAGCGCTCAGCCCCTCACCGCGTCGGCACCAGCGCCGGCGGCGTCGGGTCGGGCGCCTGGCGGTATTCGAAGATCTTGCGCAGGAAGCCCGGCGCCACCGCCGAGATCGGGTTCACCCGCAGCGTCGGGCCGCTCAGCGGTCCGACGATCTCGTAGGTCACGCCCACCAGCCCCTCGTTCGGCCCGCCGCCCAGGAAGAAGCCCAGCACCGGCAGCCGGCTGAACAGGTTGTTCAGCCCATAGGCCGGCACATAGGTGCCCTGCACCGAGATGCGGTCGCGCGCATAGTCGAGCGAGCCGTCGAAGGTCGAGCCGATCGAGGGCCCCCACACCACGCCCTCGCGGATGGCGAGCTGCTCGGCCGAGCGGGTGAAGTTCACCTGCAGCTTGCGGAAGGTCACCGCCGAGCCCGGCTGCGGGCGGCCGTCGGCGCCGGTGGTCGGCGCGGCGGCGATCAGCCGGTCGAGCCCCGGCTCGCCGCGCACGGTGAAGTCGCGCATGTTGATGACGCCGTTCTGCGGCGTGCCGTCGCCGGTCGGCGGATCGATGTCCAGCCACAGATCGCCGCCATAGATGCGCGAATAGAAATTGATGAAGCGCAGCAGCGCGCCGGCATCGGTGGTTGCCAGCCGCAGCACCCGGCTGCCGCCGCTCACGTTCATCAACTGGCCGGTGACGCCGCCGCCGCGCCCGACCAGCGCGCCCAGCGAGAAGCTGCGCAGCGCCCCGTCGCGCCGCGACAGCTTCAGCACCGCCTCGCGCATCGCCTCGCCATTATTGCCGACCACGACGTTGAGATTGACGTCGAGGTCGAGATCCACCGGCTTGGCCTGGCCGGAATTGCCGGCGATCGGGGCCTCCAGCAGGTTCTTCAGGAAGGCGCGGGCCTCGATCACCTCGCCGCGCACGGTGATCTTCACCACGCCGCCGGCCTGGTCGACCTTCACGCTCGCCTTGTCGCCGTCGGAAAGCTGGAAGGTGGGCAGGTCGGCGCTCAACGGCAGGCCCTTGGCATCGAGCGTCACCGAGCCGCGTATGTTGACGCCCGAGCCGGCGACCACGAGGTCGTCGAGCCGCGTGCCGTTGCCGGTCATGTTGAGCTTGGCGGTCAGCCGCGCCGGCTTTCCCGCCGGCTTCGACCAGCCGGGCACCAGCTCGGCGAGGCGGGCGCCGCCGAGATCGACATCGACATCGGCCGCCACCTTGCCATTGGCGCCGACGGTGCCGTTGAGCTTGACGCCGACGGTGCCGGCGAGGCCGGCGAGATCGATGTCGAGCTTGTCGCGCGCCGCCTGGTCGAGCACCACCGCCGCCGCGAAGGAGGCGTCGCCCTTTGTCGGCCGCGTATACTCGAAGCTGGCCGGCGCGCCGCCGAGCTTGCCCTCGCCGCGGAAGACGCTCGCCTGCGGCGTCAGGAAGACGCGGATGGTGGCGTCGTCGAGCTTGCGGTCGAGCAGTATCTTGTCGGCGGAGAAGTCGGTGAGGTCGGCCTCGAAGGCGAAATCGACATCCTCGGGCTTGATGTTGTCCGACAGCCGCGCGCTGATCTGCGCCACGCCCTTGAAATCGCCCGACACCGTCGCCGGGTCGAGCGGCGAGGCGGTGTGGCTGCGCAGCGGCGGCATGCCGGCAAGCTCCGCCATGGCGGCGGCGGAGCCTTCCAGCGCGAGGCGGATCTTGGCGGTCGGATTCTTCGGCACCGTGTCCGGCACGTCGAACACGCCCTCGGTCAGGGTCAGCTTGCGCCCGGCCGGGGTTTGCAGCCCGGCCTTGCTCGCCACCACATGGGCGGCCCGGCCGGTGACGTGCAGGGTGATGTCGGCGCCGGTGAGCGGGGGCAGCTCGGTGAGCGGACGGAACACGCCGTTGCTGCCGACGATGTCGATGCGCAGCTTGTCGTCCGGCAGCGGATTGTCCTTGTTGCCGATCGAGGACATCGGCGCCGCGAGCGCGATCTCGGCGCGACTGACGTCGCCGGAAATCACATGGTCATACACCCAGCGCCGCACGTCCGGCGCGGCGAGCACCGGCCACATGCGCTTCAACGAGGTCGCCGACATCGGCGTGGTCGAGACGTTGAGCCGCAAGGTCGGCTCCGCGCCATCGAGATCGAAGCCGCCGCCGATCATGATGTCGCCCTGCGGGCCGCTGACCTTGCCGGTGTCGATGGACAGGCTCCGGGCCTTCGGATCGTAGCTGATGTCGAGCGCGATGGACTGCGCCACGAAGGGCGGTTCCTTCTCCGAGAACGGACCGCCGCCGCCGAGGCTGCCATGCGCCTTGGTGGCGTGCAGCGTCCATGTCCCGTCCGCCGTGTCCGGCAGCTTCAGGTCGGCGGCGACTTCGAGATCGAGCGGGCCGGCATGGATGGCGAGCGGCTTGATGGCGACGATGCGGGCCTGCGGATCGAAGGCGAAATCCAGCGTCACCTCGTCGAGGATCATGCGGCCGAGATCGTCCTTGCCGAGCTGGAGCTCGCCGGCGCCCACCAGCAGCCGGCCGGAACTGCCGACAAGCTCGCCATTGGCGTCGATCTGCGCATGAATCCCGCCGGACAGCGGCGAGGTGGCGATCACCTCCGCGTCGGCCATGCCGGCGGCGACCATCAGGTCGCGCGGGGAGAGGTCGCGCACGGCGACGTCGATGTCGCGCCGCCCGTCGACCAGCGGGGCGATGGTCGCCTGCGCCGACCACGGGCCGTCGGCGCCGCCGGAGCGCAGGTTGAAGCTGAGGCCGCCGGCCGCCGGCCGCGACAGGCTGATGTCGATGTCGTCGAAGCTCCAGGTGTGCCCGCTGACCTCGCTGCGCAGGATCAGCGTGCCGTCCTTCAGGCCGATATCGGAGAGTTCGCCGCCGTCGAGCCCGCCGCGGTCGAGGCTGTCGGCCAGCGCCGCCAGGCTGGCGAGGCGGACCGGCCCGATCGGCGGCGCCACGGCCGCCGGAGCCACGGCCGCCGGCGCGGCGGCGACCGGCGTGGAGCCGGCTGGCGCGGCCGGGGCCGAGGCCGTCACCGGAGCAGCAGCCGGTTGCGAGGCCGCCGCCGTGTGGCCGGGGGCCGGCGCATGGATCGGCTTGGCGTTCTCGCCGGTGGAGACCGCGAGCTCGCCCTCGGCATTGATCCACACCTGCAGCTTGACGCCGATCAGGTCGACCCGCTTGGGCCCCGCCATCCACGGCATCCAGCGGTCCTGCAGCACGATCTCCGCCTGCGGAGCGGTGGCGATGACGTCGCCGGTCTCGTCGCGCACCACGATGTTGCTGACCCGCAGCGCCATGCCGCCTTCGGCAACGCGCTCGGAGATGATCTCGCCGATCTCCACCGTGCGGCCGGCGCCGAGCCGCTCTTCGAGCGCACGCTCGACATAGGGGCGGGCGATGTTCACCGTCACCAGGCCGGTGGAGAACAGCACATAGACGACGAGGACCGCGGCGACGGCCAAGCCGACCGCCCCGCCCAGCGACCAGCCGCACACGCGCAGCCAGCGACGCCGGCGGCGGGGCGCCTCGCAGACACGCGCAACCCGCCTCAGCCGCGGGCGTTTCCCCGGGCCGGCGCGGCCACCGCCGGCCCTGCGCGTCGTCGTGTCGCTCATCTACAGCCCGAATCTCCGAATGCCATGATAGTCCCCACGTGGGGTCTACCGCGACATCCTGTCTGTTTCTTGTCTGTGGCCAAATCTATGAAGCGGTATTGTCGTAGAAGCGGGCGGACGACACGCGGCATCGCCGCAAAAGCTGACGAAAGGAAGGCAAGTGACCATAATCGCTGCGGGACAGTCTGCTCCCGGCTTCTCATTGCCCGATGCCGACGGCAAAAACGTCAGCCTCGCCGACTTCCGCGGCCGCAAGCTGGTGCTGTATTTCTATCCCAAGGCCGGCACCGAGGGCTGCACCCTGGAGGCGAACGATTTCAACCGCCTGCTCCCGGATTTCGACAAGGCGGGCACCGCGGTGCTGGGCGTCTCGGCGGATCCGGTCCGGGCGCTGGCGAAATTCCGTGCCAGGCAGGAGCTCGGCTTCCCGCTGGCGGGCGACGAGACGCACGACATGCTCGCCGCCTATGGCGTGTGGGCGGAGAAGAGCATGTATGGCCGCACATTCATGGGCGTGGTGCGCACGACGCTGCTGATCGACGCGGAAGGCCGCATCGCCAGGGTGTGGCCCAACGTGAAGGTGGCCGGCCATGCCGACGAGGTGCTCGCGGTGGCCCGGACGCTCTGAGCGCCCGGCCTGCGCGCGGCGGGCAATCAATGGAATGCCGGTCTAGTCGACATCGTCGACGCTTGCCGGGCCGCCGCCATAGGCACGCTGGGCGAGCGCGGCTTCCATGAACGGGTCGAGATCGCCGTCCAGCACTTCCTGCGGCGTGCCGGAGGTGACGCCGGTGCGCAGGTCCTTCACCAGTTGGTAGGGCTGGAGGACATAGGAGCGGATCTGGTGGCCCCAGCCGATATCGGTCTTGGCGGCCTGGTCGGCGGCGGCCTGCGCCTCGCGCTTCTTCAGCTCCATCTCGTAGAGCTTGGCGCGCAGCATCTCCCACGCGGTGGCGCGGTTCTTGTGCTGCGAGCGGTCGCCCTGCGCCACCACGGCGATGCCGGTGGGGATATGGGTGAAGCGCACCGCCGATTCGGTCTTGTTGACGTGCTGGCCGCCGGCGCCGCCCGAACGCATCGTGTCGATGCGCAGGTCGCTTTCCTTGATGTCGACCACGATGCGGTCGTCGATCACCGGGTAGACGTCGACGCTGGCGAAGGAGGTCTGGCGCCGCGCGTTCGAATCGAAGGGCGAGATGCGCACCAGCCGGTGCACGCCGCCCTCGGTCTTCATCCAGCCATAGGCATTGTGGCCCTTGACCAGGATGGTCGCCGACTTGAGACCCGCGGTTTCACCGGCGGATTCCTCGATCAGCTCGACCTTGAAGCCGCGCCGCTCCGCCCAGCGGGTATACATGCGCAGCAGCATCAGCGCCCAGTCCTGGCTGTCGGTGCCGCCGGCGCCGGCATGGACTTCGAGATAGCTGTCATTGGCGTCCGCCTCGCCGGAAAGCAGCGCTTCCAGCTGCCGGCGCGCCACCTCCGCCTTGAGCTTGACGAGGGACGAGGCGGCCTCGGCGACGATGCCCTCGTCGCCCTCCATCTCGCCGAGCTCGATCAGCTCGACATTGTCGGCGAGCTCGCGATTGATGCGCTCGATGGCGCCGAGCCCATCCTCCAGCGTGCCGCGCTCCTGCATCAGCTTCTGCGCGCGCTCGGGATCGTTCCACAGATTCGGATCTTCGGCGAGGGCGTTCAGCTCCGCGAGACGGGCTTTGGAACGGTCGAAATCGATGTGCTGCCGCAGAAGATTGGCAGCTTCCCGAATTTCGTCGACGCTCGCGGCGAGGTCGGCGCGCATGTTGAACACTCTCGAACAGATGGAAGGCGGCGGAAAATAGAGAGGTTGGCCCGGCGTGTAAACCGGCGCCGGCGGGCCGTCCCGTCGATGCGGACGGCCGATCAGAAATGTCCCCGCGCCGCCGCCATCAATTCGCGCGAGATCGGCCTCGCAGGTTCCGAGCGCAGCACCAGCGAGGTCGTCACCTCGCCGAAGCGGCCGATGGCGTCGACGATCAGCGCCAGATGCTCCGGCGTCGGCACGATCGCCTTCAGCACGAAGCAGTCGGCGCCGGTCACCCGGTGCACCTCGACGATATAGGGCAGGTCCTCGAAGGCGGCGAGGCAGGCGCGGATATGCTCGTGCGTCGTCTTCAGCCGGATGATCGCGGTCATGCGCAGGCCGACGGCGGCGAGATCGATGCGGGCGCCATAGCCGGCGATGACGCCGCGCTCCTCCAGCCGCTTCACCCGCTCCGACACCGCCGGCTGCGACAGGCCGATGCGCCGGCCGAGCTCGGAAAGCGACAGCCGCCCGTCCTCCTGCAGCGCCTCCACGATGTCGAGGTCGCGCTCGTCGAGGGCCGTGGCGGCGGGACGGAAGCCGGGAATGCGCTCATGTCTCGAATCCACCCGCCTGGAATCAGCCCGCCTCACGTCCATTCGCCTTGAATCCATAAGCCGATCTCCGCTTTCGCCGATGGATCAGCATGTCACCGGCGACCGGGTTTTGCCATGCTGCGCGGGCGGACCGACAATCCGCATTCCTGCACGTCCACCATTCCTGCACGTCCGCATTCCTGCATTCCTGCACGCGCGGGCGAAAAGCCCGCCCTCACGGAGCCTTCCCATGCGCCTCATCGGCATGCTCGATTCGCCCTATGTCCGGCGCGTCGCCATCTCGCTCAAGCTGCTGCGCCTGCCCTTCACCCACGAGCCGGTCTCGGTGTTCCGGCATTTCGACGCCTTCGCGGCGATCAACCCGGTGGTGAAGGCGCCGACGCTGGTCACCGACGACGGCGTGGCGCTGATGGATTCGACGCTCATCCTCGAACATGCCGAGCGCCTCGCCGACCCGGCGCTGTCGCTGGCGCCGACCGGGATCAAGGCCCATGCCCGCGCCCAGCGCCTCATCGGCCTCTCGCTCGCCGCCTGCGAGAAGACGGTGCAGATCGTCTATGAGCACGAGCTGCGCCCGGCCGAGCGCCGCCACGAGCCGTGGCTGGAGCGGGTGCGCGGCCAGCTCGCCGCCGCCTACCGGCTGCTGGAAGCGGAAATCGGCCCGGGCGAGGACTGGCTGCTCGGCGAGCGGCCGATGCAGGCGGACATCACCGCGGCGGTGACGTTGAGCTTCACGCGCTACATGCTGCCGGACGCGCTGGCCGCCGACGCCTGCCCGGCACTCACGCGGCTCACCGCGCGCGCCGAGGCGCTGCCGGCATTCGTCGGGACGCCGATCGAGTGATCGCGCGTCAGTACAGCCCGCCGGTGCCGCTATTGCCGATGGCGCGGTCGGCATCCGGCGTCACCGTGGTCGGCCGGCCGCTGGCATCGGTGGCGCCGATGATCGAATAGCTGTCCGGCGGCGCCGTGCCCGGCTTGAAGGCCTCGAGGATCGAGTTCTCGCCCGGTCCGGCGCGCAGGCCGCTCTTCGGGTTGATGCGGATCAGCTTGATGCCCGGCGGCACGCGGAACGGCACCGCCGGGCGGTCGGCCAGCGCCACCTTCATGAAGTCGCGCACCACGGGGGCGGCGATCAGGCCGCCGGTCGAGCCCTTGCCCATCGGCTTGGGCGTGTCGAAGCCGAGATACACCGCCACCACCATGTCCGGGGTGAAGCCGACGAACCAGGCGTCCTTCTCCTCGTTGGTGGTGCCGGTCTTGCCGGCGATCGGCTTGCCGAGCTCCTTCAGCGCCGTGCCGGTGCCGCGCTGGACCACGCCTTCCATCATCGAGACCATCTGGTAGGCGGTCATCGGGTCGAGCGCCTGCTCGCGCCGGTCGACCAGCGTCGGCTCCGGCTGGTCCTGCCACTGCGCGGCGTCGCAGCCGCGGCACTCGCGCTCGTCATGCTTGTAGATGGTCTTGCCGTAGCGGTCCTGGATGCGGTCGATCAGCGTCGGCTTGATGCGGCGCCCGCCATTGGCGAACATCGAATAGCCGCCGGCCATGCGCATCACCGTGGTCTCGCCGGCGCCGAGCGACATGGCCAGCACCGGCAGCAGGTTGTCGTAGATGCCGAAGCGCTTGGCGTAGTCGACGATGGTCGGCATGCCGAGGTCGTTGGCGAGCCGCACCGTCATCACGTTGCGCGACTGTTCGAGGCCGAAGCGCAAGGTCTGCGGGCCGTAGAACTTGCCGGAATAGTTCTCCGGCCGCCACGTCGCCTGCCCGGCCTGGTTGAGCTCGAACGGCGCGTCGAGAACGATGCTCGACGGCGTGTAGCCGTTGTCGATCGCGGAGGCGTAGACGAAGGGCTTGAACGACGAGCCGGGCTGCCGCTGCGCCTGCGTCGCCCGGTTGAACTGGCTCTCGTCGAAGGAGAAGCCGCCGACCAGCGCGAGCACGCGGCCGGTCCACGGGTCCATGGCGACGAGCGCGCCCTCGATCTTCGGCTGCTGGCGCAGGCGCCACTGGTCCAGCTTGCCGTCGACCGGCTCGACATAGACCACGTCGCCCGGCTTGAGCACGCCGGCGACGCCGCCCTTCTTGCCGCGCAGCGCCCATTTCACCCCGTCGGAGTTGATCAGCCCGACCTCGCGCTGGGTGCCGAGCACGCCGGAACGGTCGCGCTGCGGCTGCAGGCCGATGCGCGCCATGTCGGCATTGGCTTCCAGCACCACGGCGAGGCGCCAGGGAATGTCGTTGAAGGCGCGCACGTCGGCGAGCCGGGCGCCCCAGTCGCCGGAAATCTCGATGCCGGTGATCGCCCCGCGATAGCCGCGCTGCTCGTCATAGCGGGTCAGGCCGTCCAGCAGCGCCTTCTTGGCGATCTGCTGGAATTTCGGGTTGAGCGTGGTGCGCACCGACAGGCCGCCGCCATAGAGCTTGTCCTCGCCATAGCGCTCGAAGATCTCGCGGCGCACTTCCTCGGCGAAATATTCGGCCGAGAAGATATGCGCGCCGGTCGGGCGCACGGTGACCGAGAGGTCGCTCGCCTTGGCCTTGTCGGCCTCGTCCTGGGTGACGAAGCCGTTCTCGGCCATGCGGTCGATTACCCAGTTGCGGCGCTCGACGGCGGCGTCGTGGCGGCGGAACGGGTGGTAATTGTTCGGCCCCTTGGGCAAGGCGGCGAGATAGGCGGCCTCGGCGACGGTGAGCTCGTTCACCGACTTGTCGAAATAGAGCAGCGAGGCGGCGGCGACGCCATAGGAGCCGATGCCGAGATAGATCTCGTTGAGATAGAGCTCGAGGATCTTCTCCTTGGAATAGGCGCGCTCCATGCGCAGGGCGAGCAGCGCCTCCTTGATCTTGCGGTCGATCGACACCTCGTTGGTCAGCAGGAAGTTCTTCGCCACCTGCTGGGTGATGGTGGAGGCACCCTGCGGGCGGCGGCCGGAGCCGTAATTCTGCGCGAAGGCGTAGGCGGCGCGGCCGATGCCGGTGATGTCGATGCCGCCATGCGAATAGAAATTCTTGTCCTCGGCGGCGAGGAAGGCGTCGATCACCCGCTTGGGGATGTTCTGGATCGGCAGGTAGAGCCGGCGCTCCTTGGCATATTCGGCCAGCAGCGAGCCGTCGGTCGCGTGGATGCGCGTCATCACCGGCGGTTCGTAGTTCTGCAGCTGCGAGTAATCGGGAAGGTCCTGGGAGAACTTCCAGACGAAATAGCCCGCCACGGCACCGCCGATCACGAAGAGGATGGTGCCGAACGCGAACAGAAATCCCAGGAACCGCAAAAGCAGCCGCATTCGGCCGTGACCCCGTAAGCTGGTACGCCCGCCCCGCCGCATGGCGCGCGAGCCCCGTTGATCCTTGTCGCCTCGAAGCACCCGTGTGCGCAGCAACTATGGCCTTATCGCGGCCGGAGCGGCGCGGGTGCCGGCCACCGCCTCGTCCAGATCACCTGGCAAGGCGACGGACGGCCCGTCCGTCGGCTTCTGAGCGGCGAAATAGGCATTGATCGCCGTCATCATCGCGTCGGTGACCTTAGACTGCCATTCCGCCGATGTCATGAGTTCGAGATCCTTGCGGCTGGAAAGATAGCCGAGCTCAAACAGCACGGAAGGCACGTCGGGCGCCTTCAGCACGCGGAATCCCGCCGATTTCAGCGGCGACTTGTGCATGCGGGCGGTGGATTCGACATAGCCGGCCAGCGTGCGGGCGAAATGCGCCGAGAAATTGCGCGTCTCGCGCTGGGCGAGGTCGAACAGGATGCCGGCGACGTCGGCCGGCTCCTCGGACAGGTCGAGGCCGGCGATCATGTCGGCCTTGTTCTCCGAATCGGCGAGCCGCTGCGATTCCGCGTCGGAGGCGCGGTCGGAGAGCGTGTAGATGGTGGCGCCGCGCACGTCGCCGTCGCGCGCCGCCAGCGAATCGGCATGCAGCGAGATGAACAGCCGCGCCCCGTTCTCGCGGGCGATGCGCACCCGCTCGCCGAGCGCGACATAGGTGTCGTCGTCGCGGGTCATCACCGGCCGGTAGCGCCCGCTCGCCTCCAGCTTGTCGCGCAGCAGCGCGCCGATCTTCAGCACCAGTTCCTTCTCGGTGACGCCGAACTCGCTGTTCACCGCGCCGGAATCGATGCCGCCATGGCCGGGGTCGACGGCGATCACCGGCCGCGTGTCGCCGGGCCGGCCCGGCGTCGGCCGCGCCATGGCGGCGTCCGGCAGCGCGCGCACCGGCGCGGCGACGGTCCTGAGGAAGGTAGCGCGGTCGACCTTCACCAGGTCGACGACCAGCCGTGCCGGCTGCCCGTCGATCGGGTCGAGCACGAACGCCTTGTCGATGGAGACCGGCGCCGAAAGGTCCATCACGATGCGGGCCTTGCGCGGCGCGAACAGGCCGAACCGGTAGGCGGAAACCAGGCCGCGGCCCTCCTGCCCCGAGGCGGCCGGCAGCGCGAACACCACGTCCGGCACGTCGATCACCACGCGATAGGGGTCGGCGAGGGTGAAGGCGCCGAGCGAGACCGAGCGCGACAGGTCGACGACCAGCCGCGTGCGCTCGCCGTCGCCGGCGAGGCGCGCCTCGGTCGCCACCGCCGGAGCCAGTTCGCCGTCGAGGGCCTCCTGCGCCAGCGCCGGACGGAGCAGCCCCGCCAGAACCACGGTCAGCAGCACCGCCCCGAGGCGCATCGCCCCGGCAAGCCTCGCTCCCAACCCTCCTGGCCGCACACCCGTCGTCAGCGTCGTCACTCCGAACTTCCGCCCCGCCCGCTCTCCGGCTTCCGCTATCTAACCGAATAAGAAGCGTCGGTTAACCGACGGTTGACCGCCTCGCGCGCCTGTGAGCGGCGGCGTGTCCGGCCGGCAACGCCCGCTTGCGGCGCAGCTTGCCAAATCGGCACGCATGCCGCTATTAAGAGCATGCATATGGTTCGCCTGCAGGGACGTCAGATTCCCCGGCTTTTGCGATCCGATGGCGCCGGGCGGTCCAGCAATGGTGAAGCCCAGCATCCGGCCACGACCAGGTCCTTTCAAACGGGCGCGTGAGGATGCATTGAGCGGCCCTCGCGGACCGCGCGCCGCGGTGACGCCTGAGCCTACGACGTTTCGAGGCCGCGGGGCGCCGCTCGCAGCGCCTGCTCGTATCGAGCGTGCCCGCGCCTCTTCCCCTCGCCATGTGCCGCCGGCCGGGTCGTTCGCGACCGCGGCTACCTGTTCGGTCGAGGAATGGACGACACCAGAGTGATGACACGTCAGCCGGCATGGGCGGATCGGGCACGGAGCGGGAAGTCCCGCGCGGTGCGTGATCGCCGGGTGCCGACGCGGCCTCATCCCTCGCGCCCCGCATGCGGGGCGGATCGTCCCCCTGGCCCGGTATCGATCCCCGCTTACAGGCACGCCCTTCGCCGTCCGGCTTCGTCCGCGAAGCCGACGCCGTGCCCCCATATGAGAGTTCAATGGCCAACAAGATGCTCATCGACGCCACCCACCCGGAAGAGACCCGGGTCGTGGTGGTGCGCGGCAGCCGAGTCGAGGAATTCGACTTCGAAGCCGCCAACCGCAAGCCGCTGCGCGGCAACATCTATCTCGCAAAGGTCACGCGGGTAGAGCCGTCCCTCCAGGCCGCCTTCATCGAGTATGGCGGCAACCGGCACGGCTTCCTCGCCTTCAGCGAGATCCATCCCGACTATTACCAGATCCCGGTCGCCGACCGGCAGGCCCTGCTTGCCGAGGAGGAGCGCCAGCAGCGCAAGGACGCCGAGGAAGAGAACGAGGATCGCCCGCGCGGCCGCAGCCCCCGCCGCGGCCGCGACGACAAGCCGGCCAGCGCCCGCCGCGCCGGCGGCGACGAGACGGTGAGCGAGGAGGCCGAGGCCGCCGCGCCGGAAGCCGACGGCGCCGAGCCCGCCCCGCGTTCCTCGCGCCGGCCGCGCCGCCCTTCCGCCGATGACGAGCCGACCGGCGAGGTCGAGGAGATCGCCGGCGAGGAAGAGGTCGTCGAGCAGGTCGGTTCCGACGACGCCATGGAAGAGGTGCCCGAGCGCGCCGCCCCCCGCCGCGCCCGCTCCTACAAGATCCAGGAAGTGATCAAGCGCCGGCAGGTGATGCTGGTGCAGGTCGTGAAGGAAGAGCGCGGCAACAAGGGCGCGGCGCTGACCACCTACCTGTCGCTCGCCGGCCGCTATTCGGTGCTGATGCCCAACACCGCCCGCGGCGGCGGCATTTCCCGCAAGATCACCTCGGCCGAGGACCGCAAGCGGCTGAAGGAGGTCGCCTCCGACCTCGACGTGCCGGAGGGCATGGGCGTCATCCTGCGCACGGCGGGTGCCAGCCGCACCAAGACCGAGATCAAGCGCGACTTCGAATATCTGCTGCGCCTGTGGGAGAACGTGCGCGAGCTCACGCTGGCCTCCTCCGCCCCGGCGCTGGTCTATGAGGAAGGCTCGCTGATCAAGCGTTCGATCCGCGACCTCTACAACAAGGACATCGACGAGGTCCTGGTCTCCGGCGACGACGGCTATCGCGAGGCCAAGGACTTCATGCGCATGCTCATGCCGAGCCATGCCAAGAACGTGAAGCCCTATCGCGAGCAGCAACCGGTCTTCGCCCGCTTCGGGGTGGAGAGCCAGCTCGACGCGATGTTCCTGCCGGTGGTTCAGCTCAAGTCCGGCGGCTATCTCGTCATCAACCCGACCGAGGCGCTGGTCTCGATCGATGTGAACTCGGGCCGCTCGACCCGCGAGCACAATATCGAGGACACGGCGCTCAAGACCAACCTCGAAGCCGCCGAGGAAGTCGCCCGCCAGCTGCGCCTGCGCGACCTCGCCGGTCTCGTCGTGATCGACTTCATCGACATGGACGAGAAGCGCAACAACCGGGCGGTGGAGCGCAAGCTCAAGGAATGCCTGAAGAACGACCGCGCCCGCATCCAGCTCGGCCGCATCTCGCATTTCGGCCTGATGGAGATGAGCCGCCAGCGCATCCGCACTGGCGTGCTGGAGAGCTCGACCGAGGTCTGCCCACATTGCGGCGGCACCGGCCATGTGCGCTCCTCCTCCTCCGTGGCGCTGCAGCTGCTGCGCGCGGTCGAGGACATGCTGCTCAAGGCGAACACGCATAACCTCATCGTGCGCACCCGCGCCGAGAACGCGCTCTATGTGCTCAACCACAAGCGCGCGCATCTGCACGAGCTGGAAGAGCGCTTCGGCGTGGTGATCACCGTGTCGGCGGACCAGACGCTGACCGGCCTCATTCCCTTCGCCATCGACAAGGGCGAGGCGGTGCTGAACCCGATCCCCCTCCCCCGCCCGGCCGAGCCGGTGGCGGAGATCGAGGACGAGATCGCCGTCGTCGAGGAGGAAGAGGACGTCGTCGAGGCCGAGAGCGTCGCCGTTGCGGACGCGCCGGCCGCTCCCGCGGCTCCCACCGCCGAGCAGGCACCGCAGGGCGAAGGTGGACGCCGGCGCCGGCGTCGCCGTCGGCGGCGGCGGGGCGGCGGTGCCAATGGCGAGAATGCCGGCGGCCCGAATGACGGTTCGATGAGCGGTGTCGAGTTCGAAGGCGACGACGAGGACGAGGACGGCGAGGAAGCCGGCTCCGACGAGACGGACGCCGAGAATCCCGGCACCGAGGGCGAGGCGGTGATCGCCGCTGCGCCGGTCGAGGGCGAGGCCGCGGTGGAAGCGGTGGCGCTGGCCGAGGAGTTCGCCCCGGCGTTCGAGCCGGTTGCCGAAGCTCCGGTCGCGGAGGTTTCGTTCGCCGATGCGCCTGCGGAAGCGGCACCTGCCGAGGACGCGCCCGTCGAGGACGCCAAGCCGCGTTCGCGCGGTCGTCGTGGCGGCACCCGTCGTCCGCGCGGCGAAAAGGCGGCGGCCGAGGCCGCGAGCGCCGAAGCGGCTGCGGCCGAGGTCGCTCAGGCTGAGGTCGCTCCGGCCGAGGCGGCTGCCGTCGAGGCCCCCGCCCCCGTCGAAGCGGAAACCCCGAAGCCGGCTCCGCGCCGCCGTCGCTCGACGGTCCGCGAGGCCGCGCCGGTGGTGACGGAAACCGCGCCGCCGGCTCCGGCTCCGGCCGCCGAACCCGCGATCGACACCTCGTCCGCCGAGGACGAGCCAGCGCCGACCTCCTACACCAGCGAGGGCTTCGACGCCTCCTGGTCCACCACCGGGAGCACCGGCACCGAGAACGCGCCGGAATCGGAGCCGGACGACCGTCCGCGCCGCACCGGCTGGTGGCAGCGCAAGATCTTCGGCAGCTGAGACCGCTTCGGCAGCCGAGACCGTCTGCCGATCAAACAGGAAAAACCCCGGCCCGCCTGCGCGGACCGGGGTTTTTCATTGGCCCCGCCGAACCGGGCCGGCGCGCCGCTCTCAGCCCCGGCGCAGGAAATCGCCGATGCGCGCCACCGCCAGCGCCATCTCGCCCTGCGCCCCGGCATAGGAGAAGCGCAGGTAGTGGTGGCCGCGATGCGGGTCGAAATCGATCCCCGGCGTCGCCGCCACCCCGGCCTCGTCGAGCAGCCGCCGGGCGAAGGCGGCGGAATCGTCGGTGAAGCGCGACACGTCGGCATAGAGGTAGAAGGCGCCGTCGACGGGCAGGAATTCCGGCAGCCCGATCTTCGGCAGCTCGGCGGTCAGCAGCAGCCGGTTGGCCTCGTAGCCGTGCTTGACCGCCTCCATCTCGGCGGCGCCGTCGAAGGCCGCCTGCGCCGCGACCTGGGACAACGTCGGCACCGAGATCATCAGGTTCTGCTGCAGCCGCTCCACCGCCCGCACCAGAGGGGCCGGCATCACCATCCAGCCGACCCGCCAGCCGGTCATGCAGAAATATTTCGAGAAGGAATGGATCACCGTCGCATGCGGCGACAGCGCCGCGGCGGTGGCCGCCGGGAAGGCATAATCCAATCCGTGATAGATCTCGTCGGAGATGAAGCGGATGCCCTGCCCCTCGGCGGTGGCGATCAGCTCGGCGAGCGCCTCCGGCCGCATCATCGTGCCGGTCGGGTTGGCCGGGCTCGCCACCAGCACGCCCTTCAGCGGCGCCTGGCGGTGCGCCTCCATCAGCGCCTCGGGGGTGATCGCCCAGCGCGAGGCGGCGTCGGTCTCGATCAGCACCGGCTCGCAGCCGAGCGCGGTGAGGATGTGGCGATAGGGCGGATAGCCGGGGTTGGCGATCGCCACCCGGTCGCCCGGCTCGAACAGCGACAGGAAGGCGAGCAGGAAGCCGGCCGAGGAGCCGGTGGTCGCCACCACCCGCGCCGGGTCGAGATCGATTCCGTAGGTCTCGCCATAGTGGCGGGCGATGCGCGCCCGCAGGCCCGGCAGGCCGAGCGCGGTGGTGTAGCCGATGCGCCCCTCGTCGAGCGCCGCCCGCGCCGCCGCCCGCGCGGCGAGCGGCGCCGACGCCGCCGGCTGGCCGACCTCCATGTGCACGACATGGCCGCCGGCCGCCTCGATCTGCGCCGCCCGCTCCATCACGTCCATGACGATGAAGGGCGCGATGTCGCTGCGCCGGGAGGCGCCGGTCAGCAGGTCGGAGGCGGCGGCGAGGGCGGCCGCGGAAACCGGGGGCGGGGAAGCGAGGGAGGTCGTCATCGGCGAGGGTTCCGTCGGGTCGCCGCATCGATGCCGCAATCTGCGGTTCGTCTGCGCTCCCTGCGTTCAAGTGAACATGATAGGTACCGCTCTTGACCGGACACCCCGTCGGGCGTCAGGTCGCGGCACCCGCATGCAGACGATGGATGATGCTTCTGGCCCGCCTTGACAACCCCTCGCTTGCGCGAAGCCTTGCCAATGCCGCCACGCGCCTTGCCCGGAGCGCGACGGTGCTGGCCCTCTGCTTCGGCCTCGCCCCGCCGCCCGTCGTCGCGCAGGAATCCACGCCGAGAAGCCGGCCGACCACCATCCGCGACGCCGAGATCGAAAATCTGCTGCGCGACTACATGCGGCCGATCTACCGCGCCGCCGGCCTCGCCCAGCAGAACGTGCAGGTGGTGATCATTTCCGATCCGTCCTTCAACGCCTTCGTGATGGACGGCAAGCGCATCTTCGTGAACAGCGGCGCGCTCGTCACCACCGAGACGCCGAACGAGATCATCGGCGTGCTGGCGCACGAGACCGGCCACATTGCCGGCGGCCATCTCGCGCGCATGCGCCTGCAACTGGAGAACGCGCAGACCGCCGCCATCGTGGCGACGCTGCTCGCCGCCGGCGGCGTCGCGGCCGGCATGTCCTCCGGCACCAACATCGGCAACCCCGCGGGGGCGTTCCTCGGCCCGCAGGAGGCGATCCGCCGCTCGCTGCTCGCCTATCAGCGCAGCGAGGAACAGGCGGCCGACCGCTCCGCCGTGAGTTACCTGAACGCGACCAGGCAGTCGTCGGCCGGCATGCTCAAGACCTTCGAGCGGTTTCAGAACGACCAGATGTTCATCAGCCAGCGCCTCGATCCCTATGCGCTCAGCCACCCGATGGCGCGCGAGCGCATCGCCGCGCTGGAGGACCTCGCGGCCAAGAGCCCCTATCTGAACGCCAAGGACCCGCCGGAGCTCCAGGCCCGCCACGACATGATGCGCGCCAAGCTGGTGGGCTATTCCCAGCCGCCGGACACGGTGGCGCGGCGCTATCCGCCCTCCAATACCAGCCTGCCGGCCCGCTACGCCCGCGCCATCTCCGCCTATCGCTATGGCGCCATCCCCGACGCCCTGCGCCAGATCGACGCGCTGATCGCCGAGCAGCCGAACAATCCCTATTTCCACGAGATCAAGGGCCAGGCGCTGCTGGAGGCCGGGCGCGCCCGCGAGGCGATCCCGCCGCTGCGCCGGGCGGTGCAGCTGTCGGGCGGCGCGCCGCTGATCCGCACCCTGCTCGGCCAGGCGCTGGTGGCGACCAATGACAAGGGCTCGCTCGACGAGGCGGTGCGCGAGCTCAATTTCGGCGTGCAGCGCGAGCCGGATTCGGCGACCGCGTGGCGCTTCCTCGCCCAGGCCTACGGGCAGAAGGGCGACCTGCCCAATGCCGACCTCGCCTCCGCCCAGTCCGCCTTCCTCACCGGCGACGTGAAGCTCGCCCGCGAGCTCGCCGCCCGCGCCCGCCAGACATTCCCCTACGGGTCGCCGGGCTGGCTGAAGGCGGACGACATCGTCAACGTCAAGCCGCCGCCGAAGAAGATCCAGCGCCCCTCGCCATGAGCGCCATGCTACCTGTCGTCAAAAGCCAACAGCCACCGTCGCATCTGGAGACCGACATGCCGACCTTCACCTTCCGCCGCGCCGCGCACGGCCTCATCGCCGCGTGCCTCGCGCTCGGCATCGGCGTCGCGCCCGCCCTCGCCCTCGACGACGCCCAGCGCAAGGAATTCGAGAGCGTGATCCGCGACTACCTCCTGAAGAACCCGGAAGTGATCCAGGAGGCGATCGGCGAATTGCAGAAGAAGCAGGCGGCGGCGGCGGACGTCCAGCGCCAGCAGGCCATCGCCAGGCTGAAGCCGCAGATCTTCGATTCCCCGAACGGCGTCGTGGTCGGCAACCCGCAGGGCGACGTCACCCTGGTCGAGTTCTTCGATTACAATTGCGGCTACTGCAAGCGCTCGCTGCCGGACCTCGTGCAGCTGATCGAGAACGACCCCAAGCTCAAGGTGGTGCTGAAGGAATTCCCGGTGCTCGGACCGGGCTCGGTCGAGGCGGCGCAGGTCGCGGTCGGCGTGAAGATGGTCGCGCCGGAGAAATACATGGAGTTCCACAAGAACCTGCTCGGCGGCCGCGGCCAGGCCAACAAGGCCCGCGCGCTCGAAGCCGCCGCCGAGGCCGGCATCGACCGGGCGGCGGTGGAGAAGGCGATGGTCCGGCCGGAAGTCAACGTCGCGCTGCAGGAGAGCATGCAGCTCGCCGACGCGCTCGGCATCGACGGCACGCCGAGCTACGTGGCGGGCGACGCGGTGATCGTCGGCGCGGTCGGCCACGACCAGCTCAAGGGCACCATCGACGCCGTCCGGGCCTGCGGCAAGGCAGCGTGCTGATGGCGGCGTGCTGACACCCGCCTGCCGGGGCTTTCCCACAGTTACCGCACCGCTCGGGCACCGTTCCGGGCCCCGAACGCCGCGAAGGGCTTGGCGCGCGCCCGCCCTTTGCCTATAACCCCGCGATCATGCCGGCTTCCGTCGGCGTG
This sequence comes from Ancylobacter sp. GW821-FHT10E12, assembly GCF_058809335.1. Lineage (NCBI taxonomy): Bacteria > Pseudomonadati > Pseudomonadota > Alphaproteobacteria > Hyphomicrobiales > Xanthobacteraceae > Ancylobacter > Ancylobacter sp. GW821-FHT10E12. The sequence goes on along the minus strand of NZ_JBXASN010000001.1, from coordinate 391,810 downwards.
ATCCGTCCATTCGAGTCACCATGACCGACACCGTCCACGTCATCAACGGACCGAACCTGAACCTGCTCGGCACGCGCGAGCCGGAGGTCTATGGCCGCACCACCCTCGCCGATATCGAGGCGCTGTGCCGGTCGGCCTGCGAGCGGCACGGGCTCAGGCTGGTGTTCGGCCAGTCGAACCACGAGGGCGAGCTGGTCGAGATGATCCACCGCGCGCGCGGCTCGCTCGGCATCGTGCTGAACGCGGCCGCGTACACGCACACCTCGATCGCTCTTGCGGACGCGATCAAGGCGGTGGGCGCGGTGGTCATCGAAGTCCATCTGTCAAACGTCTTTGCCCGCGAGGCCTTTCGCCACCACTCCTATATCTCGTCGGTCGCCCGTGGGGTGATCTGCGGGCTGGGGGGAGAGGGCTACCGGCTCGCGATCGACGCGCTGGCCTCCAGCCGCGTGAGTTGAGGGGGACGGGCAAGCGACCGTCACGGGATCATGATGAAAACAACCAAACCGGCCATCGACCCCGCGCTGGTGCGCGAGATCGCCAATCTTCTCTCCGAGAGCGACCTCACCGAGATCGAGGTGCAGCACGAGGACCTGCGGATCCGCGTCGTGCGCGCCGCGCCGACCGTCTATGCCGCGCCGGCACCCGCCTTCGCCCCGGCGCCCGCCGCCGCACCGGTCCCGGTCGCCGCCGCAGCGCCCGCCGCGCCGGCCACGACCGATCCGGCCAAGCATCCCGGCGTCGTGCCCTCGCCGATGGTCGGCACCGCCTATCTGTCGCCGGAGCCCGGTGCGCGCGCCTTCATCGAAGTCGGCACGGTGGTCAAGGAAGGCCAGACCCTGCTCATCGTCGAGGCGATGAAGACGATGAACGCCATTCCGGCGCCCCGCGCCGGCACCATCACCCGCATCCTGGTGGATAACGCGCAGCCGGTCGAATATGGCGAGCCGCTCCTGATCATCGAGTGAGGATTAGCCCCATGTTCGGCAAGATCCTCATCGCCAACCGCGGCGAGATCGCCCTGCGGGTGCTGCGCGCCTGCAAGGAGCTCGGCATCGCCACCGTCGCGGTGCATTCCACCGCCGATGCCGACGCCATGCATGTCAAGCTGGCCGACGAGAGCGTGTGCATCGGCCCGCCCGCGGCCAAGGACAGCTATCTCAACATCCCGGCCCTGCTCGCCGCCTGCGAGATCACCGGGGCGGAAGCGGTGCATCCGGGCTACGGCTTCCTCGCCGAGAACGCCCGCTTCGCCGAGATCCTCATCGACCATGGCGTGAAGTTCATCGGGCCGAAGCCCGAGCATATCCGCATCATGGGCGACAAGATCGAGGCGAAGAAGACCGCCAAGAAGCTCGGCATCCCCTGCGTGCCCGGCTCGGACGGCGGCGTCTCCACCGACGAGGAGGCCGCCCGCGTCTCCGAGGAGATCGGCTTCCCGGTGCTGATCAAGGCCGCGGCCGGCGGCGGCGGGCGCGGCATGAAGGTCGCCCGCTCGCTGGAGGAACTGTCCTCGGCGCTGTCGCAGGCCCGCTCGGAAGCCCGCGCCGCCTTCGGCGACGATGCGGTCTATATCGAGAAATACCTGAGCACGCCGCGCCATATCGAGATCCAGGTGCTCGGCGACGGCCAGGGCAATGCGGTGCATCTCGGCGAGCGCGACTGCTCGCTGCAGCGCCGGCACCAGAAGGTGTGGGAGGAGGCCCCCTCCCCGGTCATCACGCCCGAGCAGCGGGCGCGCATCGGCGAGACCGTCTCCAAGGCCATGCGCGACATGAAGTATCTCGGCGCCGGCACCGTCGAGTTCCTGTACGAGAACGGCGAGTTCTACTTCATCGAGATGAACACCCGCATCCAGGTGGAGCACCCGGTCACCGAGGCGATCACCGGCATCGACCTGATCAACGAGCAGATCCGCGTCGCCGCCGGCCTGCCGCTCGGCATCACCCAGGCCGATATCGGCATCAATGGCCACGCCATCGAGTGCCGCATCAACGCCGAGCACCCGCGCACCTTCCGCCCCTCGCCGGGCAAGATCGCCTATTGGCACGTGCCGGGCGGGCTCGGGGTGCGCATCGATTCGGCGGTCTATCAGGGCTATACGATCCCGCCCTATTACGACAGCCTCGCCGGCAAGATGATCGTGCACGCCCGGACGCGCGAGGAATGCCTGGCCCGCCTCAGGCGGGCGCTCGACGAATTCGTGGTCGAAGGCATCGAGACCACGCTGCCGCTGTTCCGCGAGCTGGTCGTCAATGACGACATCAGGCGCGGCGCCTATGACATCCACTGGCTCGAGCATTTCCTCGCCGAGGGCGAGCCGGGCACCTGAAGCCGCGTGTGAAGGCGCCGCGGCGCCTTCACACATCATCGCCTTCACACATTCGTCGCATTGCGCCATGCTGCACGCATGTCACGCCCGCGCGAACACCAGGTCGAAATCACCCCGGAAGTGCTGCTGAAGGCCTATGCCTGCGGCATCTTCCCGATGGCCGAGAGCGCCGACGATCCCGGCCTCTACTGGATCGAGCCGGAGCGGCGCGGCATCCTGCCGCTGGACGGCTTCAAGGTCCCCAGCCGCCTTGCCCGTACCGTGCGCGCCGACAGGTTCGAGATCCGCATCGACCATGATTTCGAGGCGGTGATGCGCGGCTGCGCCGAGCCGGCCGAGGGACGCGGCTCCACCTGGATCAATGCCCGCATCCACAAGCTCTATTGCGACCTGCACGCGCGCGGCTATTGCCACTCGGTGGAAGCCTGGCAGGACGGCGAGCTGGTCGGCGGCCTCTACGGGGTGCGGCTGGGGCGCGCCTTCTTCGGCGAGAGCATGTTCCACCGGGCCCGCGACGCCTCCAAGGTGGCCCTGGTGCATCTGGTGGCGCGGCTGAAAAAGGGCGGCTTCACGCTGCTCGACACCCAGTTCGTCACCGACCACCTGCGCAGCTTCGGCGCGGTGGAGGTGCCGCGCCACCATTATTCGGCGCTGCTGGCGAAGGCGCTGAAGGGCGAGGCGGATTTCTACTGCTGGGGGCCCGGCGAGGCGATCACCGGCGCCGTCTGCTTGCAGTCGATCAGCCAGGCGTCATAGATCGGGTGCTCGATGCCGTGCAGGCCGGGGCTGGAGGCGAACATCCAGCCGCCGAACAGCGGCTTCACCGTGCCGTCGAGCGCGATCTCCTGCACGTCGACGAAGCCGGTGGTGTTCTGCGTCTCGTTTTCCGGCCTTGTGTAGCAGGCACGCGGGGTGAGGCGCAGCGCGCCGAACTGCACCGTCTCGCCCACCGCCACGTCGAAGGTGATGATGCGGCCGGTGATCTTGTCGAGGCCGGAGAACACCGCCGTCTTGTTGGCGATCTTCTGCGTCGGCGGCTGCACCACCTCGATATCGCCCTGCGGCCCGACGGTCGCACTGCCCGGCACTTCCGGCGGCGGCGCGGCGGGCGCGCGCGGCACCTCGCTGGCCGGCGGCTCCATGATCGAGGGTACGCCGGATCCGCCCGGCGCCGGCGAATCGGGTTCCTGCACCGGCCCGCCCGGCGGCGGGGCCAGCGGCGCCGATTCGACCCCGCCCTGCCAGCCCTGCTGGGCGCCGGCCGGCGAGGAGGCCAGCAGCGCGACCGCGGAGGCGACGGCTAGGCAGTGTCGGAGCGCGGCGGTCGAACGCGAATTCATGACGAAGCCGAAACCATGCGAAGACTCTCTCGGCGCGCGCACACGGCACGCCCCCACGGAACACCACCCGACGCCACGCCACCCGACGCCGCACCATCCCTGCGGCATGGCGAGGCAATGCGGCGATGTAGGGGCGAACGGCTCCCGAACCGGCTCACAAAGGCGCGCATCGTACCCGCGGCAACTACGCCGGCGCCTTGAGCCCTCACTCGGGCGTCCAGGCCCGATAGTCGCCGGTCACCGCCGGGCGGTGGCCGAAGCCAAGCGTCGAGCCGGGGGGATGATAGGCGTTGGCGGTGCCGGTCGGGTTGGCGCGGTGCGGCAGTTCCCACTCGTGCGGCGTGTAGGTTTCCTCGCTCGGCGGCACGTCGGAGCGCTGGTGCATCCAGGCGTGCCAGCCGGGCGGAATCGCGGTCGCCTCGGCCGGGCCGTTGAAGATCACCCAGCGCCGCTCGAAGCCGAGCGCTGGGTCGATGGCGCCGCCCTTGGTGCGAAAGTAGCGATTGCCGAAATCGTCCTCGCCGACGAACTCGCCGTGCCGCCAGGTGTGGAAGCGCGTCCCCATGGTCTGGCCGTTCCACCAGGTGAAGACTTCGGTGAGGAATGTCGAGAGGTTCACGTGCTGCGTCCCTGAGGCGAGGCAAAGTTCGCGAGGCGATATCGGCCGGAACATGCCACCCGCGCCGCGCCCTGTCCAGACAAGGCGCAGCGTCAACCGCACTCACCGCCGCGCGGCGCGAAACTCCGTGGCGAAATAACCGAGCGCGACGAGCAGCGCGAGGATGCCGCCCGCCGACACCAGGAGCCAGCCGCCGGCCACGTAGAGCGGGCTGGCCAGCGCCGAGCCGAGCGCGCCGCCGAGGAAGAACAGCGCGATATAGAGCGCGTTCAGCCGGCTGCGGATCGCCGGGTCCAGCATGAACAGCGCCCGCTGGCCGAACACCAGATTGGCCGCCGCCGCAAGGTCGAGCACCACCGCGCCGACGACCAGCAGCGCCACCGATCCGCTGACCGCGCCGATATCGGCGATCAGGAAGCCGAGAATGGCGCCGGCGAGCGCCAGCCCGGTGCCGAGGCGCGAATAGCCGCGGTCGGCCAGCCGCCCGGCCAGCGACGAGCCGAACACCCCCGCCGCCCCGGCGAGCGCGAACAGCGCGATGGCGCGCTGGTCGAGCCCGAAGCCGGGGCCGGCAAGCTCGAGCGGCACCGCGGTCCAGAACAGGATGAAGGCGCCGAACATCGGCATCTGGTAGAGGATGCGCCGGCGCAGCACCGGCTGGGTGCGCAGCAGAACCGGGAACGAGCGCAGCAGCGCGGCAAGGCCGAGCTGCCCGTCCGGCCGGCGCGCCGGCAGCGCGAAGCGCAGTCCCGCCGCCAGCGCCAGCATCAGCGCCGCCGAGAGCATGAACACCGCCCGCCAGCCGAACCAGTGGGCGATCAGGCTGGCCGCCGGCCGGGCGAGCATGATGCCCGCCATCAGCCCGCTCACCACATTGCCGACTTTTCGCCCGCGCTGCTCCGGCGGGGCGAGGTGCGAGGCGAAGGGCACCGCCACCTGCGCCACCACCGAGCCGAATCCATAGACCAGCGCGGCGGCGGCGAAGACCGCCGGCGAGGTGGCGGAGGCGGCGACGACGAGCCCGGCAAAGGCGCAGAGCAGCACCAGCCCGAGCAGGCGCCGATTCTCCAGCGTGTCGCCGAGCGGCACCACCAGGATCAGCCCGGCGATATAGCCGATCTGGCCGATGGTGACGACGAGGCTGGCCACGCTCTCGTCGAGCCCGATATCGCCGCCGATCAGCGCGATCAGCGGCTGGGCGTAATAGAGATTCGCCGCGCCGGCGCCCGCCGCGAAGGCGAGGAGGAAGAAGGTAAACTCGCTGGCGGTCCCGCTGGGCCGCCCGCCGGAACGGATCATCGGCCGGTCTCCGGGAAAGGGGCGCCCGTTCTGCGGCGTCGCGGCCGGCTTGTCCACCGCCCGCGACGCAAGGCGGTCATGCACGACGCAAGGCGGTCATGCACAAGGGATAGACTGGCCGAGGGACGGACTGTCCCCGCTTTTCTCTCGCCTGCGCGATCTCCGCTGTCCACGGACCGGAGGTCTGGACTCTCTTCACGAATCCGCGCTCGATAAGGGTTCGCGGGTCGCATTGGTGGCCGCCCGTCACCATATACGACATGTAGAGAGTTTGTTTACGACCTCCACCATATCTTGACGTCATACGGAGAGTCGTACAGGTTGAGTTCGCTCCCGGCCGTTGGCGTTTGTGTCTGTTCGGGAGCGCTTCAGCCCAGCAAAGTCCGTCGTCCGGCGACACCGCCGGAAGGTCCTTGCGCGTGGGCTCCACTGTTTCGGGAAACGATAGGCGCTCGAGAGCGGTTGTTTCCTCATTAGGGCTGGGACGGCTTGGACGAAGCGCCAGGCCTTATCGAACAGGGTGCGGCCTTGCGGTCGGCGCCTCGAACGAGTTGGGGACGAAGATCATGCGCATCGAGCGCCGCTACACCAAGGCCGGCCGGTCACCCTATGCGGACATCGCGTTCCGCACCGTGACGAGCGAAATCCGCAACCCGGATGGCTCCATCGTCTTCCGCCTGGAAGGGATCGAGGTGCCCGAGCACTTCTCCCAGGTCGCGAGCGACATCCTCGCGCAGAAATATTTCCGCAAGGCGGGCGTGCCGGCCCGGCTGAAGCGCGTCGAGGAGGAGACCGTCCCCTCCTTCCTGTGGCGCGGCGCGGCCGACGAGAAGGCGCTCGCCGGCCTGCCGGAGAAGGAACGCTTCATCGGCGAGGACAAGGCGACGCAGGTCTTCGACCGCCTCGCCGGCACCTGGACCTATTGGGGCTGGAAGGGCGGCTATTTCGACGGCGAGGAAGACGCGCAGGCCTTCTTCGACGAGCACCGCTACATGCTCGCCATGCAGATGGCGGCGCCCAACTCGCCGCAATGGTTCAATACCGGCCTGCACTGGGCCTATGGCATAGACGGCCCCAGCCAGGGCCATTTCTATGTCGACTACGCCACCGGCAAGCTGACCCGCTCCAAGACCTCCTACGAGCACCCGCAGCCGCATGCCTGCTTCATCCAGTCGGTGTCCGACGACCTCGTCAACGAGGGCGGCATCATGGACCTGTGGGTGCGCGAGGCGCGGCTGTTCAAATACGGCTCCGGCACCGGCTCCAACTTCTCGGCGCTGCGCGGCGAGGGCGAGCGCCTGTCCGGCGGCGGCCGCTCCTCCGGCCTGATGAGCTTCCTGAAGATCGGCGACCGCGCCGCCGGCGCCATCAAGTCGGGCGGCACCACGCGCCGCGCCGCCAAGATGGTGGTGGTCGATGCCGACCATCCCGACATCGAGACCTATGTCGACTGGAAGGTGAAGGAGGAGCAGAAGGTTGCCGCTCTCGTCACCGGCTCCAAGACCGTCGCCCGGCACATGAAGGCCGTCATGAAGGCCTGCGTGAACTGCGAGGGCGAAGGCGACGACTGCTACGACCCGGAGAAGAACACCGCCCTGAAGCGCGAGATCCGCGCCGCCAAGAAGGCGCAGGTGCCGGAGAACTATATCCGCCGCGTCATCCAGTTTGCCCGCCAGGGCTACAAGGACATCGAGTTCCCGATCTACGACACCGACTGGGATTCGGAGGCGTACCTCACCGTCGCCGGCCAGAACTCCAACAATTCGGTGCGCGTCGACGACGCCTTCCTCAATGCGGTCGGCGCCGATGCCGACTGGAACCTCACCTCGCGCACCACCGGCAAGGTGACGAAGTCGCTGAAGGCCCGCGACCTCTGGGAGAAGATCGGCCACGCCGCCTGGGCCTGCGCCGATCCCGGCATCCAGTTCCACACCACCATCAATGACTGGCACACCAGCCCGGCCGGCGGCCCGATCCGCGCCTCCAACCCGTGCTCGGAGTACATGTTCCTCGACGACACGGCGTGCAACCTCGCCTCGCTGAACCTCCTGCAGTTCCGCAATGCCGACGGCACGTTCCAGGTCGAGAGCTACGAGCATGCCTGCCGGCTGTGGACGGTGGTGCTCGAAATCTCGATCCTGATGGCGCAGTTCCCCTCCAAGGAGATCGCCAGGCTCTCCTACGAGTACCGCACCCTCGGCCTCGGCTACGCCAATATCGGCGGCCTGCTGATGACCTCCGGCATCCCCTATGATTCGCCGGCGGGCCGCGCCTATTGCGGCGCGCTGACCGCGATCATGACCGGCGTGTCCTATGCGACCTCGGCGGAGATGGCCAAGGAGCTCGGCCCCTTCCCCGGCTACGCGCCGAATGCGGAAGCCATGCTGCGCGTCATCCGCAACCACCGCCGTGCCGCCTATGGCGAGGCGGCCGGCTACGAGGCGCTCGCCACCGATCCGGTGCCGCTCGACCATGCCTCCTGCCCCGAAAAGCTGCTGATCGAGCGCGCCAAGGCGACCTGGGACCAGGCGCTGGCGCTCGGCGTCGAGCATGGCTACCGCAACGCCCAGACCACGCTGCTGGCGCCCACCGGCACCATCGGCCTGGTCATGGATTGCGACACCACCGGCATCGAGCCCGATTTCGCGCTGGTGAAGTTCAAGAAGCTGGCCGGCGGCGGCTATTTCAAGATCATCAACCGCGCCGTGCCGGAAGCGCTGCGCACGCTCGGCTATTCCGAGAGCCAGCTCGCCGAGATCGAGGCCTATGCGGTCGGCCACGGCTCGATCACCCAGGCGCCGGCGATCAATCACGGCTCGCTGCGCGCCAAGGGCTTCGACGACGCGATGCTGGCGAAGATCGACGGCAGCGTGAAGGCCGCCTTCGACATCAAGTTCGTCTTCAACCGCTGGACGCTCGGCGACGACACGCTGGCCCGGCTCGGCGTGCCCGCCGACAAGCTGGCCGATCCGGCCTTCGACCTCTTGTCCTTCCTCGGCTTCTCGAAGAAGGACATCGAGGCCGCCAATATCCACGTCTGCGGCGCCATGACGCTGGAAGGCGCGCCCTTCCTCAAGCCCGAGCACTACCCGGTATTCGACTGCGCCAATCCCTGCGGGCGCATCGGCAAGCGCTTCCTGTCGGTGGAGAGCCATATCCGCATGATGGCGGCGGCGCAGCCCTTCCTGTCGGGCGCCATCTCCAAGACCATCAACATGCCGAACGAGGCCACCGTCGAGGACTGCAAGGAGGCCTACCTGCTCTCCTGGCGCCTCGCCCTCAAGGCCAACGCGCTGTATCGCGACGGCTCCAAGCTGTCGCAGCCGCTGAACTCGCAGCTCGTCGCCGACGAGGACGACGAGGAGGATGCGGTCGAGGCGCTGCTGGAGAAGCCCGCCGCCGCCCGCACCACCCAGATCGTCGAGAAGGTGGTGGAGAAGATCGTCGAGCGCATCGTCGCCGTGCACGACCGCGAGAAGATGCCGGACCGCCGCAAGGGCTACACCCAGAAGGCGGTGGTCGGCGGCCACAAAGTCTATCTGCGCACCGGCGAATATGATGACGGTCGCCTCGGCGAGATCTTCATCGACATGCACAAGGAAGGCGCGGCTTTGCGCTCCTTCATCAACAATTTCGCCATCTCGGTGTCGCTCGGCCTGCAATATGGCGTGCCGCTGGAGGAATATGTCGACGCCTTCACCTTCACCCGCTTCGAGCCCGCCGGCCCGGTGCAGGGCAACGACACCATCAAATACGCGACGTCGATCCTCGACTACATCTTCCGCGAGCTCGCCGTCTCCTATCTCGGCCGCAACGATCTCGGCCATGTCGAGCCGTCCGAGTCGAATTTCGACGCGCTCGGCAAGGGCGTCGACGAGGGCAAGGTCGCGCCGGGCGGCGCCACCCCGGCCTCGCGCATGGTCTCCAAGGGTCTTACGCGCGGCCGCTCGGTCGGGCTGATGGTGGTGCCGTCCTCGGCGGTGCCGGGCGAGCCCCGCTCGGCCGGTGTCGCCAACGTCACCGCCCTGCGCGGCGGCCTGACCCAGGGCGCGACCGCCCTTAAGCCGGAGGCGGAAGCCGAGGACGAGGCGGCGATCGGCGAGACCAGCGCCCTGCTCTGGGCCGCGCCGGCCGCCGCCGCCCAGCCGAGCAAGGCCGAGGCCCGCGCCATTGCCCGCGCCAAGGGCTATGAGGGCGAGGCCTGCCCCGAGTGCCAGAACTTCACCATGGTCCGCAACGGCACCTGCCTGAAATGCGAGACCTGCGGCGGCACCACGGGGTGCTCGTGATCGCCGGGTAATTTCGTATAGTCTGACGAAGAGCGGCCGGGCTTGCCCGGCCGCTCGCATTTGGGGCCGCGCCTCGCGGTCCCGCCCTTGAACGAGGAGCCACTCCGTCACCGCCATAGACGGTCGCCGCAACAGCTACGAAAGGACGCGACACATGGACGACACGCAGCAAGCAGCCGAGGCCGGCGAGACCACCGCCCCCGCCGCGCAGCGCTACACCGGCACCTGCCATTGTGGCACGGTGCGCTTCGAGGCCAGCCTCGACCTGTCCGCCGCCATCGCGTGCAATTGCTCGATCTGCTCGGCCAAGGGCCTCGTCCTCGCCTTCGCGCCCATCGAGGCCTTCAGCCTCACCGCCGGCGCCGACCATCTCAACGAATACCGCTTCAACCGCCACGTCATCGGCCACATGTTCTGCACCACCTGCGGCGTCGAGCCCTTCGCCCGCGGTGCGCTGCCGGACGGCACGCAGATGGTGGCGGTGAACCTGCGCGCGCTGGAAGGCGTCGACCTCGCCGCGCTCTCCCCCACCCCCCATGACGGGCGCTCCGCCTGAGGTGGCCGATCCGGCGCGGGCGTTGCGGCCGGACGCGGCGCCGCGCCTTTCAGGCAATCGAACCCGTTCCGCGGAAATCGCAGGATCTTCGCGGCGAACCTGTCACCGCCCGTCGAACCGGGGGCGCTTCATTGTCCACCGGGTGACGGGACCCGATCGGAACGCGCTCGGGAACCGAGGTCCGCTATGGTCGAGATCCCTACCCTGCTCACCCCGCGCCTTCGGCTGCGCGCCTATCGGCTCGACGAGTTCGACGCCTATTCGGCGATGTGGAGCGAGCCCGCCGTGGTGCGCTTCATCGGCGGCGTGCCGCTGTCGCGCGAGGGCGCCTGGGGCCGCTTCCTGCGCCAGATCGGCCTCTGGCATCATCTCGGCTTCGGCTTCTTCGCCATCGAGGACCGCGCCACCGGCGCCTTCATCGGCGAGGCCGGCTTCCACGACCTGCGCCGGGCGCTGATCCCCTCGATCGAGGGCACGATGGAGGCCGGCTGGGCGCTGTCGGGCGCCATGCAGGGCAAGGGCCTCGCCGAAGAGGCGATGCGCGCGGCGCTCGACTGGGCGGCCACGCACGGGTCGGGAACCCGCATCACCTGCATGATCGAGCCCGCACATGCCGCCTCGCTCCACGTCGCCGGCAAACTCGGCTTCGTCGCGTTCGATCGGGGCGTCTACAATGGCCGGCAGATGGTGCTGCTGGAGCGGCCGCGTTCCAGCCCGAGCCGTTAGCGCCTGCCGCGGAGGAAGACGCTCCCGGCATGCGGGGCGCCGCGAGGACACGAACGCGAGGACACGAAAAAGCCGCTGGTCCGCGACGGCCCAGCGGCTTCCACGCTTGATGCCCGGAGCGCTTGATGCCCGGAGCCTTGCGACCTGGCGGTTCACGACGCCCCGGTCGGAAGGCTGTCAGCCCACGCGCAGATTGACGGCCGAGGTCTTGCCCGAGCGCTGGTCGGTCTGCAGCTCGAAGGAGATCTTCTCGCCGTCGCGCAGGCCCTGCAGGCCCGAGCGCTGAACCGCACTGATATGGACGAAAACGTCCTTGCCGCCGCTGTCGGGCTGGATGAATCCATAGCCCTTCTGATCATTGAACCACTTCACGGTGCCGGTCTGGGTCGACATAGAGGGTAGTCTCTCGCCTAAGGTTGCAGCTTGCGGCACGGCGTGCCGCATTTTCGAATTTGGAAGCAAATCTGAACCTACACCGGCTTTTGCAGGTGAAATGACCCAGTAGTCTGCCCAAAGTCGTTGAAGAGACTAGACGGAATGATCGGCAATGCAAGGGTCCCCACCGGCGAATGGGAACGCCACGAAAGAAAACCGCCGCTCCACAGGAAACGGCGGCAATCTATCGGTGAAGTGCTGGCCGGAGCCCGGCGTACTGCGCCGGTGGACCGGGTCAGAGCGGGCGCAGATTGACCGCGGAAGTCTTGCCCGAGCGCTGGTCGGTCTGCAGCTCGAAGGAGATCTTCTCGCCGTCACGCAGGCCCTGCAGGCCCGAGCGCTGCACCGCACTGATATGGACGAAAACGTCCTTGCCGCCACTATCGGGCTGGATGAATCCGTAGCCCTTCTGCTCGTTGAACCACTTAACGGTGCCGGTATCAGCCATAGGAAAACCTTCGGAAGACCATGTTATTACATACGCGACGGGTACTGGGCGTCACCGTCCACTTTGCCGCGTCTTGGCGATCCGGCGGTTCCACCTGAAGGCGGCGCGGCCATCCAGCCAAACGAGACAGCGCACAGGATGGTTAAGATTGTGGCTTTTGCACGGCAAAATATGCCGCATTCAAGCCACAATATACCATTCGGTCAGCGGCAATTGCGGCGATCGACGCGCACCACGCGGCCGTTGGACTGGCGCAGGTAGCAATTGCCGCGGCTCCAGTAATAATAGGAGCGCGCGCGCCGGTCCGACTGGCTGCCGATCACCGCCCCGGTGCCGGCGCCGATCGCGCCGCCCACCAGCGCGCCGCCGGCGCGGCCGGTCACCGCCCCGCCGATCACCGCCCCGGTCACGCCGCCGATGATGGCGCCGGTGGTGGCATTGTTCTGCGCCGCCGCCGGGGCGGCCGACAGGCTCGCCAGGCCCGCCGCGGCGAGCAGGGTGAGCGCGAAGCTGGTGCGAAGCATTGTCCTGTTTCCTCAGTGAGGGCGGCCGACGCCGCCTCGATGCCATTCCGCGCCGGACGGGCCCACCGAAGCGCCGGCGGCCCGCCCTGCCCGATTCGTCCGCCGGCGGCTCAGGCGCTTTGCGATTCCACCACCGCCACCGCGGTCATGTTGACGATGCCGCGCGCCGTCACCGAGGGGGTGAGCACATGCGCCGGCCGCGCGGTGCCGAGCAGGATCGGTCCCACCGGCAGCGCGTCGCCGAACACCTTCACCATCTGGTAGGCGATGTTGGCGGCGTCGAGATTCGGCATGACGAGGATGTTGGCCACCCCCTGCAGCCGGCTGCTCGGCAGCACGCGCTCGCGCATTTCCGGCACCAGCGCGCTGTCGCCCTCCATCTCGCCGTCCACCATCAGGTCGGGCGCGCGCTGGTGCATCAGCTCGGTCGCGCAGCGCATCTTCTGCGCGCTGGCGTCGTCGCGGCTGCCGAAGTCCGAATGCGAGACCATGGCGATGCGCGGCTCCATGCCGAAGCGCTTCACGTGGTTGGCCGCCAGCAGCGCCATCTCGACGAGGTCCTCGGCGCTCGGGTCGGTGGAGACCTGGGTGTCGCAGAGGAAGAAGGCGCCCTTCTGCGTCACCAGCATCGACAGCGCCGAAACGTCGCGCACCCCCGGCGCCAGGCCGATAATGGTGCGGATATGGCGCAGATGGCGGATGAAGCGGCCCTCGACGCCGCACAGCATGGTATCGGCGTCGCCGCGGATCACCGCCAGCGCCGCGATCACCGTCGGCGTGGTGCGCACCAGCGTACGGGCGATCTCCGGCGTGACGCCGCGGCGGCCGGCGAGTTCCACATAGGTGTGGACATAGTCGCGGTAGCGCGGATCGTCCTCCGGGTTGATCAGGTCGAAATCCTGACCGGGGCGGATCGAGAGGCCGAAGCGCTCCAGGCGGGTGTCGATCACCGCCGGGCGGCCGATCAGGATCGGGCGGGCGATGCCCTCCTCCACCACCACCTGCGCGGCGCGCAGGATGCGCTCGTCCTCGCCCTCAGCGTAGATCACCCGCTTGGGCGCCTGCTTGGCGGCGGCGAAGACCGGCTTCATCACCAGGCCGGAGCGGAACACGAAGCGGTCGAGCTGCTCCTGATAGGCGTCGAAATCGGCGATCGGCCGCTTGGCGACGCCGCTGTCCATCGCCGCCTTCGCCACCGCCGGCGCCACCCGCAGGATCAGGCGCGGGTCGAAGGGCGAGGGAATCAGCGAGGTGGCGCCGAACACCGGCGTCTCGCCGCCATAGGCGCGGGCGACCACGTCGGACGGCGTCTCGCGGGCGAGCTCGGCGATGGCGTTCACCGCCGCGATCTTCATCTCCTCGTTGATCGTCGTCGCCGCCACGTCGAGCGCGCCGCGGAAGATGAAGGGGAAGCACAGGACGTTGTTGACCTGGTTCGGGAAGTCCGAGCGCCCGGTGCAGATCATCGCGTCCGGCCGCGCCTCGCGGGCGAGGTCCGGCATGATCTCCGGGGTCGGGTTGGCGAGCGCCATGATCAGCGGCCGGTCGGCCATCGCCTTCAGCATCTCCGGCTTCAGCACGCCGCCGGCCGACAGGCCGATGAAGATGTCGGCGCCGGCGATCACCTCGGCGAGGGTGCGCTGGTCGGTCTTCTGGGCGAACACCCCCTTGTAGGGGTCCATCAGCTTCTCGCGGCCCTCATAGACCACGCCCTCGATGTCGGTGACGAAGATGTTCTCCCGCCGCGCGCCCATCGTGACCAGCAGGTTCAGCGTCGCGATGGCGGCGGCGCCGGCGCCGGAGGTGACGATCTTCACCTCCTCGATCTTCTTGCCGCCGATATGCAGCGAGTTGACGATCGCCGCCGCGACGATGATCGCCGTGCCGTGCTGGTCGTCGTGGAACACCGGGATGTTCATCTTCTCGCGCAGCTGCGCCTCGATCTCGAAGCACTCCGGCGCCTTGATGTCCTCGAGGTTGATGCCGCCGAAGGTCGGCTCCAGCGCCGCGACCACCGTCACCACGTGGTCGACTTCCAGCGCCTTGATCTCGATGTCGAACACGTCGATGCCGGCGAATTTCTTGAAGAGGACCGCCTTGCCCTCCATCACCGGCTTGGAGGCTTCCGGCCCGATATTGCCGAGCCCCAGCACCGCCGTGCCGTTCGACACCACGGCGACCAGGTTCTGCTTGATGGTCAGCTCGGCGGCCAGCGACACGTCGGCGGCGATGGCCTCGCACACCGCGGCCACGCCGGGTGTGTAGGCGAGAGCCAGGTCGCGCTGGTTGGCAAGCGGCTTGGTCGCCTGGATTTCGAGCTTACCCGGCCGGGGAAGCCGGTGATAGACCAGCGCACCCGAACGCAGGTCGTCGGAGATATAAGAGGCCATGAACGTTTCCTTCTCGGAAATTCTGGGCGGAGAATAGGCAATCCATGCTGCGGTACAACGACTTTCCGAATTTGTAATGCTCGTCTTTCGACGGTTCGTTATGGTCTGACCGCAGTTGGGGGCGGACCATGTCCGCCAAGGGAAACCGATTTCAGGTCACGGCTTCATGCGCAAGACATTCCTCGTCGCCATCGCGGCGCTTTTCCTGGTGGGTGTCGGCGGCTATTTCGGCGTCGGCCTCTATGCCAATTACGAGGCGCGACGGCAGATCGACGCACTGATGGCCTCGCTTCGGGCCGATGGCATCAATGCCAGCCACGGCGCCGTCGGCTTCGACCTGTTCAAGCGGCAGCTCGACCTCAAGGACCTCGTCGTCGAAGCCCCCGGCCAGGGCAGCCTGCGAATCGCCTCGCTGACCGCCACCGGGCTCTCCCAGCCGGCACCGGACCGCCTCGCCGCCGCGCAGGTGGAGATCCGCGGGCTCAGCACCGAGGGGCCGCTGCCGCTGGCGCCGGACGTGCAGGGCCGCTTCAACGCGCCGCTGGTCTCCCTCACCGATTTCGTCGGCCCGACCCAGCTCACCGTCGCCAGCCAGGAACCCTGGCCGCTGGCGCTCGCCTATGTCGAGGCGACCCATATCGGCCGCATCGACATCCCCGCCTCCTCCGGCTCGACCGCCACCGGCGAGGCGACCACGCGGGTGGAGACCGACGCCACCTATGGCGCCATCGCCGTCGAGGGCGTCGAGGGCGGCAGGATCGTCCGCAGCGCGGTGGAATCGACGGTGTTCCAGGTCGGCGGCGCCCCGGCGGCGGCGGCGCAGGGAGAGATCGGCCCGGTCGTCGCCGAGAATGTCGATATCGGCGCCATGCTGGTGCTGCTCGATCCGGCCCGGCGCCTGCAGGAGACCGATTTCCGCATCGTCTACGGCTCGGTGCGGGCGCAGAACTACCGTTTCCGCGCCGAGAACGGCACCGCCCAGCAATGGGCGTCGATGAGCGTGCGCGACGTCGCCCTGCAGCCGGCCGGCGTGCCGGCCGAGGAACTGCTCGCCATCGGCGAGCGCATCCGCCAGCTGGCGGCGGCGGGTGAGCAGCCGGCCGCCGACGAGGTCGCCGACCTGCTCACCGGCATTGCCGGCGCCTATGACGCGCTGCGCATCGGCGGCGCCAGCTTCGAGGGCATGGAGGCCAAGCAGCCGGACGGCACCGACATCTCCGTGAAGAGCATCGCGCTGGGCAGGCTCGACGGCGGCCGCCTCGACCTGCTGGCGGTAGAGGGCCTCGCGGGCAAGGAACCCGACGGCGGCACCTTCGCCCTAGACCGTCTCGCGCTGGGCGGGCTGCGGCCGGGCGCCACGCTGCGCTTTGCGGCGGAGGCGGCGGTCAGCCCGCTGATGGCCCGCGATCCCGCCTCGCTGGTCCGCCTCATGGGCATGTTCGGCAGCGTCGAGGTTTCCGGCCTGAAAGTGCCGGTCGCCGACAAGGGCGAGCCGGCGCATCTCGACACGCTGGCGCTGTCCTGGGACGCCGCCGACGGCGCGGTGCCGACCCGCATCGCCTTCAAGCTACGCGCCTCCGGCCCCACCGCCGGCATGCAGCAGGGCGACGCGCTGTCGCTGCTGGTGCCCGACAATGTCGCCCGCGCCAGCGTCTCGGTGGATATCGGCGCCAAATGGAGCGAGGCCGACAGGACGGTGATCGTCGATCCGGTCTATGCGGAAATGTCGGATTCCTTCGCCTTCAGCGCCAAGGCGCGGCTCGGCCATGTCGACGCCGCCGCCTTCTCGCCGAACCCCTCGGCGGCGCTCGGCGCGGCGATGGCGGCCAATATCGACATGGTGCAGTTCACGCTCACCGATTCCGGCATCTACCAGCTGAAGCTGGAGGAGGCCGCGCGCGAGCAGGGCGTGACGCCGGAGATGGTGCGCCAGCTTCTCGCCGGCTTTGCGGAGATGATGCTCGGCCCGCTCGCCGGCGACCGGCCGGACCTCGATCCGGCGGTGCAGGCCATCGTCGCCTTCTTCCAGAAGCCGATGGGCACGCTGTCGCTGCGCCTCACCCCGCGCTCGGCATCGCTGCCGCTGCTGATGGCGCTGGAAGCCGCGCGCAACGACCCGACGACCCTGCTCGACGAGGTGAATGTCGAGGTGGTGACGCCCTGAGGGGCGCCTCGCCGCCCACCGGGGACGAACCCGCCGGAGACACAGGCTCCGGCGGTTCCCTCACTTCTCCTGCACGTTGGTGCGGATATGCAGCTCGCGCAGCTGCTTGGGGCTCGCCGGCGCCGGCGCGCCCATCAATATGTCCTGCGCCTGCTGGTTCATCGGGAAGATCGAGATCTCGCGCAGGTTCGACACGCCGCAGAGCAGCATGACGATGCGGTCGACGCCGGCCGCCATGCCGCCATGCGGAGGCGCGCCGTACTGGAAGGCACGGTACATGCCGCCGAAGCGCTCGCGCACCGTCTCCTCGCCATAGCCGGCGATCTCGAACGCCTTCACCATCGCCTCGGGGCGGTGGTTGCGGATGCCGCCGGAGGCGATCTCGTAGCCGTTGCAGGCGATGTCGTACTGGAACGCCTTGATGGTGAGCGGGTCCTGCCCGTTCAGCGCGTCGAGGCCGCCCTGCGGCATCGAGAACGGGTTGTGCGAGAAATCGACCTTCTTCTCGTCCTCGTTCCACTCATACATCGGGAAGTCGACGATCCAGGCCAGCTCGAAGCGGTCGAAATCGACCAGCTTCAGCTCCTCGCCGACCTTGGTGCGCGCCGAGCCGGCGAACTTCACGAACTTCTCCGGGTTGCCGGCCACGAAGAAGGCGGCATCGCCGGCGCCGAGCCCGAGCTGCTGGCGGATCGCCTCGGTGCGCTCGGGACCGATATTGTTGGCGAGCGGGCCGGCGCCCGGAATTTCAGAAGATTCCTGGCCTTCGCGCCACATGATGTAGCCCAGCCCCGGCTGGCCCTCGCCCTGCGCCCAGGAGTTCATCCGGTCGCAGAACGCGCGCGAGCCACCCGTCGGGCCGGGGATCGCCCACACCTCGTTCTTCGGGTCTTCGAGCATGCGGGCGAACACCTTGAAGCCCGAGCCGCGGAAATGCTCGGAGACCTCCTGCATCTCCAGCGGGTTGCGCAGGTCCGGCTTGTCGGTGCCGTATTTGCGCATCGAGACCGCATAGGGAATGCGCGGCCAGTCCTTCGTCACCGGCTTGCCCTGCGCGAACTGCTCGAACACGCCGGTGATCACCGGCTGGACGGCGGCGAACACGTCGTCCTGCTCGACGAAGCTCATCTCCAGGTCGAGCTGGTAGAACTCGCCCGGCAGCCGGTCGGCGCGCGGGTCCTCGTCGCGGAAGCAGGGGGCGATCTGGAAGTAGCGGTCGAAGCCGCTCATCATGATCAGCTGCTTGTATTGCTGCGGCGCCTGCGGCAGCGCGTAGAAGGTGCCGGGATGAATGCGGCTCGGCACCAGGAAGTCGCGCGCGCCCTCCGGCGAGGAGGCGGTGAGGATCGGCGTCTGGAACTCGAAGAAGCCCTGCCCCTTCATGCCGCTGCGCATGGCGTCGATGATGGCGCCGCGGGTCATGATGTTCTTGTGCAGCTTCTCGCGGCGCAGGTCGAGGAAGCGGTAGCGCAGCCGCGTCTCTTCCGGGTAGTCGATATCGCCGAACACCGGCAGCGGCAGCTCGGCGGAAGGTCCCAGCACCTCGATCTCGGTGGCATACATCTCGACGTCGCCGGTCGGCAGCTCGGCGTTGGTGGTGCCCTCGGGGCGGTTGCGCACCCGGCCGTCGACGCGGATCACCCATTCGGCGCGCACGGTCTCGGCCAGCTTGAAGGCCGGGCTGTCGGGATCGACCACCACCTGCGTCAGGCCGTAATGGTCGCGCAGGTCGATGAACAGCACGCCGCCATGGTCGCGGATGCGGTGGCACCAGCCGGAAAGCCGCGCGGCCTGGCCGACATCGCTGGCGCGAAGGGCCCCGCAGGTGTGCGAGCGATAGCGATGCATGGCGTAACCTCAACCCGAATGCCGGCAGACGAACGAAAACACCCCTCCACGGGGAGCCCCGAAAGGGCGCGCGGAGGGGTGCAACGCAGGCACGGCTTTGTCAAGAAAAGTCGGATGTTTCCGGCGTCTCAGACGCCGCGATCGATCACGGCACGTAGGTCAGCGTCAGCCCGGCGACGCCCAGCGCCAGCGACGCCCCGACATTGCCCTGCACCGAAATCGGGTTGAGCGCGAAGGACTTGTCCGAGCCGACCAGCGCATTGGCGCCGACGCCGACGCCGAGCGCGATGTCGCCCGACACGCCGGCATATTTGCCCGCCAGCGCGCCCGGCTTCACCTGGTCGGTCAGGGCGAGCACGCCCCAGGTCATCATGCCGGCGCCGGTGACGCCGAGATCGAGGCCGATCTGCTCGATCGTGCCCTTGTAATTGGTGGCCGGGCCGGAGCTGGGGTTGAAGGTGCAGCTCAGCTGCTGCTTGGAGGTCACGATCATGCCGATGCTGGCGCCGGCATTGCAGACGAGCACACCGGCCTGCACCCGGTCGGCCGCGGAGGCCGGAACGGCGAAAGCGGCACCCGCCGCCACGGCGGCAAGAGCGAAGAGCGTCTTCTTCATGGTTGCAATCCCTTTACGGAGCGGCCTGTTGCCGGACGCTCATGCCGATGGAAGCTAGCTTCCGATGGTTAACGCTTTCGCATGATTCCGGCGGATTCGCGGTCGTTTCCGCGGCGCTCTTCGGCTATGAAAAGCGAACCATGGACATGATCACGACCACCGATTCCCTCGCCGCCGCCTGCGAACGCCTCTCGAAGCACCCGTTCGTCACCGTCGACACCGAATTCCTGCGCGAAAGCACCTTCTGGCCGAAGCTGTGCGTGGTGCAGCTCGCCAGCACGGACGAAGCCGTGGTGGTCGACGCGGTCGCCGACGGGCTCGACCTCGCCCCGCTGTTCGCGCTGATGGCGAACGACAAGGTGCTCAAGGTGTTCCATGCCGGAAGGCAGGACATCGAGATCGTCTGGCACCTCGCCGGCATCATCCCGCATCCGGTGTTCGACACCCAGGTCGCCGCCATGGTGCTCGGCCATGGCGACAGCATCTCCTACGACCAGCTGGTGCAGCGCCTCACCGGCCACATGCTCGACAAGTCGCTGCGCTTCACCGACTGGTCGCGCCGCCCGCTCAGCGCCGCCCAGATCGCCTATGCCGAGGCCGACGTCACCCATCTGCGCGACGTCTACCGCAAGCTCGACGCCGACCTCGTCCGCCGCGGCCGCGCCGAATGGGTGCAGGAGGAGATGGCGGTGCTCATCTCGCCGGACACCTATCGCCAGGAGCCCGAGCGCGCCTGGGAGCGGCTGCGCACGCGGGTGCGCAAGCCCAAGGACCTCGCCGTGCTGATGGAGGTCGCCGCCTGGCGCGAGCGCGAGGCGCAGGCCCGCGACATTCCGCGCTCGCGCATCCTCAAGGACGAGGTGCTCGGCGAGATCGCCTCGCAGCACCCGACCACGCCGGAGCGGCTTGCCGGGCTGCGCTCCATCCCCAAGGGCTTCGAGCGCTCGCGCACCGGCGAGCAGATCCTGGAAGCGGTGCGCGCCGGCCTCGACCGCGACCCCAAGACGCTGCCGCCGATCGAGCGCGAGCGGCCGCTGTCCAACGGCGCCTCGGCCACGGTCGAGCTGCTCAAGGTGCTGCTGCGCATGACCTCGGAGCAGCACGGCGTCGCCGCCAAGGTGATCGCCACCGTCGACGACCTCGAGCGCATCGCCGCCGAGGGCGAGCCGAACGTCCCGGCCATGGCCGGCTGGCGGCGCGAGCTGTTCGGCGAGCAGGCGCTGGCGCTGAAGGACGGACGCCTGGCCCTCGCCATGCAGCGCGGCCGGGTGATAGCGCTGCCGCGCAACGGCGAGGGGTGAGCCGCGTCGGGAATCGGCGCCGCACGCCGCCCCACCTTGGTTACGCCACGGAAGAGCCGAAACACGGCCCAAATCGAACACCTTGATACCCGCGGCCCGGTTCATCGCCGGCCGAGTCTCGGGTTCCGGGGGGTACATATGGCCTATACGCTCGATCTTCCGCCGAATGCGGGCACGCCCATGCCCGACCTGTCGCGGGTACAGCATGCCAGGCGGCGGACGATCTTCCTGATCACCCTCCCCGCTCTGGCGCTGTTCCCCTTCGTCCGCTCGATCTGGGACTGGCAGGGCCCGATGCAGGAATGGGTGGAGAATATCGGCTTCAGCCTGGTGCTGATCGCCATCCTCGGCCGCTGCTGGTCCTCGCTCTATATCGGCGGGCGCAAGATGAGGGACCTGGTGGAACGCGGACCGTTCTCGATCGTGCGCAACCCGCTCTATGTCTTTTCCTTCATCGGCGCCTTCGGCATGGGGGCGTGCAGCGGCAGCGTGGTTCTGGCCCTCGCCTTCCTCGCCATCGCCTATGCGGTGTTCCACGGCGTGGTGCGCAAGGAGGAAGCCGCGCTGCTCGCCCTGTTCGGCGAGCCCTATGCCGCCTATTGCCGCCGCGTGCCGCGCTTCCTCCCGCATCTTACCCGGTGGCACGACGAGCCCGTGCTGGAGATCCAGCCGCGGCGCGTCGTGCGCACGCTCATCGACGCCCTGCCCTTCGTCCTCGCCATGCCGATGTTCGAGGTGATCGGCATGCTGCAGCTGGACGGCACGCTGCCGGTCCTGCTGCACCTGCCCTAGGGCATTTTCGAGCGAAGTGGGTACCGGTTCGCGTGAAGAAAATGCGTATCGACAAAGGCTTAGGACAATTTCGGCGAACTGGGGTTCACCGGAATTGCTCTAGCGCGCCGTCCGCCTAGGTCAGCAGCACCGGCTCGCGGCCGATCAGCCGCGCCAGCGTGCGCACCCGGCTGGCGAGGCGCTCGCCGGCCAGCGGGGCGAGCTCGCCCTCCAGATGCAGCACCAGCCGGCCGCGGTCGACCGTCATCGGCGCCACCGGCAGCGTGCCCGGCATCGCGGCCGACAGGATATAGGCGACCCGCATCGCCGCGCCGAGGATGCGCGCCCGGTCCAGGAGCCGGGTCGAGACCAGCTCGCGGATGCGCGGGGAGAGGTCCTCGTCGATCAGCCCGACATGCCGGTAATAGATGGCCAGCGCCAGGAAGGCGCGGCTCGGATGATCGAGGCCGATGAAGGAGGCGTGGGCGATCAGATTGAGGCTCTGCTCGCCGCGATAGTCGGGATGCGCCCGCCAGCCGATATCGGCGAGCAGGCAGGCGGCGTGGCGCAGCCGCTTCTCCTCGCCGCTCTCCTCGATGCCGCTGGACGCCATGAAGCGGTCGGTCCAGGCGATCAGTTCCTCGCCATGGCGCGGCGAGCGCGAGCGCAGCTCGTTCAGCTCGGCGGTGGCGGCGATCAGCGGGTCGATCCGGCGCTGCTCTTCCGGCAGCGCCTCGAACAGCAGCCCCTCGCGCACGCCCTGCGCCGAGACGTAGACGTTCGCCGGCTTGCCGATGCGGATGATGTGCTCCAGCACCACCGCGCCATAGGCGAGCAGCGGCCGGCGCACGTCCGACACCGTGTCGATGCGCGACAGCGTGTCGATCGGCACCCGGCGGATCAGGCGCACATATTCCAGCGCCTCCTTGGCCGGGATGACGTAGCCGTGCATCACGTGCAGCGGATAGCCGCGCTGGAACATGTGCAGCCGCGCCAGCGCCCGCCAGGTGCCGCCCACCGCGTAGAAGGTGCGCCCCTTCAGGTGCTCCAGCCGCGGCTCCTTGGCGAACGCGTCGCGGACGATCTTGTCGGCCTTCTTCAGCGAGCGGCCGGAAAGCTCCTGCAAGGCGAGGCCGCCGAGCTGGAAGGTCACGCCCGAGCCGATATGGTGGCCGTGCACGTCGGCGAGCTCCAGCGAGCCGCCACCGAGATCGCCGACCACGCCATTGGCGTGGTGCACGCCGGAGATGATGCCCATCGCCGAGAGCTGCGCCTCGCGCTTGCCGGAGAGCAGCTCGACCTCGGTGCGGCAGATCTCGGTGCAGGCGGCGACGAATTCCGGCCCGTTGGCGGCATCGCGCGCCGCCGCAGTGGCGAGCACATGCACCGCGCCGACCCCCATGCGGTCGCAGAGCGCGCGGAAGCGGCGCAGCGCGTTGAGCGCCCTCGCCACCGCCTCGGCGTTCAGCCGGCCGGTGGTGGCGACTTCGCGGCCGAGCGCGCAGGAGGCCTTCTCATTGAAGATCGGCGTCGGCGAGCGCGACAGGCGCTCGTAGACCACGAGGCGAACCGAGTTGGAGCCGATGTCGATGACCGCCACCGGCTCGCCGGAGACGAGGCGCGTGGACGCCCCGCGAACAAGATCGCTCATGCCGTCACGCACGGCCCCGACGTCGGACGAGGTTTCGCGGCGAGGATTCCTTGAGCGATTTGCCACGTCCCGACAGGCTCGGATTGGTCATGAAATATTGCTGGGCATTGAAGGGCTCGACGCCCTCGTCGGGCACTATGCGTTGCGAGGACCCGTCCGGCAAGACGCGCCAGCTCTGCTGGTTGTCCTCGAAATTGGCGACCATGATCTGGTCGAGGATCTGCATGTGCACCGTCGGGTTGGTGATCGGGCACAGCGCCTCGACGCGCCGGTCGAGATTGCGCGGCATCAGGTCGGCGGAGGAGATGTACAGCGCCGCCTCGGCATGCGGCAGGCCGTGGCCGTTGCCGAAGCAGTAGATGCGCCCGTGCTCGAGGAAGCGCCCGACGATCGACTTCACGCGGATATTGTCGGAGAGCCCCGGCACGCCGGGCCGCAGGCAGCAGATGCCGCGCACCACGATATCCACGGAAACCCCGGCCTGGCTGGCGCGGTACAGGCCGTCGATGATCATCGGATCGACCAGCGAATTCATCTTCAGCCAGATCGCCGCCGGCCGGCCGGCTTTGGCGAACTCGATCTCGGCGTCGATATGGTCGAGGATGCGCGGCTTCAGCGTCAGCGGCGACACCGACATCGCCTCCAGCCCGGCGGGCTCGGCATAGCCGGTGATGTAGTTGAAGATGCGCGCCACGTCGCGCCCGAGCACCGGGTCGGCGGTGAAGAAGGACAGGTCGGTATAGATGCGCGCGGTGAACGGGTGGTAGTTGCCGGTGCCGACATGGCAGTAGCTCGCCAGCGAGCCGCCCTCGCGCCGCACCACCAGCGACAGCTTGGCATGGGTCTTCAGCTCCAGGAAGCCGAACACCACCTGCACGCCGGCACGCTCCAGGTCGCGCGCCCAGCGGATATTGGCCTCCTCGTCGAAGCGCGCCTTCAGCTCGATCAGCGCCGTCACCGACTTGCCGGCCTCGGCGGCTTCCGCCAGCGCCTTCACGATCGGGCTGTCGGAGGAGGTGCGGTACAGCGTCTGCTTGATGGCGACCACGTTGGGGTCGCGCGCCGCCTGCCGCAGGAACTGCACCACCACGTCGAAGGATTCGTAGGGATGATGGACCACCAGGTCCTTCTCGCGGATCGCCGCGAAACAGTCGCCGGCATGGTCGCGGATGCGCTCGGGGAAGCGCGGGTTGTACGGCTTGAACTTCAGGTCCGGCCGGTCGACGCCGACCAGCTGGCTGAACTCGTTCAGCGCCAGCACGCCGTCGACGAGGAAGATCTCGTCGTCGCTGACGCCCAGCTCGCGGGCGACGAAGGTGCGCAGCTCCGCCGGCATGGCGGCGTCGACCTCCATGCGGATCACCTGGCCGAGCCGGCGGCGCTTCAGCGCGCTCTCGAACTGGCGCATCAGGTCCTCGGCCTCTTCCTCGACTTCGAGGTCGCTGTCGCGGATGACGCGGAAGCTGCCCTGCCCGCGCACCTGGTAGCCGGGAAACAGCCGGCCGATGAACAGGCCGATCATCTGTTCGAGGCTGATGAAGCGCACCGCGCCGTCCTCGCCGTCCGGCAGCCGCACGAAGCGGTCGATCTTGGCCGGCACGCGGATCAGCGCGCTCATCGTGCGCCCGTCGACGATGCGCGAAAGCTGCAGCGCCAGCGAGAAGCCGAGATTGGGGATGAAGGGGAAGGGATGCGCCGGGTCGATGGCGAGCGGGGTCAGCACCGGGAACACATGGCTGAGGAAGAACTCGTCCAGCAGCGCCCGGTCGGTCTTCAGCACGTCGGCACCGTCCACCAGCACGACGCCGATCGCCGCGAGCTCGCCGCGCAGCTCGCGCCAGCGCGCCTGCTGGTCGAGGCCGAGCGCGGCGGCGGCGGCGGCGATCAGCGGCAGCTGATCGGCGGGGGTCAGGCCGTCCGGGCTCCTGCCGCCATAGCCTTCGCGCACCTGCTCCTTGAGGCCGGCGACGCGCACCATGAAGAACTCGTCGAGATTATTGGCCGAGATCGACAGGAAGCGCAGCTGCTCGAGGATCGGATGCGCCTTGTTCGACGCCTCCTCGAGCACGCGGCGGTTGAACTGCAGCCAGGACAGTTCGCGGTTGATGAACCGCTCCGGCGAGGCCATCAGGTCGGTTTCGAGCCGATGCGCCGGCAGGTCGTCCGGCGCCGGCGGGGACACGGTCGCTTCGGTCATCGGCTCCACGTCGGTCTCCATGAGTGCTGTCGGTTCCGCCGGCGGGACAAGAGTCCCCTTTTTCCGGCGGGAAGGTCGCCGGGCATCGTGACGACTGGATGACATAGAGCGTCTCACCTTTGGTCAATGGTCTTCAAGGCCGTCTCCGGCGACGGCGCCTCGTCCGATTCGTCGTCGCCGCCAGCCTCGGCGTGCGCCCGCAGCAGCTCGGCGGCGAGCGCGCGGGTCAGCGGCCGCCTGCGGGCCAGCGCCTCGCGGTCGAGCTCGGCGATCAGGGCGCCGATGGCGGCATAGGAACGCTCGACGCGGGCCGTCAGATAGCCGATCAGCGCCTCGTCGGGGGTGATCTGCCGGTCGGCGAACAGCTTGACCGCCACCGCCGCCATCAGATGGTCGTCCGGGGCGCCGAGCCGCACCACCGGCATCGCCCTCAGCCGCGAGGCGAGGTCGCGGGTGGCGAGCCGCTCGGCGAGCGCCGCCGGCAGCTGGCGCGAGGTGACCAGCAGGCTGGCGCGCTGCTCGCCGACGAGATTGAGCAGGTGGAACAGCGCCGCCTCGTCGAGGCGCGCCTCCCCTTCCCCCTCTTCCCCGAGGTCCTCCAGCACCAGCGCCCCGGCGGCGAGCGCACCGGGCACCGCCTCGCCGGTCAGCGCCGCCGCCTTGATGACCGGGGCCCCGCTCGCCTCGGCGAACAGCGCCGCGAGATGCGACTTGCCGGAGCCCGGCGGCCCGACGATCGCCACCGCCCGCGCCGGCCAGTCCGGCCAGCGGTCGATCAGCGCCAGCGCCGGCTCGTTCGCCGGCCCGACCAGGAAATCGGCGCGCGTGCGGTTCTCCACCGGCGGCAGGTCGAGCGGCAATTGGCGGGCGGACATGATCAGCGCAACTCGGGGCCGGCGTCGGGCTTGCCTTCGCCGGTATAGAGGGGGCTTTCCAGATATTGCCGGATGGCGAAGCGGGCCAGCACCCCCATCGCCGCGGCGAGCGGCACGGCGAGCAGCAGGCCGAGGAAGCCGAGCAGGTAGCCGAAGGCGAGCAGGGCGAACATCAGCCACACCGGATGCAGCCCGACGCTCTCGCCCACCAGCTTCGGCGACAGGATGTAGCCCTCGACGAACTGGCCGAACACGAAGATGCCCATGACGATGGCGATCATCGAATAGTCCGGGAAGAACTGCACGATGGCGACGCCGCCGGCGAGCAGCAGGCCGGTGAGCGAGCCGACATAGGGGATGAAGGTGATGATGCCGGAGACGAGGCCGATGACGAAGCCGAAATTCAGCCCCGTGAGCGTCAGGCTCATCGCATAGAAGGCGCCGAGGATCAGGCACACCAGCGATTGCCCGCGCACGAAGCCGGCAATGGCGCGGTCCATCTCGCGGGCGAGCTCGCGGATCGATTCGCGGTTCTGCACCGGCAGCCAGGAATCCACCTTGGCGACCATGTTGTTCCAGTCGTTGAGCATGTAGAAGGCGACGACCGGGGTGATGACGATCAGCGAGAACAGCGAGATCAGCGCCTGCCCGCCGGTCCAGATCGACTGGACGAAGGTCAGCATGTAGGCGGCGCCCTGCGTCGCCAGCTCGGTGAGGCTCTGGCGGATATTCGGCATCCGGTCGCCGATGATGCCGCGCAGCCATTCCGCCTGCTCGCCGGTGGCGAGGTTCTGCAGCTTGACGATGTATTCCGGCAGCCGCTCCAGGAAGGCCGAGAGCTGCGCGCCGAAGATCGGCACCACCAGCAGCAGCAGCAGGATGCCGACCAGCACCGTCAGCCCGATCGACAGCAGCGAGGCCACCAGCCGGTTGACGCCGCGCCGCTCCAGCCAGGTCGTCACCGGATTGAGGAAATAGGCGAGCGCCAGGCCGGCGACGAAGGGCAGCAGCACGCTGCTCAGCAGCCAGCAGATCGCCACGAAGATCGCCAGCACGGAGAGCCAGAACGTCACCTGCTTGTGCCACATCATGCGTCGGATCGCCCTTTCCTTTTCCCTCGGCGGTGGCGCTCGCTCGGGGCCGTTGCCTCCCGCGCCTCGCCTGCGGCCATTGATACAGGAAAAACCCGCCGCGCGATCGCGTCTCCCCGCAATTCAGCGCGCGAGATGGCGGCTCCATTCGAAAAGGTAGGCGAGCGCCGACGCCGCGGTCAGCCCGGTCACCAGCACGAGCCCCACCTCGATCGCGCGGCCGGGCGACAGGCCGAAGCCGGCGCTGGCCAGCACCAGCGCCGCGAAGCCGATCTGCGCCGCGGTATTGAGCTTGGAGACGATCAGCGGCCGGATGGTCACCGGCCGCTCCATCGCCCAGGAGGCCGCCACCGCGCCGACGATCAGCACGTCGCGCGCCACCACGGCGGCCGCCAGCCAGAGCGGCACCTGCCCGGT
This sequence comes from Ancylobacter sp. GW821-FHT10E12, assembly GCF_058809335.1. NCBI lineage: Bacteria > Pseudomonadati > Pseudomonadota > Alphaproteobacteria > Hyphomicrobiales > Xanthobacteraceae > Ancylobacter > Ancylobacter sp. GW821-FHT10E12. The sequence continues at coordinate 363,921 of NZ_JBXASN010000001.1, read as the reverse complement.
CACCGCCAGCGCCACATAGATCGACACCAGCAGCGCCTTGTCGGCCACCGGATCGAGATAGGCGCCGAGCTCGCTTTGCAGGTTGAAGCGCTTGGCGATGAAGCCGTCCACCGCGTCGGAAACACCGGCGGCGAGGAAGATCCAGAAGGCGAGCGCGATCCGGTCGTCGGCGATGGCCCATACCACCGCCGGCACGGCGAACAGGCGGGCGATGGTGATGCTGTTCGGCAGGTTCACGTCTTGAGCGTTTTCCAGCGAAGTGGATTCCGGCTCGCGTCAGGAAAACGCGACCCTGCAAAGATAGAGCGCTTCCTCGATTCAGCGAAACGGCTCAGCGCTCGGATCCCGCTCCTCGTCAGCCGAGATAGTCCTCGCAGGCGGAATTGCCAAGCCGCACCGAAGCCGCACCGGCGCGCCATCCTCTCCCAAGGGCAAGCGCGGCGGCCGAACGGCGGCGGGATGGAGCCGCCGACGAGGCCTGCCCGAACGAGACCCGCTCGAACGAGGCCTGCCCGAACGAAGCCTGCCCGAACGAGGTCTGCCCGAACGAGGTCTGCCCGAAATTGACAGGGACCCGGCGGCCGCGCCTTTTGTCGGATGCATCGCCGCCGTCACCCGAGAAGCGCTGGCGTTGACAATCCCTGGCGTTGAGAACCCCTGGCGTCCCCATGCAGCACCACGACCCGCTCTACACGGATCCCTCGCTCGCGGACTTCTACGACGCGGAGAACGCCTGGGGCGACGACCTCGCCTATTGCTCGGCCCTGGCGCGCGATGCCGCCTCCGTGCTCGACCTCGGATGTGGAACCGGGAACTTCCTCGCCCGGATCGACGCCACGACGCGCGTCGGCGTCGATCCGGCCCGCGCCATGCTCGACGTGGCTCGCTCGCGCCCCGGCGGCGGCGATGTCGAGTGGATCGAGGCGGACGCCCGCCGCGTGCGGCTCGATCGCGCCTTCGACCTCATCGTGATGACGGGACACGCCTTTCAGGTCTTCCTCACCACCGAGGATCAGCGGGCGGTGCTGCAGACGGTCGCCCGCCATCTGGCGCCCTCGGGCAGGTTCATTTTCGACAGCCGCAATCCGGGCGGCCGGGAGTGGGAGGAGTGGCAGCCCTCCACTTCGCGACGAAGCCTCGATCATCCGCGCCATGGCGCCGTCGAGGCGTGGAACTCGGCCGATCACGACGCGGCCAGCGGCATCGTGAGCTACGGAACCTTCTACCGGCTGCCGGACGGACGGGAGCTGGGCGCCACCAGCCGCATCCGCTTCACGCCACGGCACGAGATCGCACGGCTGATCGAGGAAGCCGGACTGAAGGTCGACCTGTGGCTGGGCGACTGGAGCGGCCGGCCGATCGACGACGACGCTCCCGAGATCATCCCGGTGGGCCGCCTCGGCTGAAACGCCCGGCGAAGGCGCCGGCGGCCGAGGTGACGGCCTTGCCAAATGCACGCCGCCGAAGCCATGGCCTCCCTTTCCCTGTCGGGGAGGGGAAGAACAAGAGGCCGGGCACCAATCCTGGGCATGGCGGCCCTGCCTCATGCCCAACGTCGAAGCCATGGCCTCCCTCTCCCCGATGGGGAGAGGGTTGGGGGTGAGGGGTCCTTGCGACACCCGGCGAGCCCCCTCACCGACCCGCTTCGCGGGCCACCTCTCCCCAGCGGGGAGAGGGAAGACAAGAGGCCGGGCACGAACTCGGGGCATGGCGGCCTTACCTCATGCCCGGCGTCGAAGCCATGGCCTCCCTCTCCCCGTCGGGGAGAGGGCTGGGGTGAGGGGTCCTTGCGACATCCCGGCGAGCCCCTCACCGATCCACTGCGCGGGCCACCTCTCCCCGTCGGGGAGAGGGAAGACAAGAGGCCCGCCCCCGCTCCCCCTGACCGCTCCCCGCCCGTGACGCCGCGGCGCCGGCATGGCACAAGGCGCTATCCTGCCCTGCCCGCCGCGGTCCCTCCCATGCCCTCGTCCAACACGCCCCCGCCCGACATGCCCCCGCCCGCCACGTCGCCCTCGTCGCTGCGCTCCTCCGTCGTCACCTCCGCCGTCGTCGCCGCCCTCGTGGGCTTCGGCGGCACGCTGGCGCTCGTCATCGCCGCCGCGCAGGCGGTGGGGGCGGATGCGGCGCAGACCTCCTCGGCGGTGATCGGCCTGTGCCTGTCCATGGCGGCGACCTCGGCCTATCTCGGCTGGCGCTACCGCATGCCGATCATCACCGCCTGGTCGACGCCCGGCGCGGCGCTGATCGCCGGCTCGCACGGGCTCACCCCCGCCACCGCCGCCGGCGCCTTCGTGCTCACCGCGCTGCTGATCCTCGCCACCGCGGCGGTGAAGCCGCTCGGCACGCTGGTGCAGCGGCTGCCGGTCGCCATCGCCGCCGCCATGCTGGCCGGCGTGCTGTTCCGCTTCTGCACCGCCGTCTTCACCTCGGCGCAGGCCGACCCGCTGCTGGTGATCCCGCTGGTCGCGATGTTCCTCGTCGCCCGGCGAATCAGCCCGTTCGGCGCCGTGCTGGCCATCCTCGCCATCGGCATATCGCTGGCCTTCTTCCTCGGCCGCGTCGGGCCGCTGCCGGGCGGCCTCCCGCTGCCGCAGCTGACCTTCATCCTGCCGGAATTCGACATGCAGGCGCTGATCGGCATCGGCGTGCCGCTCTATATCGTCACCATGGCCTCGCAGAACCTGCCCGGCCTCGCGGTGCTGCAGGCCGCCGGCTACAGGCCGCCGGCCACGCCGCTACTCGTCGTCACCGGCCTGTCCTCGCTCGTCACCGCCTTCGTCGGCTCGCTCACCTCCAACCTCGCGGCGATCACCGCCTCGATCTGCACCGGGCCGGACACCCATCCCGACCCGCAGAAGCGCTGGATGGCGAGCCCGTTCTACGCGCTGTCCTACGTGGTGCTGGCCGCCGGCGGCGCCTCGCTGGTGGCGCTCATCGCCGCGCTGCCGCCCTCGCTGATCGCCGCCTTTGCCGGGCTGGCGCTGCTCGGCCCGCTGGTGAACGCGCTCGGCACCGCGATGGGCGACGGTGCCCGCCGCTTCCCGGCGGTGCTGACGCTGGCGGTCACCGCCTCGGGCGTGTCGATGCTCGGCATCGGCTCGGCGTTCTGGGGGCTGGTGGCCGGGCTCATAGCGCTGGGCATCGACCGTGCCGGCCGGCGCTAGCCCCGAGGCCCGGCGCGGAACTTGCCGGACGCCCGATAAGCGGCTAATCCGCGTGCTTTCGTGAGAGGGCGCATCATGAGCGGCAACGGCCAAGGTCTCAGCTATCGCGACGCGGGTGTCGACATCGACGCCGGCAACCGGCTGGTCGATCTGATCAAGCCGCTGGTGAAGGCCACCCGCCGCCCCGGCGCCGATGCCGATATCGGCGGCTTCGGCGGCGTGTTCGACCCCCGGGCCGCCGGCTTCAAGGACCCGCTCATCGTCGCAACGACGGATGGCGTCGGCACCAAGCTGAAGATCGCCATCGAGACCGGCCGCCACGACACGATCGGCATCGACCTCGTCGCCATGTGCGTCAACGACCTGGTGGTGCAGGGCGCCGAGCCCCTGTTCTTCCTCGACTATTTCGCCACCGGCAAGCTGGCCCCGGAAGTCGGCGCCGGCATCGTCGCCGGCATCGCCAAGGGCTGCCTCGAGTCCGGCTGCGCGCTGATCGGCGGCGAGACCGCCGAGATGCCCGGCATGTATGCCGAGGGCGACTACGACCTCGCCGGCTTCTCGGTCGGCGCGGTGGAGCGCGGCGACCTGCTGCCGCGCCCCGGCATCGCGGCCGGCGACGTGCTGATCGGCCTCGCCTCCTCCGGCGTGCATTCCAACGGCTATTCGCTGGTGCGCCGCATCGTCGAGCGCTCCGGCCTCTCATGGGACGCCCCCGCCCCGTTCCATGCCGACCTCTCGCTCGGCGAGGCGCTGCTCACCCCGACCCGGCTCTATGTGAAGCCGGCCCTGTCGGTCATCCGCGCGACCGGCAAGGTCAAGGCGCTCGCCCACATCACCGGCGGCGGCCTCACCGAGAACCTGCCGCGCGTGCTGCCCAAGGGCACCGTCGGGCGCATCGACCTTTCCGGCCTGCCGGTGCCGCCGGTGTTCCGCTGGCTGGCGCAGGTCGGCGGCGTGGCGCCGGAGGAGATGCTGCGCGCCTTCAACTGCGGCATCGGCATGGTGGTGGTGTGCGACGCGGCGGATTGCGAGACGGTCGCCGACGCCTTCGCCGATGCCGGCGAGGAAGTGATCCATCTCGGCGCCATCGAGCCCGGCGAGGGTGCGGCGCATGTCGTCTATGACGGCGCGCTCGGCCTGGACCTGCCGCTGTGAGCCTGTCGGAACCCAGCCGCCTGCGCGTCGCCGTCCTGATCTCGGGCCGCGGCTCGAACATGATGTCGCTGATCGAGGCCGCGGCCGCCCCTGGCTTTCCCGGCGAGATCGCCTGCGTGATCTCCAACCGGCCGGACGCCCACGGCCTCGCCCGCGCGCAGGCCTGCAACATCCCGGTGCGCGCCCTCGACCACAAGGCCTATCCCGACCGCGCCGCCTTCGACGCGGCGCTGCACGCCGCGCTCGTCGAGGAGCGGATCGACCTCGTCTGCCTCGCCGGCTTCATGCGGCTGCTCACCCCCGGCTTCACCGGGCAATGGTCGGGACGGATGATCAACATCCACCCGGCGCTGCTGCCGAGCTTCAAGGGCCTGCACACCCATGAGCGGGCGCTGGCGGAAGGCGTGAAGATCCACGGCTGCACCGTGCATTTCGTCACGCCGGAGATGGATGTCGGCCCGATCATCATGCAGGCGGCGGTGCCGGTGCTGGACAGCGACGACGCCGCCACCCTCAGCGCCCGCGTTCTGGCGCAGGAGCACGTGATCTACCCGGCGGCGCTGCGCCTCGTCTGCGAGGGCCGCGCCCGCATCGAGGACGGCCGGGTGCGCATCGACGAGATCGGCCTCGGCGACCGCGCGCTGGTCGCGCCGGCTGCATAGCCGCCGGAGCCGCCGACTCAAGGTTGCGTCGCCGCCCGCGCATTGCTACCGTTGCGGCAACATCATGCGGCGATGCGAGGCGCCATGATCTTCCGCTCCCTGGCGTTGCTGGCTCCCCTCTCCGCCCTGCTCCCGTGCGTCGCCCTGCCGTCGGCGGCGCTGGCCGCCTCACCCCCTCGCATGCCAAGGGCGGCATCGAGCTTTGGCTGAACGGCCGCAAGGTGGTCGACCAGCGCGACATCCGCACGCTGCCGGACGACCAGACGCAATGGTACTTCAAATACGGCCTGTACCGTTCGCACCTCGCCTCGTTCGCCGGCAAGGCGAAGCCGACCCAGGTCGCCTATTACAGCGGCGTATCGCGCTTCACCGGGGCCCGATGCGGCGCGCTGTAGCCTGCCCGGCGCCTCAGGCGATCCCCACCGCCCGCACCGTCGGCTCCTGTGCCGCCGCATCGTCGGCCGGCTCGATGGAGACCTGCATCCCGGTCATCTCGGCGTCGCCATGGAGGGTGGCGAAGGCGGCGTCCGCGGCGTCGCGGCCGACGCCGATGCGCACCAGCCCCTGCAGCGCCGCCTGGCGGGTCGGGTCGAACAGGTACCAGGAATCGCCGAGATAGGCCTCGAACACCGCATGGAAATCCGGCGGGTCGAGCTGCCAGGCATAGGCGCTGGCGAAGCGGGCCGGGATGCCCAGCGCCCGGCAGAAGCTGATGCCGAGATGCGCGAAATCGCGGCACACGCCGGCGCGCAGCACCATGGTGTCATAGGCCGAGGTCTGCGCGTCGGAAGCGCCGCGCACATAGTCGACATGGTCGTAGATCCAGTTGCAGATCTGCGTCACCCTGGAATGGCCCGGCGGCAGCTCGCCGAACTGACGATGGGCGAAGCGGGCGAGCAGGTCGGACTGGCAGTAGCGGCTGGGGTTCAGATAGGGCGCGATGTCGAGCGGCAGCTCGGCGATCGCCACTTCCGGCACCGTCGCCGGGTCGGCATCGTGCATGTTGAGCTCGATGCGGCCCTGATAGCCGACGCTGAACGTGCCCGGCTCGGCCGCCACCCGCACGAAGCGGGTGCCGCTCTCGCCCGCCACATGGCGGTCGAGCGCCAGCGGCGGCTCCAGCACCAGGTTTTCCGACAGCACGCGCTGATTGCGCAGGGCGGCCGCCTCCACGTTCAGCACGAAGACGGTGGTTGAGCGCACCTCGTAGTCGAGGCGCGAGGACACGTTGAACTGCATCGGGGATATCCGGGCACGAGGCATGTACCGCCTAGACGCGCGAGGCCCCCCGCCGGTTCCTTGCCGGGCGCGGTTTTCCCGGCCTCCTCATGCCAGCCGGGTGATGCGCACCCGGTTGTCGTGGAAGGCGGCGCCGCCCACCGGCGCCACCGGGTCGGCCCCGGTCAGCGTGTTGATGCCGCGCCCGCCCTGGTGCCTGCCGTTCGGCCAGATCGATTCGGCCACCACCACCCCGCGCCGCATGCCCTCGAACAGCACCGCGTGCAGGATCACCGTCCCGCGCGCGCTCGCCACCTCCACCGCCTCGCCCTCGGCAATGCCGAGATCGGCGGCATCGTCGGGATGGATCAGCAGCGTCGGGCGCTTCTCGCGGGCGAGCGAGCCCGGCGTCTCGGTGAAGCTCGAATTGAGGAAGGAGCGCGCCGGCGCCGTCACCAGCCGGAAGGGAAACTCGGCGGTGGCTTCCTCGATCACCGCCCAATGGTCGGGGAATTCCGGCATGTCGGCCACCGGGCCGAACTTGGCCGGCGCCTTGTAGGGCACTTTCGCCCAGTCCGGCTTCAGGCGGAACCTGCCGTCCGGCCAGGAGAAGCCCTTCACGAAATGCGCGGCGTCGAAATCCGGCTGCACGTCGATGAAGCGCTTTTGCTCCAGTTCCTCGAAGCTGCCCCGCTTGGTCGCCTGCAAGGTCCAGTCGACGATCTCGCGGGCGCTCATCGTGAAGCCGCGATGGGAGGCGCCGAGCCGGTCGGCCAGCGCGCAGATCACCTCGTGGTTGGAGCGGCACTCGCCCGGCGGGTCGACCAGCTTGGGGCCGAGGGTGACATACTGGTTGCCGCCGCCCTGGTAGACGTCGTCATGCTCGGTGAACATGGTGGCCGGCAGCACGATGTCCGCGATTCCCGCCGTCTCGGTCATGAACTGCTCATGCACGGCGACGAACAGGTCCTCGCGGGCGAACCCGGCCCGCACCTTCTGCTGGTCCGGGGCGATGGTCACCGGGTTGGTGTTCTGGATCAGCATCGCCGTCACCGGCGGACCGCCGGCGAGCACGTCTTCCTCGCCGCATAGGATGGCGCCGATCCGCGACTGGTCGAGCTGGCGCGGGATTCTGGGCTGACCGGACACCGGATCGGGCTGACCGTACACCTCACTGTACTGCAGGTCGGTGCCTTCGATCAGGCTCTTGTTCCAGCCATAGATCGCCGAATTGGAATGGAACGCCCCGCCGCCCTCATGCTTCCAGGCGCCGGTCACGGTGGGGATGCAGGTCACCGCATGCATGTTCACCGCGCCGTTGCGCGAGCGGGTGAAACCATAGCCGGCACGGATGAAGGTCCGCGGCGTTCGGCCGATTAGACGAGCGAAATCAATGATTTCGGTGGCCGGCAGCCCGGTGATCGCTTCGGCCCATTCCGGCGTGCGGGTGGCGAGATGCGCCTCGAACCCCTCGGCATCGCGGGCATGGCTGGCGAGATAGTCGCGGTCGGCGAAGCCCTCGGCGAACAGGACATGCATGATGGCGCAGGCGAGCGCCCCGTCGGTGCCGGGGCGGATCAGCAGCGGGATATCCGCCTGCTCCATGGTCGGCGAGCGGTATACATCCACCACCGCAAGCGGCGCGCCGCGCTCCTTGCGTGCCCTAACCGCATGAGTCATCACGTTAATCTGGGTCGAGACCGGATTGGTGCCCCAGATGACGTTGAGGTCGGCCCGCGCCATCTCGCGCGGATCCGGGCCGGACAACCGCCCGGCGCCGGCGATGAAGCCCGACCAGGCGGGATTGGTGCAGATGGTTGAAAAGAAACGCGAATATCCCTTCGCGTGGGTCAGCCGGTTGATGCCGTCGCGCATCACCAGCCCCATGGTGCCGGCATAATAATACGGCCACACCGTCTCCGGCCCGTGCAGCGCCTCCGCCGCACGGAATTTTTCGGCAACGATATCAAGCGCTTCGTCCCAGGAGATCGGCTCGAAGGCGCCGGATCCCTTCGGCCCCACCCGCTTGAGCGGCTGGGTCAGCCGGTCCGGGTGGTGTGCGCGCTCGGCATAGCGGGCGACCTTGGCGCAGATGATCCCGGCGGTGAAGGTGTTGTCCCGCGAGCCGCGCACCCGGCCTATCCTATTGCCGGATATCTCGATTTCCAGCGAACAGGTGGACGGGCAGTCATGCGGGCAGGCCGAATGGCCGGTGCGGATGGGTGTCGTGTGCTGATTCATGAAAAAGCGCTCCGCCACCATCGTAGCGGAGCGCCTTGCCTATTGGAACGCCGGCATGCAGCTCAGTGCGAGCTGCCGACCGCCGCTTCCGAACGCCGGCTCTTCACGATCCAGCCGAAGGCCACCACGAAGATCGCGCCGACCGTAGCCGCCAGATAATGCGGGAACGCCGAGGGCTTCAGGCCGACCGGATCCTCAGGATCGGCAATGGTTTCAACCATTTGCGGCGCCATGGCCTGCATGGTCTCCAGCACGATCTTGTCGCTCACCAGCATCTCGCCGGCGATCCAGCCGAGCAGCGCCGCGCCGAACCAGATGAGGAGCGGGAAGCGCGAGATCAGCTTGAGGATCAACTGCGAGCCGAAGATGATCAGCGGGATGGTGAGCAGCAGGCCGAAGATGAACAGTTCGGCATGGCCGCGCGCCGCGGCGGCGATCGCCACCACATTGTCGAGGCTCATCACCGCGTCGGCGATGGCGATGGTACGCACCGCCTTCCACAGGCTGTCGGCGCTCTCGACATGATGACCGCCGCCCTCCTCGTCCAGCACCAGCTTGATGGCGATCCAGAACAGCAGCAGCGCGCCCACCACCTTCAGCAGCGGCACACCCAGCAGATAGGACACCGCCAGCGCGAACACGATGCGCAGGGCAACCGCCGCGCCGGCACCCAGCAGGATGCCCCATTTGCGCTGCCCCTCGGGCAGCGAGCGGCATGCCAGCGCGATGACGACGGCATTGTCGCCGGACAGCAGCAGATCGATCCAGATGATCTGGAGCAGCGAGACCCAGAAAATGGGACTAGTGAAATCCATCGTTTCCTCTCACGTCGTCGAAATCCGAAGTCGCGGAACGATTTCGCCCATCCGCCCTCGCGGAAGAAAACTGGCATACATTATTAAATGCACCAGATCTTCTTCCGCAAAGTAAACGCGCCCGCAACCTTTGCAGGCGCGGGCGCACGTTGGGAAGGGGAAATCGCCCGCCCCTAATGGGAAGCGTCGTGCTTTGCCGCACCCGTGACGCGACGCGCCATGAACCACCCGATCACCAGCACCAGCGCCGCCCCCAGGGCCGCCGCCGGATATTCGAACCCGTGTACGAAGGCTTCGCCCAGATATTCGGTGATCTTGATGTCGGAGACGAACATCTCGCCGGCCACCCAGCCGAGCAGCGCCGCGCCCGCCCATACAAGGGCCGGAAAACGGGAGAGCAGCGACATGATGAGCGCCGCGCCGGCGACGATCATCGGGATGGAAATGACGAGGCCGATCGTGATCAGCACCCAGTTGCCATCCGCGACGGCGGCGATGGCGACGACATTGTCGAGGCTCATCACCAGATCGGCGACGGCGATGGTGCCGACGGCGCGCCACAGGCTGTCATGGGCATGGACGCCGTCCTCGCCACCCTCGCCCTCCGGCACGACCAGATCGACGGCGATGTAGAGCAGTGCCAGCGCGCCGACGATCCGAAGCCAGGGCAGGCCGAGAAGCACCGCGATGATCGCGGTGAAGACGATGCGCATGCCGACGGCCACGCCGGCACCCAGGACCATGCCCCAGCGGCGCATATTATCGGGAAGCGACCGACAGGCCATGGCAATGACCACGGCATTGTCGCCGGACAGCAGCACGTTGATCCAGATGATCTTGAGCAACGCGAGCCAGAATAGCGGCTCCAGATAGTTCATGAGTTTTCCCTCACCTCCCGCCCGCGGACGAGATTCATATGGTTGAATCGGCGTTGGCGCGCCGTGATACGGTGAGGCAAGAGGAGGTGGCTCCGGCGGGCCCACTCCCGGGCGCTCTTGGCGCGCCATAACGGCTATCCCCGCTGCGGGCCACTTCTCCGTGGCCGGACCCCCGCAGCGCCCATAGCAGCAACATACATAATAATCTATGCGCTGGCCAAGCCCATAAGCAGCAATTTCTACGCAAATGATGCGCGAATGCAGCAAGTGTTTGCTGCCACGCAAAAAGAAAACGCCTCGCCCGAACAGTCGGGCGAGGCGCAAACTCAGCGGAAGCCGCCGCGAAGCATCGCGTGGTTCAGCCGACGATCTCGTTGCCGGCGAAGAACTGGGCGATCTCGATCGCCGCGTTCTCCAGGCTGTCGGAACCATGCGCGGAATTCTCGCCGACCGACAGGGCGAAGTCCTTGCGGATGGTGCCTTCGGCGGCATTGGCCGGATTGGTGGCGCCCATCACTTCGCGATACTTGGCCACCGCGTTCTCGCCTTCCAGCACCTGCACGACGATCGGCTCGGAGATCATGAACTCGACGAGCTCGCCGAAGAAGGGACGCTCCTTGTGCACGCCGTAGAAGGTCTCGGCCTGGGCGCGGGTGAGGAGGATGCGCTTCTGCGCGACGATGCGCAGGCCGGCTTTCTCGATGGTCGCGTTGATCGCGCCGGTCAGGTTGCGGCGGGTCGCGTCGGGCTTCAGGATCGAAAAGGTGCGCTCGAGCGCCATGAGATGCTTCCTTGGAGTGGGGAGTGATTTCGCTGCGGCTTATAGCGATGGTGCGATGCCGCGACAAGATCATGTCGCCGCCGCACGCCAGCCAGCGAATCCATCCAATCACGACTTCATGAACGCCCCTTGGAACTTTTGCCGGAGTGCGCACGTTAAGTCGGTGTTAACGCTGTGGACAATGGGAACTTGAAATACCGCTCCCTTTTGTTCCGGCAAAAACGATCGAGACCACAGTGAGTTCGATTTGAAGAACGTGCGTAGCTTTTCGAGGAAATAGGCACCGGCGGCACGTTCCGCCGGATGGCGGAGGCGTATGTCATGGCTAGGTCGATTGTCATCGGAACGATCGCGGCGTTGATGGGGCTCACGGCCCTGTTCGCTGGCGGCGCCTCGGCCACTGGCTATTTCAAGCGCTCCGCGGTGGAAAGCACCGTCATTCTTCCGGTCGAGCCGGTGGCAGGTGATTGTGTCGTGCAGACCCGCTGGGTGAGCGACGCCGGCCAGATGCGGCAGGTCGAACGGGCGGTCTGCTACTGAGGAATTCAAGGTTAGGCTCGCGGCATCCCACTCCCCCAAGCCCCACGCGAGCCCATAGCGCCCCGGCTTCTCCCCCAGGAAGCCGGGGCATTTTTTGTCCCGCCCAGCACGCTTCCGGGAAGATGAACGCCAGCCAACGGAACGTTCAGCGCCGGTTCCACAGGCATGCGCGAGATTGCAGCTGCCGGAGCAATGCCGGTCGACCACGGCGCGTTCCGTTTCCGCCGACCCCGGATCGCGTTGAATCTGCCCCGGCCCGCCTCCACGGGCCGGGGCTTTCATTTTTATCGGTCCTGGCGGCGAGAACCGGCTCAACCGGCGGCAGCTGCGCACCGGTTCGGCCAGCGTTTCCGCCGCATCGGCAATAACGATTCCCCGCTCGGCGAAGGCGTCGCCAAGCGCCTCGGCCTCCGCACGGACGCCGTCGCCGCGGAGTGATCGCGACAGTTGCGGCTCCCGAAAATGCAGAAGCGGCGGAGGCATCTCCGCCGCTCCCTTTTGTTGCCGGACCTTCAAGCCTCGAGAATGCGGGCGCGGAAGAGCAGGCCGGCGAGCAGGCCGCCGATCGGCGGCACGATCAGGAACAGCCAGAGCTGGCTGAGCGCCTGACCGCCGACGAATAGCGCCGGTCCGAGGCTTCGCGCCGGGTTGACCGACACGCCGGTCACCGGAATGAACACGATATGGATCAGCACCAGCGTCAGGCCAATGGCGAGGCCGGCCGCGGGGGTCGCGCCTGCCTTGCTGGTCGCCCCAAGGATGACGACCAGGAACACGAAGGTCGCCACCAGTTCGGCGACGATGGCCGAGTGGAGACCATATCCCGCGCCATAGCCTTCGCCCCAGCCGTTCTGCCCGAGGCCAAGCGCGGCGATGTCGTAGCCGGCGACCCGGCCGGAGACGATGAAGTACAGGATCGCCGCACCGGCAATGCCGCCGAGCAATTGAGCGACGATGTAACCGAGCAGATCCCCCGTCGACAGCCGGCCGGCGGCCCAGACGCCGACGCTCACCGCCGGATTGATGTGGCAGCCCGACACCGGACCGATGCCATAGGCCATCGCCGCCACCGAAAGTCCGAAAGCGAAAGCCACCGCAAGGAACCACACGGGCGAAACAGCCGCGAATCCGGCAATGACCACCGAACCGCATCCGAAAAGCACGAGCACCGCCGTGCCGATACATTCCGCGAGATACTTCTTCATAGCCCACTCCCTCGACGGGAAGGACGCCACCATCGACATCCGCCCCATGCCAGCTCCCCGATATGTGAGCACATTCCTCTGCAATGCCCACGTCAAGAGCATTTATCGCGAACAAATGCCCGCTTCTTGTGCATCTTGATCGCTGGACAGCGGGGCACGCTTGACCGACCGTTGCGGCCGTCAACGCGACGACGCGAGAAGAGGGCGGGGCGGAATGTCGGTCGAGAGGTATCGCAACTTTGCCGGCTACAATGCCTGGGCAAACACCCGACTCCATGCGGCGGCGGCAGCGCTGAGCGTCGAGCAATATCGCGCCGATCGCGGCGCCTTCTTCGGCTCCGTGCACGGCACGCTCAACCATCTGCTGGTTGCCGACCAGCTGTGGCTGCGGCGCTTCACCGGAACCGGACCGCAGCCGCCGAGCCTCGATACCATCCTGTTCGAGACGCTGCCCACACTGACGCAGGCCCGAGAGATGGAAGACGCCCGCATCCTCGCCTTCGCCGCGGCACTCACGGAGGCCGATCTCGGCACCGAGCTTCGCTACGCCAATTCCAGCGGAACCCGCATCACCCAACCGCTGCATACGGCGCTCGATCATTTCTTCAATCACCAGACGCATCATCGCGGCCAGGCGCACTGCCTGATCTCGGGCTTTCTCGGCAATGCTGCCGCACCATCGCTCGATCTGGTGTTCTTCCAGCGCGAGAGTGGCATGGGCGGCGTACGCATCGACGCCGCGTCAGCCTAGGCTTTGCGCTCTTGCCCTCGCGGGCTGCGCGGGGCAAAAGGCCCAGGTGATCACGCTCGACGACATATCGCTGCGGCTTGCCGGCCGCCTGCTCATCGACCACGCCTCCGTCGCCATACCGGAAGGTGGGCGCATAGGGCTGGTTGGCCGCAACGGTACCGGCAAGACCACCCTCTTCCGCGCCATCACCGGCGATCTTTCGCTGGAAACCGGCCAGATTCGCATTCCGAACGGCACCCGCATCGGACAGGTGGCGCAAGAGGCCCCCGCCGGCCCGGACAGGCTGATCGACGTCGTGCTCGCCGCCGACACCGAGCGGGCGCGCCTCATCGCCGAGAGCGCCACCGCCACCGATGCGGCGCGGATCGCCGAGGTCGAAACACGGCTCGTCGATATCGATGCTCACGCCGCTCCGGCCCGCGCCGCCCGCATTCTCGCCGGCCTCGGCTTCGACGATGCGGCCCAGCAGCGCCCCTGCTCGGAATTCTCCGGCGGCTGGCGCATGCGCGTCGCCCTCGCCGCGATCCTGTTCGCCGAGCCGGACCTGCTGCTGCTCGACGAGCCGACCAATTATCTCGACCTCGAAGGCACGCTCTGGCTGCAGGATTATCTCTCGCGCTATCCGCGCACGGTGCTGATCGTCAGCCATGACCGCGAGCTTCTGAACGAATCGGTGTCGTTCATCCTGCATCTCGACCGCGGCAAGCTGCAGCTCTGGCGCGGCGGCTATGATTCCTTCGAACGCCAGCGCAGCGAGAAGCTGTTGCTCGACCAGAAGCTGCGCACAAAGCAGGACGCCAAGCGCCGGCATATGGAAGCCTTCGTCGAGCGCTTCCGGGCCAAGGCGTCCAAGGCCCGGCAGGCGCAGTCGCGCCTCAAGGCACTGGCGCGTATGGCGCCGATCACCGAGGAGGCCGGCGAGGCGGCGGCCGCCATCGTCATCCGCCATCCCGAGCGCATCCCTTCGCCGCCGATCCTGACGCTGGACGGGGTGACGGTCGGCTACGAGCCGGGCAAGCCGATCCTGCGCAACCTGACGCTGCGCATCGATCATGACGACCGCATCGCCCTGCTGGGGCCGAACGGCAATGGCAAGTCGACCTTCGCCAAGCTGATCTCCGGCCGGCTGGAGCCGCTATCCGGCCGCATGGTCAAGGCATCCGGCCTCGACATCGCCTATCTGGCGCAGCATCAGCTCGACGAGCTGGTGGCGGATCAGAGCGCCTATGATCATGTGCGACGGCTGATGCGCGATGCCCCGGAGGCGAAAGTGCGCTCGCGCGCGGCTGAAATGGGCTTTTCCGGCGCCGCCGCCAACACGCCGGTCGCCTCGCTCTCCGGCGGCGAGAAAGCGCGGCTGCTGCTCGGGCTCGCGGCCTTCCACGGCCCGCATCTGCTGATTCTCGACGAGCCGACCAATCATCTGGACATCGCCGCGCGCCAGGCGCTGGTGGAGGCGATCAATGATTTTCCCGGTGCGGTGATATTGGTGAGCCATGACCGCGCGCTGCTCGACGCCTGTGCCGAGCGGCTGTGGCTGGTCGCCGACCGGACCGTCGCCGCTTATGACGGCGATCTCGACGAATATCGCAAGCTGGTGCTGCGGCGCTCCGACCGCAAGGACGACCGCGCCGCGCCCAAGCTCGACACGGCGCGACAGAATGCGGCGCGCCGACGCGCCGAGGCGGTACCGCTGCGCAAGAAGCTGAAGGATGTCGAGGCCCGCATGGGGCGGCTCGAGCGCCAGATCGCCGAACTCGACGGCCAGCTGGCCGACGCCTCGCTCTATGCGAAAGCTCCGCAGAAAGCCGCCGAACTTGCCCGGTTGCGCGGCGAACAGAGTGGGAAGCTGGGGCTGGAGGAGGAGAGCTGGATTGCGATCTCCTCGGAAATCGACGCACTGGAAGCCGCCGACGATTGACGCGGCGGACCGCCCCCTGCGCGACTGGCGATTGAAACCGATCCGCGCGTCGGCGCCTCACGCACGAATGGTCGTGGCGGCTCCGCCTGAAGATTGACCGGATCGACGACGGTCTCCCAGCACTTGGGCCTGGACCTGCACCTGCCCCGAGCAACCCGTTGGCAGAAGCCGACCGATGACGTTCCTGTCCGGCGAGGGCGCATCAAGGAATTGGGTATCGGTGCAGACTGCACGCGCAACCGGCTGCGGCACCTGGCCGGCGACCTGACAGATCGGACAAGGCGGCAATAGCCTGTCCGCCGATGAATTCAGCCGACGTACGGGGCGCAACGACATCTCGGTCAGGTGTCGAGCGGGCCATGTGCCAAACGGATCTTGTGCCGAAAGAGTTGCACCCGAAGGCGCTGGCCTAGTCGCGGGGGATCACACGCTATCCCGCAAAACAAGAAACCCCGGCACAAGGCCGGGGTTCCAAGTCTTTCAGATCCGAAAGGATCAGAAGGAGCGACGCACCGACAGGATGACCTGCTGAGCGTTGGAGCTGTCGACGTACGAGCCGTAGGGGTTGAGAACCGGGGCGTCGTAGTCGGTCTGCATGTAGGTGTACTGAGCCACGAACAGCAGGTTCTTCACCGGGCTCCAGTTCAGGCTGCCGCCGATGGAGTAGATGTTGTAGTCGGTGGCGAGATCCGACGGGACGTCGAGTTCGCCGTAGTTGCCGTACAGCACGCCGAAGACCTGAGGCGTGAAGTAGTGGGTGAGTTCGGCGGCGATCGTCCAAGTGTCCGAAGCCTCGAGCTCGTTGGTGAGCGGGTTGTAGTACAGGTCATTGGCAGCATAGATGCTGGAATAGCCGCCGTTGATGCCGGTATAACCCGTCGCGCCGCTCGCGTAAGCGCCTTCGATGTACAGCGTGTCGCCGTCGCCGAGGGTCGGCAGGTTGAACTTCACGCCGCCGAGGATCGCCCAGCCAACGGAGTCACCCGTGTCGATGCCGAAGGGGTCGTAGTAGCTGTCGTCGATCTGACGGACAGCACCGGCGATCTGGAAACCGCCCCACTCGCCTTCGTAGTTGATGTTGCCGATCAGGGCCGGGATGTCCGGCTGAGCGAGCGTGCCGAGATCCGTACCGCTGGAGCGGTTGGAGTCGTCTTCGATCGAGATCGTGGCCGTGAAGCCGCTGCCGAAGTCAGCGGTGTAGGCAGCCGCGGTCACGTTGGTGTCGGCGGTCAGCGCCGGGCTGTCGAAGCCCCACACGTTGTTGTCGGCATAGTAGTCGAAGAACGACTGGACCTTACCGAAGGTGAAGCCGGCGAACTGGATGTAAGCCTTATCCAGGTTCAGGCCGGTGCCGTCGACGCCGTCGCCGTAGCCCGAGTCGCCGTAGGTGGCGCGCAGGTCGATGAACGAACGCAGAGTGCCGTATTCGGTCTGCGTGCGGGCGTCGAGGCGGATGGTGCCACGGGTCTTGAAGTAGGAGGCCTGGTAGTCGGCGCTCGCGAGGTAGTCATAGTCCTGGTAGTAGTAGTCGACCTGCACGAAGCCGCCGACCTTCAGGCAGGTATCGGTGCCCGGAATGTAGTAGAAGCCCGCGCCGTAGGTCGAGCAGATCTTCACATATTCCGCAGCCTTCGCCTTCACAGGCAGATCGGCCGCCGCAGCAGTCCCGACCATCGCGAGCCCGGCAACCGAGCCGAGCAGGATATTCTTCATGACCGTCTTCACTTCATTCTCCCCCAAATTGGACCAATGTTGGGTTTTTCCGATTGTCAGGACCCACCGCACGTGAAGCACGGCATCCGCAGACGATATTGTTTGAATCGGTTTCGGGGCGCAAAGCCAAAGTGCCGGATTTGGGCGACCAAGGGGCATTCCGCGGGCAGGTGTTGCGCTCCAGACACAATTTAGGGGAGGCAACGGGGTAGGTGGCCGTCAAAAGGCCGTTGGTAGAAAGCTTTTGTAAATCAACGGTTAAGCCTAATGAGGACCTAACGCTCGTTCGACGCCATCCACAGGCTCTCCGGGACGTCCGCCAACGGGGCGCCTCACTTGCCGCAGGCGGCTTCGCCTTACTTCTGGATCCAGCGGCCGTGCGAATCCTGTTGCCAATAGGCGACGCTGTGCCCGGCGGCGCGTGCCGCGCGCCAGTTCTGTCGCGCCTGGTCGATACGCGCGGGGTCGCTGTCGTCGAACATGTGAATCACCCGCAGATAGGGCGAGGCGTCGTCGATGCCCGCGTCCTCGATGAGGAAACGCACCTGCGCGCCGTTCGGGTTGCCGGCCCCGTCGGTCAGCAGCACCGGCTGGCGCTGCGGCTCCGGCTGCCGGTCGGTGCCGTGCGGCAGGAAGGAGGCATCGTCATAGGTCCATAGATGCTGGTCGAGCGCGTCGACCCGCTCGGGCGAGGAGGCCTGCACCACGCAGCGCCAGCCCCGCTCGATGCACTTCTCAAGCAGCTGCGGCAGGGCCGCCTCCAACGGTCGTCCCTTCAGGTGATAGAAGAAGACTTCCGTCACGGCGGCGCCCCGGCTCAATCCTCGTAGTGACGGGCGACCAACTGATCCAGCAGCCGCACGCCCCAGCCGCCGCCCCAGCTGCGGTTGATCTCGGACGAGGGCGAGGAGATGCCGGTACCGGCAATGTCGAGATGCGCCCACGGCACCGATCCGACGAATCGCTGCAGGAACTGCGCCGCGGTGATCGAGCCGCCATAGCGCCCGCCGGTATTCTTCATGTCGGCGAATTTCGAATCGACCAGCTTGTCGTATTCGGGCGAGAGCGGCAGGCGCCACACCTTCTCCCCGGTTTCGAGGCCGACCTCGTGGATGCTGGCGGCGAGAGCGTCGTCATTGGAGAAAAGGCCGGCATTCTCGGTGCCGAGCGCGACCAGCACGGCGCCGGTGAGCGTGGCGAGATCCACCATGAAGCGCGGCTTGAAGCGCTCCTTGGTGTACCAGAGCACGTCGCCCAGCACGAGCCGGCCCTCGGCGTCGGTATTGATGATCTCGATGGTCTGGCCGGACATCGAGGTGACGATGTCACCCGGCCGCTGCGCCTTGCCGTCCGGCATGTTCTCGACGAGGCCGATCACCCCGACGACGTTGGCCTTCGCCTTGCGGCTGGCCAGCGCGTGCATCAGGCCGACGACGCATGCCGCACCCGCCATGTCGCCCTTCATGTCCTCCATGCCGGCCGCCGGCTTGATCGAGATGCCGCCGGTGTCGAACACCACGCCCTTGCCGATGAAGGCGACCGGCGCGGCATCTTCCTTGCCGCCGTTCCAGCGCATCACCACGACCTGGCTTTCCTCGGCCGAACCCTGACCGACGCCGAGCAGCGCCCGCATGCCCAGCTTCTTGAGGTCCTTCTCGTTCATCACCTCCACGTCGACGCCGACCTTGGCGAGGTCACCGGCGCGGCGGGCGAATTCGGTGGGGGTCAGCACATTGGCCGGCTCGTTGACGAGATCGCGGGCGATCACGACGCCCTCGCCGGTACCCTCGCGCTTCTTCCACGCCCGCTTGGCCGCCGCGTCGTCCTTTACATAGAGAGTGACGCGCAGCTTGCCGGCGGCATCCTCGGGCTTCTTCTTGGTCTTGTAGCGGTCGAAGGAATAGACGCGCAGCCGCATGCCGAGCGCGATCTCCGCCGCCGCCTGCGCGCTGACCTCGACGCCCGGCAGGTCGAGCAGGATTCCGGCATCGCCCGCCGATTCCGGCAGCTTGCCCATGATTGTGCCGCCGAGCTTCAGCCAGTCGAGCGGCCGAAGCTCCGGCGCCTTGCCCACGCCGACGACGATGAGCCGCGGCACGGCGAGGCCCGTCGGCGCCAGCAGATCGAGGCCGGTGCCGCTCTTGCCCTCGAAGCGGTCCGCCGCGGCGGCGCGCTCGACGAGATCGCCTGCCGGTGCCAGCAGCGCCTCGGCGATGGCCGACAGGTTCGCCTTCCCCCCCGTTTCGCCGGAGGCGGCGAGCAGCACGGTCACGCCTTCGAGGGTGGCGGGGAACTTGGCAAAGCTGATCTTCACGGAATCGGCCATCGTCGGGCACCTTCTTATTGGCAGGGTCGAGCCTTCGGCGCTTGTTTAGACCATTCGCGACGCGGCGACGAGAGGCACGGCAGGCCGGGGGTTGACGACATCTCGCGCGGGACGGGATTTGCACCCGGCGACGAGCCCGCTTATTCATCGTCCAGATGAGGAGCGCGATGGCCGCGCGGGGGACGTTTCGGAAGGCATGATGAGGAACCCCCGTTGATGACCCGCCTCGACCGCTATGTCTTCCGCGCGGCGAGCACGGCCTTCGTCGGCACGCTCGCGGTGCTCGCCGGGATGATCTGGATCACCCAGGCGTTGCGCGAGCTCGACATCATGACGACGCAGGGCCAGACCATCCTGGCCTTCGTCTTCATCACCAGCCTTGCCTTGCCGGCGCTAGTGCTGGCGCTCGCGCCTGCCGCCTTGTTCATGGCGGTCGCCCACACACTGTTCCGCATGAACAGCGATTCGGAAATCGTGGTCGCCAGCGCCGCCGGCATCTCCACCCTGCGTTTCCTGCGGCCGCTGGTCATCCTGGCGGTCCTCGTCGCCGCGCTCTGCACGGCGCTGTCGATGGAGCTGGTGCCGGCCGCGCTGCGGCAGTTCCGCTACGAGATAACGCGCGTGCGCGCCGATGTGGTCGCCTTCATCGCCCAGCCGGGGCGCTTCACCACGCTGGCGCCGGGGATGGTGTTCAACGTGCGCGAGCGCAACTCGACCGGCGTGCTCGGCGGCATCTTCATCAACGATTCGCGCAACCCGGAAGAGGTCAGCACCTATCTCGCCGACCGCGGCCAGATCGTCGACACCGACAAGGGCACCTTCCTGATTCTCGAAGAGGGGGCGATTCATCGCCGTACCCCCGGCAAGCCGGACAGCAACATCGTGGAGTTCCAGCGCTATGCCTTCGACCTGTCGCCCTTCACCGCCGGCGGCGACAGCCCGGTCTATCGGGCGCCGGAACGCAGCTTCCGTGAATTGCTGAACCCGCCGGCGGACGATCCGGCCTTCAAGAACGATCCCGGCCGCTTCACCGAGGAAATCCATCGCCGGCTGTCGCTGCCGCTCTATGTGCTGGCCTTTTTCGGCATCGCGGTCGCGGCGCTCGCCGAGCCGCGGACGACCCGAGAGGGGCGCGGCCTCGCGCTGGCGGCCACCGCGCCTTTCGTGGTCGCGTTGCAGGTCACCAGCTTCGGACTGATCCAGCAGGTGCGCAACAATGCCAGCCTGGTACCGTTCGTCTACCTGGTGCCGATCGTCGTCATCCTCGGCTCGGCGCTGCTGCTCAGCGGCCGGTTCAAGCCGCGTATGCCGGAGGCGATTCGACGCCGGCTCGACGCCCTGGCCCAGCGCGTCGTGCGCGAGACGGTGAACTGACCCGCATGCGAATCATTCGGACGACAGGAGCGATGCGGTGATCGGACGCACGCTCGGAATCTATTTCGCCCGCCGCTTCCTGAACTCGGTGCTCGGCATCTTCGTCGGCTGCGTCTTCCTCATCATGCTCATCGACTTCCTCGAGATATCGCGGCGGGTCGGCGAGCGGGACGTCGATACGCTGACGCTGCTCATGCTCACCATCTACCGCGCGCCCTTCTTCACCGAGCAGCTCCTGCCCTTCGCGGTGCTGTTCGGGGCCATCGGCACCTTTCTCACGCTGTCGCGCCGGCTGGAGCTGGTGGTGGCACGCGCCGCCGGCATTTCGGCCTGGCAGTTCATCGCCCCGGCGGGCATCTGCGCGCTGCTGCTCGGCGTGTTTTCCACAGCCATCTACAATCCGATGTCGGCCGACTTCAAGGAACGCGCAAACCGCATCGAGGCGGAGATATTCAACCGCCAGACCGGCCTGTTCGCCTCCACCAACAGCGGCTTCTGGATCCGCCAGCAGAGCGTCGACGGCCAGGCGATCATCGAGGCGGCGGCCAAGGCCGACGGCGGGCGCCAATTGTCCGGCGTTAACGTCTTCTTGTTTGGTTCCGATGGAAAGCTGGTGGAACGGATCGAGGCCCGCAACGCCGTGCTGGAAGCGGGTGCCTGGCGACTCAACGAGGTGCGGGTGCTTACCCCCGCCATAGGTTTGCAGAGCTACGACACCTACATGGTCGCGACCAACCTCACCCCGAATCAGGTTCAGGAGACGCTGCAGAGCGACACCGTCTCGTTCTGGGATCTGCCCGAGGCGATCGAGGCGGCGACCCGGGTCGGATTCGGTGCCGAGCGCTATCGGTTGCAGTACCAAAGCCTTCTGGCGCGGCCGGCTCTGCTGCTTGCCATGGTGCTGATCGCGGCCTCGGTCAGCCTGCGCGTGTTCCGCTTCGGCGGCATCGGCCAGACGATTCTCGGTGGCGTGGCGGCGGGGTTTCTGCTTTATGTATCGACCAAGCTCGCCGAGGATCTCGGAGAGGTTGGGATCGTGCATCCCATTATCGCAGCGTGGTTTCCAGCAGTCGTTGGGGCATTGATGGGTATTCTCATCCTGCTTCACCGGGAGGACGGATGAAGGTCGGCCGCGTACCAGCCGGCCAAATCGGCGAGGCCATCCGGTTGCCCGACGGGCATCGCCGGCGCCTTGCAGGTTGGCTGTTCTCAACGGTTCTCTGCAGTGCGCTGGGCATCCTCGCGCCGGTTGGCGGAGCTATGGCGCAGGACACCGGCTCCTCCGCCGCGGCGCGCGAGATGCTGGCGCAGCGCCAGGCCGATCCCAATGCCAAGATGCTGGTGACCGCCGACCAGCTCGTCTACGACTACAACCGCAACGAGGTGATCGCGGACGGCAACGTCCAGATCTACTATGACGGCGCGGTGCTGGAGGCGAAGCGCGTGGTCTACGACCGCGCCAATAACCGCCTGAAGGCCGAAGGCGGCGTGCGGCTGAAGGACAAGGACGGCAAGGTCATCACCGCCGACAACCTCGACCTGTCGCAGGACTTCACCAACGGCTTCGTCAATTCGCTGCGCATCGACACGCCGGACAACATGCACTTCGCCGCGGCGCGCGCCGACCGCGAGACCGGCGACACGACGGTGCTCACCAGCGGCGCCTACACGCCCTGCGAACCGTGCAAGACCAATCCTGAAAAGCCGCCGCTGTGGCAGATCAAGGCGGCCCGCATCATTCACAAGGAGAAGGAGCAGACCATCTATTTCGAGAACGCCAAGCTCGAGTTTCTCGGCGTTCCGATTGCATGGGTGCCCTATATGTCGGCCCCGGACCCGACGGTGAAGCGCAAGTCGGGCTTCCTGATGCCGCAGTTCATCAGTTCGTCCAATATCGGCACCGGCGCCACGGTTCCCTATTTCTGGAACATCGCGCCGAACATGGACGTGACGTTCTCGCCGGTGGTGCTGTCCAAGCAGGGCGTGCTGGTGGAAGGCGAGTTCCGGCACCGGCTGGAGACCGGCACCTACAGCGTCCGCGGCGCCTGGATCGACCAGCAGGACCCGGAAGCCTTCGAGAATGAGCCGGGCGATCGCGAGCAGCGCGGCATGGTCGAGACCCATGGCCGCTTCAATATCAACGAGAATTGGTACTGGGGCTGGGACGGCTGGCTGACCTCCGACGCGACCTTCCTTCAGGACTACAAGCTGATCAACAGCAACATCAAGGAAGTCACCTCGCAGGTCTACCTCGTCGGCCAGGGCGACCGGTCCTATTTCGACCTGCGCGGCATGTATTTCCAGGGCCTTACGGCCTATGAAAACCAGGATCAGCAGCCCGTCGTCGGGGTGATGGACTACAGCAAGACGCTGGACAAATCGATCTTCGGCGGCGAGTTCAGCTACGACTTCAACTTCACCAGCCTCACCCGGCAGGAAGCCGACCTGCGCGCGACCTCGGCAGCGTTTGCCACGACCCAGGTCTATCAAAGCACCACCAACGAGTGCGATCTGACCGCGGTAGGCGCCGATTCGGCGCAGCAGCGGCAGGACTGCCTGATGCGCGGCATGGCCGGCACCTATACTCGCCTGTCGGGCATAGCGAACTGGCGCCGCACCATCACCGACTCCTTCGGCCAGATGTGGACGCCGTTCCTCAACGCCCAGGTCGATCTCGCCTCCGTGCAGTCGGAGGAGGCCAACTTTCCCTGGCTGTCGAGCAGCGACCAGTCCCTCGCCAGGATCATGCCGGCCATCGGCCTCGAATACCGCTACCCCTTCATGTCGACCGAAAGCTGGGGCGCGCAGACCATCGAGCCGATCGCCCAGATCATCGTACGGCCGGATGAGACCGATATCGGCAAGTTCCCGAACGAGGATGCCCAGAGCCTGATCTTCGACGACACCAACCTGTTCGAAGTGAACAAATATTCCGGCTATGACCGCGTCGAGGGCGGCACCCGCGCCAATTACGGCCTGCAGTACAATGCCTATGTCGGGGGCGTCGGCCAGGTGAATGCGCTGATCGGCCAGTCCTACCAGATCGCCGGACAGAACTCCTATGCCATCGAGGACATGGCCAATACCGGTGCGGATTCCGGCCTCGAGAACGACCTGTCCGACTATGTCGCCCGCCTCTATTTCGCGCCGCTGCCGAACATCGCGCTGATCAACCGCTTCCGCTTCAACGAGTCGGACTGGGCGGTCGAGCGCTACGAGTTCGAAGGCACCGCCACCATCGACAAGCTGACGGTTTCCGCCCTCTACGGCATGTACGCCCCCCAGCCCGAGCTCGGCTATTACGATGAACGCGAGGGCATTCTCGGCACCGGCTCCTACAAGATCGACGACAAGTGGAGCGTGCAGGCAGCGGCTCGCTACAATTTCCTGATCGACGAGATCGACTACACCCTGTTCGGCGTCAGCTACATGGACGAGTGCTTCGGCCTCGCCCTCAGCTACAAGTCGGATTACACGGAGAGTGGCACCCGCAGCCGGGTCGACACGGTGCTGCTCACCCTCACCCTGCGCACGCTGGGTTCCGTGGGCCTCTCGACCGGTCTCGGCGACAGCTCGACCCAATGAGCTCCATTGCCCGCATGTCGCATTGAAGCCACAAGCGACAGTCAGAAGAAGCCATGATCGCGGAACGAACCGCCGGGAAGAAGGAGAAGCGACGGGTTATGCCCACGACGTGTCATCGCCAGGACGCATCGCGCCTCCATCCGGCCCCTTCGGCCCGCCTCCTGAAGAGCGCATGGCGCGCCGCCTGGCTCTGCGCCGGCCTCGCCGTGCCTGTGCTCATGGCGCCCGCTCCGGCGCAGGCGCAGCAGATCCTCGTCATGGTGCAGGGCGATCCGATCACCAGCTTCGACGTCAGCCAGCGGATCAAGCTCGCCCAGCTCACCGAGCGCCGCTCGCTGAACAGCAAGCAGGCGCTCGACGAGCTCGTCGACGAACGGCTGAAGATATTCACCGCCAATCGCTATGGCATCACCATCGACGACGCCGAGCTGAACAAGCTCTACACCAACATGGCGAGCCGTTCCGGCCGCACCCCCGACCAGCTCACCCAAGCACTGGCGCAGTCGGGGATCGATGCCCGCCTTCTCAAGCAGAAGATGCGGGCGGACTATGTGTGGAACAATTATGTGCGCGGGCGCTTCTCGTCGGCAACCACGGTGCGCGATTCCGACATCTTCGCCGCATTGAGCGCCAAGGGCGCCGACGTCAACCAGGCCCAGCGCACCACCGAATACACGGTCCGCCAGATCGTCCTCGTGGTGTCGCGCACCGCCTCGCCGGCCCAGCGCTCCCAGCGCATGGCGGAGGCGGCGGCACTGCGCAAATCGTTCACCGACTGCGACAGCGGCACCGCTGCCGCCCGGCAGCTGCGCGAGACCGTGGTCCGCGACCCGGTGATCCGCACCTCGGCCGACATGTCGGCGCCGCTGCGCAAGATCATGGACGATACGCCGGTCGGCCAGACCACCCAGCCCGAGGTCACGCAGGCCGGCATCGAGATGGTCGCCATCTGCAACCGCCGCGAGGTCGTCGGTGAGAGCGCCCAGAAGCGCGAGGTGCGCAACGAGCTGCAGAACAAGCAGTTCGACTCGCAGTCGGCTCGCCTTCTCCAGGAAGCGCGCAAGAACGCCATGATCCAGTACCGCTGACGCTCCATGGCCGATTCCCTCTCCCCGCTCGCGCTGTCGCTCGGCGAACCGGCGGGCATCGGGCCGGACGTCACCCTCGCCGCCTGGATGCGGCGG
Source organism: Ancylobacter sp. GW821-FHT10E12 (assembly GCF_058809335.1). Classification (NCBI taxonomy): domain Bacteria; kingdom Pseudomonadati; phylum Pseudomonadota; class Alphaproteobacteria; order Hyphomicrobiales; family Xanthobacteraceae; genus Ancylobacter; species Ancylobacter sp. GW821-FHT10E12. Next base: position 338,405 of record NZ_JBXASN010000001.1, on the reverse strand, counting down.
GACGAGTTGCGCCTGCCGGCCTTCTTCGTCACCGGCGATGCCGCCTGCCTTGCCGCCCGCGCCGCGCATATCGGCTGTGAGGTCGAACTTGCCGAGGTCGCGCCGGAAGATGCCGCCGCGACCTTCGCCACCGCCCTCCCGGTCGTTCCATCTGGCCGGGTCGCCACCGCCGAACCGGGCCGTCCGGACGCCACCAGCGGCCCGGCGGCACGCGCGGCCATCGATGCGGCCGTCGGCTTCGTCCGTTCCGGCCGAGCACGGGCGATCGTCACCAACCCGATCGCCAAGTCGGTGCTCTATGCCGACGGCTTCGCCTTCCCCGGCCATACCGAATACCTGGCGCATCTGTGCGGCTCGCCGGCGCCGAGGCCGGTGATGATGATCTGGTCGCCCGAGCTCGCGGTGATTCCGGCGACCATCCATGTCCCGATCGCCGATGTTCCGCGCCTGTACACCGTCGAGTTGCTGGTCGAGACCGGCCGTATCGCCGCCGCCGATCTCATCCGCCGCTTCGGCATCGCCGCGCCGCGCATCGCCGTGTGCGGGCTCAATCCGCATGCCGGCGAGGACGGCACCATCGGGCGCGAGGACGAGACCGTCACCCGCCCGGCCGTAGCCGCGCTTCGGGCGCTCGGCATCGACGCGCGTGGACCGCTGCCGGCCGACACGCTGTTCCATGCCGCCGCGCGGGCCACCTACGACGTGGTCATCGGCGCCTATCACGACCAGGTGCTGGCGCCGGTCAAGACGCTGGCCTTCGACACCGGCGTCAACGTCACGCTCGGCCTGCCCTTCGTGCGCACCTCGCCCGACCACGGCACCGCCTTCGACATTGCCGGCACCGGCCGCGCCAATCCGTCGAGCCTCATTGAGGCGCTGCGCCTCGCCGATCGGCTCGCCGCGGCGGACGCCGTCTCGTGAGCGCGCTCGACGATCTGCCGCCGCTGCGCGACGTCATTCGCGACCACGGCCTTTCGGCGCTGAAGTCGCTCGGCCAGAATTTCCTGCTGGACCTCAACCTCACCGCCCGCATCGCCCGCACCGCCGGCGCGCTGGAAGAGGTGACGGTGTTCGAGGTCGGCCCCGGCCCTGGCGGGCTCACCCGCGCCCTGCTGGCGCTCGGCGCCGGGCGCGTAGTGGCGGTGGAGCGCGATGCCCGCTGCATCGCGGCGCTGAACGAGGTTGCCGCCCGCTATCCCGGCCGGCTGGAGATCATCGAGGGCGATGCGCTCGCCACCGATTTCGCCCGCCTCGCCTCCGACGGGCAGACCCGCATCGTGGCCAACCTGCCCTATAATATCGGCACGCCGCTGCTGATCGGCTGGCTGTCGGCCGAGCCCTGGCCGCCCTTCTATGAGAGCCTGACGCTGATGTTCCAGCGCGAGGTGGCCGAGCGCATCGTCGCCGCGCCGGGCACCGACCATTACGGCCGCCTCGCCGTGCTCACCGGCTGGAGGGCGACCGCGCGCATCGCCTTCGACGTCGCGCCCTCGGCCTTCGTCCCGCCGCCCAAGGTGACGTCCTCGGTCGTGCATATCGTGCCGCGCCCCTCCCCGCTCCCCTGCGACCGGCGCGCGCTGGAGCGGGTGACGGAAGCGGCATTCGGCCAGCGGCGCAAGATGCTGCGCCAGAGCCTGAAAAGCCTCGGCGTCGACACGACCGCGCTGCTGGAAGCCGCCGGCATCGAGCCGACCGAGCGCGCCGAGCAGGTGCCGGTGGAGGGTTTCGTGGCGCTGGCCAATGCCTGGACGGCGGCGCGGGCCGGCTGAGGCTCAGTCGGTCAACGCCGCGAGCTCGGAGTCCAGCCGCTCGATGATGGGCGGCAGGCCCAGTTGGCGCTCCCGGCGCAACCGTTCGGTGGCGAGAATCTGGCGCAGGCTGGTGAAGGTCTTGTCCAGGTCCTGGTTCACCAGCACGTAGTCATATTCGGTCCAGTGGGCGATCTCGGTGCGGGCGTTTTTCAGCCGCTTCTCGATCACGCCGGAGGCGTCTTCCGCCCGCCGCTCCAGCCGCATCTTCAGCTCGGAAGCGGAAGGCGGCAGGATGAACACCCCGACAATGTCGGAGCGCATCTTCTCGTACAGCTGCAACGTGCCCTGATAGTCGATGTCGAACAGCACATCCCGGCCGGAGGACAGCGCCGCCTCTACCGGCTCGCGCGGCGTGCCGTAGAAATTGCCGTGCACCTCCGCCGATTCGAGCAGATCGCCGGAATCGCGCATCCGCTGGAAGCGCTCGCGGGTGAGGAAGTGGTAGTGCACTCCTTCCACCTCGCTCGGCCGCCGCTCGCGCGTCGTCACCGAAACCGAGAGATAGATCTCCGGGTGCTTTTCCAGCAGCAGCCGTGCCAGCGTCGACTTGCCCGCCCCGGAGGGCGAGGACAACACCAGCATCAGCCCGCGTCGGGCGATGGCGATTTCGGTTAGTGCCGCGTTCATGCGCCTCACTCGATATTCTGGACCTGTTCGCGGAACTGCTCGACGAGCCCCTTCAGCTCCAGACCAATCGCCGTCAGCGACACGTCATTGGCCTTGGAGCAAAGCGTATTGGTTTCGCGGTTGAATTCCTGGGCGAGGAAGTCGAGCCGTCGTCCGACCGGGCCGCCCTCCGCCAGCATGGTGCGGGCGGCCGCCACATGGGCGACCAGCCGGTCGAGTTCCTCGCGCACATCGACCTTGCTGGCCAGCATCAGCGCTTCCTGATGCAGCCGGTCCGGGTCGAATCCGCTCGGGTTGCCGGCCAGCACGGCGATCTGCTCGGCGAGCCTGGCGCGGATCGCCTCCGGCCGGCGCGCCGGATTGGCCTCGGCGGCGGCCGTCAGGCGGGCGATGCCGTCGAGCCGTTCGCCCAGCACCGCGCTCAGCGCCGCGCCTTCGCCGGCCCGCATGGCGATCAGCGCCTCGAGCGCCGCCTCGAAGCCGGCAGTCACCGCAGCTTCCGCCGCCCGGCGCTCCTCGGGCGTATCCTCGGATTCGGCGATCTCCATCACGCCCTTGAGCCCGAGCAGGCTCTCGAGCTGGACCGGCGGGGCGCCCATCTCGGCGGCGATGCGGGAGACCGACCCGGCCACCGCGCGCAGCACCTCTTCGTTCACCCGAACGCTCACCGCCGAATCGGCGCGGGTCATGGTCAGATTGGCGTTGATATTGCCGCGCGACAGCCGCTTGGAGGCCATGGCCTTGAGAGGAGCCTCCAGCGCGTCCCAGCCGCCCGGCAGGCGCAGGCGCAGGTCGAGCCCCTTGCCATTGACCGATTTGAGCTCCCACGCCCAGCTCCAGGCACCTGAGAGCCCTTGCGTGCGTGAAAACCCCGTCATGCTGGCCAGCGCCATGAAGCACACTCCCCCCGACATTGCTCGGGCGCGCGGACCATAGCCAGCGACGCTCCGGCCCTCAAGCGGTTGCGCGGATCAATCGGGCGGCGGCGCGCCGGTATTACCGGAAACCCCGGCGGCGGCCGGCTGCTGGCGCTCGATCTGCCGCCAGCGGGCGACATTGCGGTTGTGCTGGTCCAGCGTCTCAGCGAAGACGTGCCCCCCGGTGCCGTCGGCGACGAAATAGAGGTCCTTGGTCTTGGCCGGACTGGCCGTCGCCTCCAGCGAGGCGCGGCCGGGATTGCCGATCGGACCGGGCGGCAGGCCGAGGATGGCATAGGTGTTGAACGGGGTCGGGGTGGTGATGTCGGCACGGGTGATCGGGCGTTCCAGCCTCCCCTTGCCGCGCACCAGCCCGTAGATGATGGTCGGATCGGACTGGAGCCGCATCTTCTTGTCGAGCCGGTTGATGAACACCGCGGCGACGCGCGAGCGTTCGTCGGCCTCGCCGGTCTCCTTCTCGACGATGGAGGCGAGGATCACCAGCTCCTCGGGACTGCGCAGCGGCACCGAGGGGTCGCGCTTCTGCCAGACCTCCTGCAGAATCGCCTGCTGCGAGCGCGCCATGCGCCGCAGGATGTCTTCCCGCGACGTGCCGCGGGTGACCTTGTAGGTCTCCGGCAACAGGCTGCCCTCGCGCGGCACCTGCCGCACCGTGCCGGAAAGCACGTCGAATTCGGCAAGTCGCTGGACGATCTGGTCGCTCGTCAGGCCTTCGGGAATGGTGATGTTGTATTCGATCACCTTGCCCGACACGAGGGTATCGAGCACATCGCGGGTCGAGGCGGCCGCGGCGAAGCCATACTCGCCCGCCTTAAGCCGGCCGGAGGAGCGGGTGCCCACCGCCGCGGCGACGAACACCCATTTGTCGTTGATGATGCCCTTGCTCGCCAGCAGATCGGCGATGTCCATCAGCCCGTATTCGCCGGGAATCACCAGCGTCGTGTCGGCGACCAGCGGTCCGGGCTCGACATAGCGCGACTTGCCGATCCAGAACGCGCCGCCGCCGAGCAGGATGGCGACGAGCAGCAGCGTGAACACGGCGCTGCCGGCCACCACCAGAGGATGATTCGCCCGCTGCGAGGCCTTGTGCGCCGCCTTGGCCTTCTTGGCGCGCGACGGCGGCGGAGGGGGCGGCGGAGGCGCTGCGGCGATCGGCTCCGCAGGCGGGATCTCGGGGGGAAGCGCTTGGCTGGACGGCACCTCGGCGGGGGTCGATCCGGGAGCCGGCGAATTCTCGTCAGTCATCGGGGGCCTCGCCGTGGGCAGGTTCCGCAAGGATCGGGCGATCCCGGCGAGCGGACCATGCCGCGATTTGCTCGATCTGCAACCCCGACCATTGCGAAAACTTTATTCCAATGGTCGACACTGCGGCGTGCGCGGGCGGCGCGACGCTCGAGGCAGACTACCCTCAAATATGGCGAAAGCGGGAAGCCGGGCCGTGCCCTCCCCGCCTCGCGTCAATGGGCGTAGCGCCGGAACACCAGCGAGGCATTGGTGCCGCCGAAGCCGAACGAGTTCGACAGGGCATATTCCACATGGCGCTCGCGCGGCGTGTGGGGCACGAGGTCGATCGGCGTCTCCACCGACGGATTATCCAGGTTGATGGTCGGCGGCACGATCTGATCGCGAATGGCGAGCAGCGAGAAAATCGCCTCGACCGCGCCCGCGGCGCCAAGCAGATGGCCGATCGACGACTTGGTCGACGACATCGAGATGGTCGCGCCCGCATTGCCGACGAGCCGCTGCACCGCGCCCAGCTCGATCTCGTCCGCCATGGTGGAGGTGCCATGCGCGTTGATGTAGTCGATCTCGGAAGGCGTGATCCCCGCCCGCTTCAGGGCGGCGCTCATGCAGCGATAGGCGCCATCGCCGTCTTCGGACGGGGCGGTGATGTGGAAGGCGTCGCCCGACATGCCGTAGCCGACGATTTCGCCGTAGATCCGCGCGCCGCGCGCCAGCGCATGATCGAGGGCCTCGACCACCACCACTCCCGCGCCTTCGCCCATGACGAAACCGTCGCGATCCTTGTCATAGGGGCGCGAGGCCTTCTCCGGCGTGTCGTTATAGCTGGTGGAAAGCGCGCGACAGGCGGCAAAGCCGGCCATGCCGATGCGGCTGATCGGCGACTCGGCGCCGCCGGCGACCATGACCTCGGCATCGCCGAGCGCAACGAGGCGGGCGGCATCGCCGATGGCATGGGAGCCGGTCGAGCAGGCGGTGACCACCGCGTGATTCGGGCCTTTCAGCCCATGGGCGATGGAGACATAGCCGCCGGCGAGATTGATGAGGCGTCCGGGGATGAAGAAGGGCGACACCCGGCGCGGACCGCGCTCCTTGAGCAGGATGCTGGTTTCGGCGATGCCCTGAAGGCCGCCGATGCCCGAGCCGATCATCACGCCCGAGACGATCTGCTCCTCGTAGGTGCTCGGATGCCATCCGGCATCGTCGAGCGCCTGCCGGGCCGCAGCCATCGCATAGATGATGAAATCGTCGACCTTGCGCTGCTCCTTCGGCTCCATCCACTGGTCGGGATTGAAGGTCACGTCGGAGCCGTCGCCGCGCTGGACCTGGCAGGCGATCTTGCAGGGCAGGTCGTCGACCTGGAACGTGTCGACCACGCGAGCACCGCTCCTGCCCGCGAGAATGTTCTTCCAGCTGGTTTCGACGCCGCACCCGAGCGGCGTCACCATGCCGAGGCCGGTAACGACGACGCGCCTCATTCAATCTCTCCGGAAATCACCAGGAGCACAGCGCGCTGCGACGGCCAGGCCGTCGCAGCCGCATCGGGCCGCTCTCAGGCGGCGTTCTTCTCAAGGAACTTGATCGCATCGCCGACGGTCAGGATCGTCTCGGCGGCGTCATCGGGAATCTCGCAATTGAAGGCCTCTTCGAAGGCCATCACCAGCTCGACAGTGTCGAGGCTGTCAGCGCCGAGATCGTCGATGAAGCTGGCATTGTCGGTAACCTTCTCGGGCTCGACGCCCAGATGCTCGGCTACAATCTTCTTCACGCGCTCGGCAATATCGCTCATCGGTCCACCCTCGTCCGTATCCGGAGGTTGCTACGTTGTTTCCATCTAGACGGCCATCCGGGCGAGCCGGAAAACCGCCTGTTATCTGCCCCGATTACAGGATGTCGCGGACACGTCGCTTCTCGTCGGCGACGTCCGACCCCCCTGTGAGCCGTGGCGGTCGTTAGCACACTTCATCTGGCAAAACCAGCGCCGCTGCCAGCGCCGGAACCGCCGGAATTCAGCGGCTTTGGTCAGATCATCGCCATTCCGCCATTCACATGCAGCGTCTGGCCGGTGACATAGGCGGCCTCGTCGGAGGCGAGATAGACGGCGGCGGCCGCGATGTCCTCCGGCGCGCCCAGCCGGCCGGCCGGAACGTTGGAGAGAATCGCCTCGCGCTGCTTGTCGTTCAGCACGTCGGTCATCGGCGTGGCGATGAAGCCGGGCGCGATGCAGTTCACCGTCACGCCGCGCGCCGCCACTTCCTTGGCGAGCGCCTTGGACATGCCGATCATGCCGGCCTTGGCGGCGGCATAATTGCCCTGCCCGGCATTGCCGGTGACGCCGACGATGGAGGTGATGCCGATGATGCGGCCGGTGCGCCGGCGCATCATGTTGCGGGCGGCGGCGCGCATCAGCCGGAAGCCGGCGGTCAGGTTCACCGAGATCACCGTGTCCCACGCCTCGTCGGTGAGGCGCACGAACAGGCCGTCGCGGGTGATGCCGGCATTGTTGACGAGGATGTCGACGACACCCATCGCCTCCTCCGCCTGCGGCACCAGCTTTTCCACTTCCTCGCTGGAGGCGAGGTTGCAGGGCAGCACGAAGCTGCGCTCGCCCATCTCGCCGGCAAGCGCGTCGAGCGCCTCGCGGCGGGTTCCCGAGATCGCGACGGTCGCGCCGCGAGCGTGCAGCGACTTGGCGATGGCGCCGCCGATGCCACCCGTGGCGCCGGTGACGAGGGCGGTCTTGCCGGTCAGGTCGAACATGGAATCTCCTGCTGCTCTCAGGCGGATGCGCCGAGCGGGGCAAAGGCGGCGACGTCCTCGGCAGTGCCGACATTGGCGGAGGCGACCTGCCGGGCGATGCGCTTGGTGAGGCCGGACAGCACCTTGCCGGAGCCGACCTCGACGAGCCGCGTCACGCCCTCGCCGGCCATGAAGGCCACCGATTCGCGCCAGCGCACCGTGCCGGTCACCTGCCGGGTCAGCAATTCGCGGATCATGCCGGGATCGGTCACCGGCGCGGCCGTCACATTGGCGACGACGGGCACTTTCGGCGAGGCGACCTCGACCTTGCCGAGCGCATCGCGCATCGCGTCGGCCGCCGACACGATCAGCCGGCAATGGAAAGGCGCGGAAACCGAGAGCAGGATGGCGCGGGCGGCGCCTTCGCGCTTGGCGATCTCGACCACCCGCTCGATGGCGACGGCATCACCCGAGACCACGACCTGGCCGGGCGCGTTGTCATTGGCGATGTCGCAGACCTGGCCCTGCGCCGCTTCCGCGGCGACGGCGACGACCTTGTCGTAGTCGAGCCCGAGAATGGCGGCCATGGCGCCGGCCCCCACCGGCACCGCGGCCTGCATGGCGATACCGCGCAGCCGCAGCAGCCGCGCCGTATCGGCGACCGACAGGGCGCCGGCGGCGGCGAGCGCCGAATATTCGCCCAGCGAATGGCCGGCGACGAAGGCGGCGTCGCGCGCGAGGTCGAGGCCGGCCTCCGCCTCCAGCACGCGGATCGCCGCCAGCGAGGTGGCCATCAGCGCCGGCTGGGCGTTGGCGGTCAGGGTCAGCGTCTCGATGGGGCCGTCCCACATCACCGCGGACAGTTTCTCGCCGAGAGCCTCGTCCACTTCCGCGAAAATGGCGCGGGCAACGGCGAAGTTGTCGGCGAGCGACTTGCCCATGCCGACGACCTGACTGCCCTGACCGGGGAAAACGAAAGCTGTGCTCATGCAGATGATGTCCGCAGGTTGACGATAGGCGCGGGCAGGAACACCGATGCGCGGGCCCTGTCAAGCGCAGGCGCCACCGGAGGCGGCAGGAAAGCGACGCTCTTTACAACGGACTTACACGCGCGCGGGAAACGCCACGACCCGGCATGGCTGATATTCGGGACAAACCTTGATTTCCCGGCGTTTTCGCGTATAAGCCCGCGCACTGTCGGTCCCGGCCGGGGGCTGAACGGACGGTCGCGCTCGTCGCGATGTCGGAATCTTCGATGTTTCCGCGCGTCCCGTGTCCCCGCCTTCGAGATTGTTCGAGCCTTTCCGCGAGGCTCGAAGGGCTCGTCGCCGGGACGATGGCCGCAATGGTGCGGATTCTATAGGAAAGGCACGAGACATGGCTCTTTATGAGCATGTGTTCCTCGCGCGCCAGGACGTAACGGCGCAGCAGGTCGAGGAACTCACCGCCCGCTTCAAGGGCGTGATCGAGGCGAATGGCGGTGCGGTCTCCAAGACCGAATACTGGGGCGTGAAGACGCTCACCTACCGCATTCGCAAGAACCGCAAGGCCCACTTCTCTCTGCTCAACATCGACGCCCCGGCGCCGGCGGTAGCCGAGATGGAGCGCCAGATGCGCATCGACGAGGACGTCCTGCGCTTCCTGACCATCCGGGTCGAGGAGCTCGAGGAAGGCCAGTCGGTCATGCTGCAGAAGCGCGACCGTGACGATCGCGGCGAGCGTGGCGAGCGCGGCTTCGGTGGTGATCGCGGCTTCGGCGGTGGCGGGCGCGGCTTCGGCGGCGGTCGGGACGATCGTCCCCCGCGCCGTGACCGTGAAGAAGCCAACGCGAATATGGAGACTGAATGATGGCCTTCGGTAGCACCGGCGGTTCCGCCGCGGGCGGCGCGCGCCGTCCTTTCTTCCGTCGTCGCAAGACCTGCCCGTTCTCCGGCGCCAACGCCCCGAAGATCGACTACAAGGACGTGCGTCTGCTGCAGCGCTACATTTCCGAGCGCGGCAAGATCGTGCCGTCCCGCATCACGGCGGTCTCCGCCAAGAAGCAGCGCGAGCTCGCGGCCGCCATCAAGCGTTCCCGCTTCCTCGGCCTGCTGCCCTTCGTGATCCGCTGATCACATCGATTCCGTCCCCGGCAGCCATGCCGGGGACGTTCGCCTGACGATTTTCCGACCGGCCTGCGGGACAATCCCGTCGGGCCTTCAGCTGAGGCGGGCCTAGATCCGCCTCTAACCGCTTAAGGAGCGGGACAGCTCGTCGATGATGATGATTTGGCTCATAGCGTTCGGCGCCGGTGCGGCGTCCGCCCTGATGGTCGCCGCTGTTGCGACCGGCAGCGCTTTGGCCCTGCCGCTGTTCTATCTCGCCCCCCTGCCCGTTTTCATCGCCGGCCTCGGCTGGTCGCATCTAGCGGCGCTGGTCGCCGCCTCCACCGCCGCCGTGCTCACCGGCCTGTTCTTCGGGCTGGAGCTGACCGTCGCCTATGTCGCCGGCGTCGGGCTGCCGGCCTATGTGATGGCCTATCTCGCGCTGATGGCGCGGCAGGACGGCCCCGATGCGCCGCTCGAGTGGTTTCCCGTCGGCCGGCTTGTCCTCGCCGCGGCGGTGCTGGGCAGCCTTGCCGTCGCCTCGCTGGTCCCGCTGGTCGCCGGCGATTTCGCCGACTACGAGGCGGCCCTGCGCGTGCTGTTCGAGGCGATGCTGGCCGATCGTGCCGGCGAGGTCGGCCCGGACGCCGAGCGGCTCGCCGATATCCTGGTCGCCATCATGCCGCCGGCGGCGGCGGTGGTGACCATGGCGACCCAGCTCGCCAATCTCTGGCTCGCCGCCCATATCGCCCGGATGTCGGGCCGGCTGATGCGCCCGTGGCCCGACCTGTCGGCGATGGTGCTGCCGCGCGCGGCGGCGGTGCTGCTCGTCGGCGCCTTCCTCGGCGCCATGATCACCTCCGGCTTCGTCGGGCTGCTGGTCGAGCTGCTCGCCGCCACGCTGCTGCTGGCCTTCGGCCTGCTCGGCATTGCGGTGGTGCACACGGTGACCCGCGGCGCGCCGGGCCGCAGCCTCGTCATCGGCACGGTGTGGCTCGCCGCCCTTGCCCTCGGCTGGCCGTTTGCGGCGCTGGCGCTGCTCGGTCTCGTCGAAACCCTGTTCGGCGTGCGCGCCCGGTTTCCCCGCAAGGGCGGCCGGGGCGGACCGCCCGCCGCCAACGACATCTGACGACATCAACCAACCAACGATCGACAAGGAGAATCAACATGGAAGTCATTCTGCTGGAGCGCGTGGCCAAGCTTGGCCAGATGGGCGAAGTGGTTCGCGTGAAGGACGGCTTCGCCCGTAACTTCCTGCTGCCGTCGGGCAAGGCGCTGCGCGCCACCAAGGACAACAAGACCCGCTTCGACTCGATGAAGACCCAGCTCGAGGCCCGCAACCTCGAACTCAAGAACGAAGCCTCCAAGGTCGGCGCCAAGCTCAACGGCACCGAAGTCGTGCTGGTCCGCCAGGCCGGCGAGACCGGCCAGCTGTACGGCTCGGTGTCGACCCGCGACATCGCCGATGCCCTGACCGCCGCCGGCTTCACCGTCAGCCGCTCGCAGGTCGTTCTCAACCACCCGATCAAGACCATCGGCGTGCATACCGTCCCGGTGACGCTGCATCCCGAGGTCGAGGTGACGATCAAGACCAACATCGCCCGCAGCGCCGAAGAAGCCGCCCGCCAGTCGCGCGGCGAGGACCTGTCGGTCGTCCGTGACGAGGACGAGGACGAAGATGTCGCCGAAGTTGCCGATGAGGCCGAGGCGGACGAAGCCGAGCAGGCCTGACACTATTACCTAACGTAATACGCCAAATTGCGTAGCCCGGTCGTTCGCGACCGGGCTTTTTTGCGTTCCTATCGGATAATCTGCGTGTTGCGGGCCTCCCAATGTTGTGGTGCAATGAAAAGCATCAGTTGCAAACATGCCCCTTGGTTGGGCAAGCAGTCATCTGCAAGACTGCTGGTACCGTGGAGGCGGCCGAATGGAACGGTTGCTCATGGGCGCGCTATCGCGCGTCGTTAGCCGTGGTTCGCTTACTGTCGTGCTCGCGTCCGGCAGGAAGGTCATCTTGGGTGACGGCAGCGGCATCCCGCTCGTCCTGCGCTTCACGTCGACGAAGTGGCAGAAGCAGGTCGCGCTCGATCCCGAGCTCAAGCTCGGCGAGGCCTTCATGGAAGGCGGCATGGTCGTCGACCAGGGCGACATCGCCGACGTTCTGGAGCTGCTGATGTCGCAGGTCGGCCTGCAGGTGCCGAGCCTGCCGGCCAAGACGCTGATGCGCTTCCGCTTCCTGTTCCGCCGGCTGGCGCAGTTCAACCCGCCCGGCCGCTCGCAAAAGAACGTCGCGCACCATTACGATCTCGACGGACGGCTCTATTCGCTGTTCCTCGATGCCGACCGCCAGTATTCCTGCGCCTATTTCGAGCATCCCGACCAGTCGCTGGACGATGCCCAGCTCGCCAAGAAGCGCCACATCGCCGCCAAGCTGCTGTTCGACCGCCCGGACCTGACCACGCTCGACATCGGCTGCGGCTGGGGCGGCCTGGGCCTGTACATGGCGCAGAATGCCGGCGCGCGCGTCACCGGCGTGACGCTGTCGCAGGAACAGCTCGGCATCGCCCGCTGCCGGGCCGAGGAACGCGACCTGTCCGACCGCGTCGAGTTCCGGCTCCAGGACTATCGCCTGACTCCCGGCTCCTTCGACCGCATCGTCTCGGTCGGCATGTTCGAGCATGTCGGCGTCGGCCATTACGACACCTATTTCAAGCGTGTCGCCGAGCTGATGAACGATGACGGCGTCGCGCTGATCCACTCCATCGGTCGTTCGGAAGGTCCGGGCATCACCAATCCCTGGGTGGCCAAGTACATCTTCCCGGGCGGCTACATCCCGGCGCTGTCGGAGGTCCTGCCGGCCATCGAGCGCGCCGGACTCTATGTCACCGACATCGAGATGCTGCGCCTGCACTACGCCGAAACGCTGAAGGCATGGCGCCACCGCTTCCTCGCCCATCGCGAGGAAGCCGAGCGGCTCTATGACGAGCGCTTCTGCCGGATGTGGGAGTTCTACCTCGCCGCCTCGGAAATGGCGTTCCGTCACCAGGGCATGATGATCTTCCAGGTGCAGCTCGCCAAGCGCGAGGGCGTGGTGCCGATGACGCGCACCTATATCCAGGAGGCCGAGGCGGCGCTCAAGGCGATGGAAAGGGCCAATCGCCCCGATCTGCGGCTGGCGGGCGAGTAGCCGGCCGCCGCGGCTGCGGCCGGGCGGAACGCGTCAAGGGCGATTCCGCTTTCCACAGGCGCTCCACAGGACAAAATAGGCTGCGTGCGATTCGCCCCGGACTCGGATGCCGGGGTGGCGTTAGCTGTTTGCTGAACCCTCGCAGCCGGAACCGTCATGCTCGATTCTCCCGCGCGCCCCCTCGCGGCGTCCGAACCGCATTACCGCACGGCTCCGCACAATATCGAGGCGGAGCAGGCTCTGCTCGGCGCCATCCTCGTGAACAACGAGGCGTTCTATCGCGTGTCGGACTTCCTGCAGCCGAAGCATTTCTTCGACCCGGTGCATGTCGCCGTCTACGAGACCACCAGCGCGCTGATCCGTGCCGGCAAGGTCGCCACCCCGGTCACGCTGAAGACCTTCCTCGCGGTCGAGCTCGACATTGGCGGGCTCACCGCGCCGCAATATCTCGCGCGGCTGGCGGCGGAAGCCACCACCATCATCAACGCCGAGGATTACGGGCGCACCATCTACGACCTTTCGGTGCGCCGCGATCTCATCGCCATCGGCGAGGAGGTGGTGAACGAAGCTTATGACGCGCCGATCGAATCGACGCCGCAGCAGCAGATCGAGGAAGCCGAGAAGCGCCTCTACGAACTTGCCGAGACCGGCCGCTACGATGGCGGCTTCCTGAGCTTCAGCAATGCGCTGAAGGAGGCCGTCGACGTGGCGAGCCGCGCGTTCCAGCGCGAAGGCCACCTGTCCGGCCTCGCCAGCGGCCTCGACGATCTCGACGCGATGATGGGCGGCCTGCAGCCGTCCGACCTCATCATCCTCGCCGGCCGTCCGGGCATGGGCAAGACGGCGCTCGCCACCAACATCGCCTACAACGTCGCCGCGGCCTATCGCTCGGAAACGCTGCCGGACGGCTCGATCCGCGCCGTCGACGGCGGCGTGTGCGGCTTCTTCTCGCTGGAAATGTCGGCCGAGCAGCTCGCCACCCGTATTCTCGCCGAGCAGACCGAGATCCCCTCCTACAAGATCCGCCGCGGCGACATTTCCGAGAGCGAGTTCGACAAGCTCGCCGCCGGCGCGCAGATGATGCAGACCATCCCGCTCTATATCGACGACACCGGCGGCATTTCCATCGCCCAGCTGCGCGCCCGCGCCCGGCGGCTGAAGCGCCAGCGCGGCCTCGATTTCATGGTGGTGGACTATCTCCAGCTGCTGTCCGGCTCGTCCAAGAGCTCCTCGCAAGGCCGCGTGCAGGAGATCACCGAGATCACCACCGGCCTCAAGGCGCTGGCCAAGGAGCTTGCGGTGCCGATCATGGCGCTCTCCCAGCTCTCGCGTCAGGTCGAATCGCGCGACGACAAGCGCCCGCAGCTCTCGGACCTGCGCGAATCTGGCTCGATCGAGCAGGATGCCGACGTGGTGATGTTCGTGTTCCGCGAGGAATATTACCTCAAGAGCAAGGAGCCGAAGGAAGGCACCGAGGAATGGTTCAAGTGGGACAGCGACATGAAGGCTGCCCAGGGCACCGCGGAAGTCATCATCGGCAAGCAGCGTCACGGACCCACCGGCACCGTGAAGGTCGCCTTCGAGCCGCAATTCACCCGCTTCTCCTCGCTCGCCCGCGAGGACCGCATCCCCATTCGGTGAGGCGCCGGCCATGCAGGACGCGTCCACGCCTCTCGCTTCCGCACCGCACGATTGCCCGCCGCTCGCCGAGGCCGGCGGCCGCCTGACCGTCGATCTCGGGGCGCTCACGGCGAACTACGCGCAGATCGCCGCGCATGTGGCCCCCGCCGCCTGCGCCGCCGTGCTCAAGGGCGATGCCTATGGCACCGGGCTGGAGCCCGCCGCCGCCGCGCTGTGGGAGGCCGGAGCCCGCAGCTTCTTCGTCGCCCTGCTGGCCGAGGCGCGGCGCCTGCGAAACCTGCTCCCGCACGCCGAGATCTTCGTCCTCAACGGCCTGTTCCCCGACACCGAGGGCAGCTACCGCGAAGCCGGTCTCGTGCCGGTGCTCGGCAGCCTCGACGAGATCGCGCGCTGGCAGGATTTTTGTGCGCGCACCGGCCAGCCCGCGCCGGCGGCGTTGCATGTCGATACCGGCATGAACCGGCTCGGGATTTCGCCGGCCGAGGCGGTCAACCTCGCCGAGGACCTGACGACACTGGGCTTCCCGCTGGCGCTGATCCTGAGCCACCTCGCCTGCGCCGACGAGCCCGGCCATCCGCTGACCGCGCGCCAGGTCGAGGATTTCCGTGCCGTCGCCGCGCTGTTTCCCGGCGTGCGGGCCTCGCTCGCCAATTCCGCCGGCGCACTCGGCGAGGCCGGGCTGCATTTCGACCTCGTGCGTCCCGGCATTGCGCTCTATGGCGGACGGGCGCGGGCCGATCGGCCGCCGCTGCGCCCGGTGGTGCGGCTGGACCTGCGCATCGTGCAGGTCCGCGACGTGCATGAAGGCGAGACCATCGGCTACGGCGCCGTGCAGACGGCGCGGCGGCCCTCGCGCGTCGCCGTGCTCTCGGGCGGCTATGCCGACGGCATCCCCCGGCTCGCCGGTTCCTCCGACGCCCGGCCCGGCGCCGAGGTCGTCATCGCCGGCCGGCGCTGCCCGCTGGTCGGGCGCATCTCGATGGACGTGTTGACGGTGGACGTCACCGACCTGCCGGACCACGCGACGCAGCCTGGCGGGTGGGCGACACTGCTCGGCGAGGGCATAGGCGTCGACGATCTCGCCGCCCATGCGCAGACCATCGGCTACGAGATACTGACCTCGCTCGGCCGTCGCTATTATCGGCGTTGGACGTGAGACGCCCGCGGCCGGCATAAGACACCCATATAGGTCGCACGCTCCGGCGCCCGCCCCTTTTCCACGGAAACGATCCGCTCGCCTATGGCCAAGAAACCCGCCGCCTTCATCTGCCAGTCCTGCGGTGCCGCCCATACACGCTGGCAGGGCAAATGCGATGCCTGCGGCGCCTGGAACAGCATCGTCCAGGAAGAGGCCGCCAGCATCAGCCTGCCGATGGCGCATCGCTCGGGCCGCAAGGGCCGGCTGATCGAATTGCAGCCGCTCTCCGGCACCAGCGAGAGCCCGCCGCGCACCTGCTCCGGCATCGCGGAATTCGACCGGGTGACCGGCGGCGGCATCGTGCCCGGCTCGGTGCTGCTGATCGGCGGCGATCCCGGCATCGGCAAGTCGACGCTGCTCATCCAGGCGTCGGCGACCCTCGCCGGCGCCGGTCACCGCGTCATCTACGTGTCCGGCGAGGAGGCGGTGGAGCAGGTGCGCCTGCGCGCCGATCGCCTCGGCCTCGCCGGGGCGCCGGTCGAGCTCGCGGCGGAAACCAATGTCGAGGACATCGTCGCCACCCTGTCGCAGGGGCGCACGCCGGTACTGGTGGTGATCGATTCGATCCAGACCATGTGGACCGACACCGCCGAATCCGCACCCGGCACCGTCACCCAGGTGCGCTCCTCGGCGCAGATCCTCATCCGCTACGCCAAGCAGGCCGGCGCCGCCGTCATCCTCGTCGGGCACGTCACCAAGGACGGCCAGATCGCCGGCCCGCGCGTGGTGGAACACATGGTCGACGCGGTGCTGTCCTTCGAGGGCGACGGCGCCCACCAGTTCCGCATCCTGCGGGCGCAGAAGAACCGCTTCGGGCCGACCGACGAGATCGGCGTGTTCGAGATGACCGGCCTGGGCCTGTCCGAGGTCGCCAATCCCTCCGAGCTGTTCCTGTCGAACCGCGACCGCGGCGCGCCCGGCACCGCCGTCTATGCCGGCATGGAAGGCACCCGCCCGGTGCTGGTGGAGATCCAGGCGCTGGTGGTGCCGACCAGCCTCGGCACCCCGCGCCGCGCCGTGGTCGGCTGGGACCCGAACCGGCTCTCCATGGTGCTGGCGGTGCTGGAAGCGCGCTGCGGCATCAAGCTCGGCGCCCATGACGTGCATCTCAATGTCGCCGGCGGCTTCCGCATCAGCGAGCCGGCGGCCGATCTGGCGGTGGCGGCGGCGCTGGTTTCCTCGCTCAGCGGCGCGGCGCTGCCGCCGGACAATGTCTATTTCGGCGAGATCAGCCTCACCGGCGCGGCGCGGCCGGTGCCGCACGCGCCGGCACGGCTGAAGGAAGCGGCCAAGCTCGGCTTTTCCCGCGCCGTGGTGCCGGAGGCGAAAGCCAAGGAGCGCGATGCCGGCTCCTCGCCCATCCCGCTCGACGTGATCGGCTCGCTCGGGGATCTCGTCGCCGGCATCGCCGCGCGGGCACCGCGCCGGGCGGCACGGGCCGTCGCGGGGGAAAGAGGTGCCGCCGCGGAGGAAAGAGACGCCCTTCAAGAGGGATGACGGAGCCGGCGGGCCGCGCTATACGTCGCCCGGCCCCGCTCGGGGTTCGATGATTGCAGATTCGCCCCCGCGGTCTTGCCTGCGGGCCTTCGGTTCGACCACGGTGCGCTCGTCTTGACGCTGCTCGACATCATCCTGATCGCCGTGATGGTGATCTCCGGCCTGCTGGCCATGGTGCGCGGTCTCGTGCGCGAGGTCTTCGCCATCGCGTCCTGGATCATCGCCGCGACCGTGACGCTGTATGCCTATCCGCATGCCCTGCCCTACGCGAAACAGTATATTTCGCAGGACACCTTCGCCATGGCGGTGGCGATCGGCGGCATTTTCCTGCTGACGCTGCTGGTGGTGTCGATCATCACCGTCCGCATCTCGGACGCGATCCTGGACAGCCGCATCGGCGCCCTGGACCGCACGCTGGGCTTCCTGTTCGGCCTGGCGCGCGGATTCCTGATAATGGTGGTTGCCTTCCTGTTCTTCAACTGGCTGGTCCAGAACGAACAGGGGCAGCCGGACTGGATTCGCAACGCGCATTCGCGGGTGGTCTTGCAAAGTGCGGGCGACTGGCTCATCTCCGTGTTGCCGGAAGATCCCGAGAAGCTGATACGCGATATCCGCAGCCCGAAGGACGCCGAACCGACCGAACCTCCCCCGGAGCCTTTCAATCCGGGACCGGCCGCACCTCCGGCACAGTGAAGTCGCGCACAGCGCCGGAACGGGATCGTTTCCGGCGCTGCGGCGTTCGCGTAGAGCCACAAGCGTGCGCAGCCGGGACTGCGTGAAGCGGAGTGAGGTCATATGACCCATAGGACCCTGGATATGTCGGCCCCTTCTTGGGCCCCCCTCGACATCGCGTCGAAACGCGAGGCGGGAACCGATGATTTCGATCCCTATGGGGATACGCTCCGCGAGGAGTGCGGCGTGTTCGGCATCTTCGGGCACCCGGATGCCGCCGCCATCACCGCGCTCGGCCTGCACGCCCTGCAGCATCGCGGCCAGGAAGCCGCCGGCATCACCACCTTCGACGGCCAGCGCTTCCATTCGGAACGCCGGCTAGGCCTAGTCGGCGACGCCTTCTCGGACGGCGAGGCGATCAAGCGCCTGCCCGGCCATATCGCCGTCGGCCATGTCCGCTATTCCACCACCGGCGAGACCATCCTGCGCAACGTGCAGCCGCTCTTCGCCGAGCTCGACGGCGGCGGCTTCGCCATCGCCCATAATGGCAACCTCACCAATGGCCTGTCGCTGCGCCGGCAGATCATCCGCGACGGCGCCATCTGCCAGTCGACCTCCGATACCGAGGTGATGCTGCACCTCGTCGCCCGCTCCAAGCGCCCGCGCTTCACCGAGCGCTTCATCGACGCGCTGCGCGTCATCGAGGGCGCCTACGCCTTTGTCGGCCTCACCAACAAGAAGCTGGTCGGCGCCCGCGACCCGCTCGGCATCCGCCCGCTGGTGCTGGGCGAGCTCGACGGCCACCCGATCCTGACCTCCGAGACCTGCGCCCTCGACATAATCGGTGCGCGCCACGTGCGGGACGTCGAACCCGGCGAGGTGATCGTGTTCTCCTCCGACAAGGTGGAGACGCTGCGCCCCTTCCCGGCCGCCACGCCGCGCCCCTGCATCTTCGAGTACATCTATTTCGCCCGGCCGGATTCGGTGGTCGGCGGCCGCTCGGTCTACCAGGTTCGCAAGAACATGGGTTTCCAGCTGGCGGCCGAGGCGCCGGCCGATGCCGACCTGGTGGTGCCGGTGCCGGATTCCGGCGTGCCGGCCGCCATCGGCTATTCGCAGGCCTCCGGCCTGCCCTATGAGCTCGGCATCATCCGCAACCATTATGTCGGGCGCACCTTCATCCAGCCGACCCAGTCGGTGCGCGACCAGGGCGTGCGCATGAAGCACTCGGCGAACCGCGCCGTGGTCGAGGGCAAGCGCATCGTGCTGATCGACGACAGCCTGGTCCGTGGCACGACGTCGGTGAAGATCGTGCGCATGATGCGCGAGGCCGGCGCCCGCGAGGTGCATTTCCGCATCTCCTCGCCGCCGATCACCCACCCGGACTATTACGGCATCGACACGCCGGACCGCGACAAGCTGCTCGCCGCCACCCACGATCTCGAAGGCATGCGCCGCTATATCGGCGCCGACAGCCTCGCCTTCCTGTCCATCGACGGCATCTACAAGTCGATGGGTTATGAGGGGCGCGACAATGTCACCCCGCAATTCACCGACCATTGCTTCACCGGCGAGTATCCGACCCCGCTCACCGACCGTCTCGGCGAGGTCGCCCCGCGCCAGCTCTCGCTGCTGGCCGAAGCGAGCTGAGGCGAACCGGAGAGACGGCCATGGTGGAGCTCAACGAGTGGCATCGCGGCCGTCTTATCGACCATATCCAGCTGGTCGTGACCGATTTCGAGGGAAGCCTCCGCTTCTACAAGGCGGTGCTTGAGGTGATCGGGGTGCCGGTCGTCGAGGGCGATGGCTATTTCTTCGCCGACGAGCTGTTCGTCTCGCCCGGCGAGCCCACCACCGGCCGCGCCCATCTCGCCTTCCAGGCCTCGGACGAGGCCACCGTTCAGCGCTTTTACGAGGTTGCGCTCGCCAATGGCGGGCGCGACAACGGCGCGCCGGGACCGCGCGACTACCATCCCGGCTATTACGCCGCCTTCGTCCTCGATCCCGAGGGCAACAATATCGAGGCCGTCTGGCACGGCCCCGCCAAACGTTCGGCGCCCTCCGTGGTCATGACCGACGACAACTGACATTTCCGAGGAACGCCGGATGACCGACATTTCCGCCACGCGGCCGCTTGCCGGCCGCCTCGCCCTCGTCACCGGCGCCACCCGCGGCATCGGCCGGGCCACCGCCCTGGCACTCGCCGGAGCGGGCGCCCATGTCGTCGCCACCGGCCGCACCGCCGGCGCGCTGGAGGAACTCGACGACGCCATCGTCGCCGTCGGTTCCACCGCCACGCTGGTGCCGCTCGACATCAAGGATTTCCCGGCCATCGACCGGCTCGGGGGAGCCCTCTTCGAGCGCTTCGGCAAGCTCGACGTGCTGGTCGGCAATGCCGGCGTGCTCGGGCCGATGACCCCGCTCGCCCAGGTCGAGCCGAAGGAATGGGACGACGCGCTGGCGGTCAACCTCACCGCCAACTGGCGGCTGGTGCGCTCCCTGGACCCGCTGCTGCGGCTCTCCGATGCCGGCCGCGCGGTGTTCGTCTCCTCCGCCGCCGCCCACAAGGCCCGTGCCTTCTGGGGCGCCTATGCCGTCACCAAGGCCGGGCTCGAAGTGCTGGCCCGCACCTGGTCGGCCGAGGTCGCCAACATTTCCGCCCTGCGGGTGAACCTGATCAATCCCGGCCCGATCCGCACCGGCATGCGCGCCAAGGCATTCCCGAGCGAGGACCCGGAAACCCTGCCGGCGCCGGAAGAGGTGGCGGACGCCATCCTCTCGCTGTGCCTGCCGAGCTTCACCGAGACCGGCCGCCTTTACGACTTCCCGACCCGCAGCCTCAAGGACTTTGCGCCTCCGGCATAGAGGACGCGCGGGCGAAGATCGCCACCGCCGCCACCACGCCGACCAGTTGCAGCAGCGTGCCCGTGACCTCCACCGCGGTCGGCCAGCGCTGCTCGAAGGCAAGGCCATAGCCGAGGCCGAACACCGTCTCGGCGACGATCAGCTGGGCCGAGAGCGCCAATGGCAGCCGCCGTGCGGCGACGACCCAGCAATAGGTCGCGACCCAGGAGGCGAACACCCCCATCGCCAGCACCCAGCCGGCGAAGCGCAGCGTCGCCGCCTCGCTCGCCACGTCGGCCGCCGGCCCGGCGAACAGCGGCAGCAGCACCAGCGCCGCAAGGCCGGCGCCGATGCCCTGCAGGCCGGTCCAGCGCAGGCTGTCCGGCGCATCGGGCGCGCGCATCACCCCGGCATTGGCAAGCCCGTAGACCACCCAGATGGCCAGGGCGAGGACCGACAGGCCGATCCCGGCGAGCATCGCGTCCCGCTCCGCCGGCGCCGCCTCGTTGAGGCCGGCGGCGTTCACCACCATCAGCCCGGCGAGGATCAGGCCGAGCGGCAGCGCCAGCCGCCGCCAGCGCACGGCGCGCTCGTGCAGGTTGGCGATCACCGCCAGCAGCACCGGCATGGTGCCGATGATCAGCGGCGGCACCACCGCGCCGGCGAACCGCACCGCATTGGCGGCGGCGAGGAAATAGCCGAAATAGCCTAGGGCGCCGAGCACCAGCCCCACGATGAGGCGCCCGCGCGTCATGCCGGTCGGCCGGAACCGCGCATCGACCATCAGCAGCACGCTGACCACCCCGAACACGAGGTAGCGCGCGATGGCGAGATCCAGCGTCGAGAAGGGTTCGACCGCGCGCGGAGCGACGAAGGTAAGGCCCCACAGCGCCCCGGTGAGAAGGCCGGCGAGTATGCCGATGAGCATGTCAGGAAGGTCCGAAAAGGAGAGACGTCAAGAATGCCATGCGACGGCGGCGATTCGAATGGATGATCGAAGCCGCACGCGCCAAAATGCGTCAGCAACGAAGGCCGGACCGATGAAACCTCTTCAATCCGAAAAGCCCGCCCTTGACCCCGTCGATGCCCGCCTGCTCGCCGCGCTCGACCGCGATGCGCGCACCCCGATGAGCGAGCTGGCCCGCCTCGTCGGCATGTCGGCGCCCGGCGTCGCCGAGCGGGTGCGACGGCTGCACGATTCCGGCGTGCTGGCGGCGTTCACGGTCGATGTCGACCCGCGGGCGCTCGGCTATGCCATACGTGCCATGGTCCGCATCCGCCCGCTGCCCGGCAAGCTGCATCTCGTGGAGACGTTGATCGAGGCCTGCCCGAACATCGTCGAATGCCACAAGATCACCGGCGACGACCCGTTCCTGGCGCAACTGGTGGTGCGCAGCGTCGAGGAAATGGACGCCGTGCTTGAGGGACTGTGCGACCACGCCGTCACCAGCACCGCCGTCATCAAGTCGGAGGCGGTGCGTCGGCGCCTGCCGCCGCTGGAGTGAGCGCCCTCACTCCTTCTCGGCGTAGGGATTGTCCTTCTCGCGCAGCGTCAGGCGGATCGGCACGCCCGGCAGGTCGAAGGTGGCGCGCAGCCCATTCACCAGATAGCGGATATAGCTCTCCGGCAGCGCATCGGCGCGCGAGCAGAACAGCACGAAGCTCGGCGGCCGGGCCTTGGGCTGGGTGATGTAGCGCAGCTTGATGCGCCGGCCCGACACCGCCGGTGGCGGATGCTGGTCGGTGGTCTCGATGAGCCAGCGGTTGAGCGGATTGGTGGCGACGCGGCGGTTCCACACCTCGTACGTCCCCTCGATCGCCTTGACCAGCCGGTCGAGCCCCTCGCCGGTGAGGCCGGAGACCATGACGACCGGCATGCCGCGCGCCTGCGGCAGCCAGTGGTCGGCCTCCTCGCGCATGCGCTTGGCGAAGCCGGCCTGGTCCTTGACGAGGTCGCTCTTGCTCAAGGCCAGCACCAGCGCCCGCCCCTCGCGCAGCGCCAAGTCGGCGATACGCAGGTCCTGCTCCTCGAAGGGATGGGTGGCATCGATCAGCACCACCACCACTTCGGCGAATTTCGCCGCGCGCAGGCCGTCGGCAACCGAGAGCTTCTCCAGCTTGTCCTCGATGCGGGCCCGCTTGCGCATGCCGGCAGTATCGAACACCTTCAGCTTCACGCCGTGGCGCTCGACATCCACGGCGATGGAATCGCGGGTGATGCCGGCTTCCGGCCCGGTCAAGAGCCGGTCCTCGCCGAGCAGCGCGTTGATCAGCGTCGACTTGCCGGCATTGGGGCGGCCGAGCACGGCGACGCGGATGGGCCGCTCGCCCTCGCTGTCGTCGACTTCCTCGTCGAAGGCCTCGTCGTCATCCGGGTAGCACTGCACCAGCGCGCGCAGCAGGTCGCCCATGCCCTCGCCATGCTCGGCGGAAAGCTCCACCGGGTCGCCGAGGCCGAGCGCATAGGAATCCAGCGCGCCGGCCACCGCGCCTTTGCCCTCGCTCTTGTTGGCGACGAGAATGGTGTGCTTGCCGGAACGGCGCGCCAGCTCGGCGAAGGAACGGTCGGTCGGCGTCAGGCCGGCGCGGGCGTCGATGAGGAACAGCAGCACGTCGGCATCGTCGATCGCCGCCTCGGTCTGCGCCCGCATCCGTCCTTCGAGGCTCTCGGCCTTGGCCTCCTCCAGCCCGGCGGTGTCGATGACGCGGAAGGAGAGATGGCCGAGCCGCGCTTCGCCTTCGCGCCGGTCGCGGGTCACGCCGGGCCGGTCGTCGACCAGCGCGAGGCGCTTGCCGACGAGGCGATTGAACAGCGTCGACTTGCCCACATTCGGGCGGCCGACGATGGCGACGGTCATGGTCATCGGATGGCGCCCCCGCGCCGAAAATCACTGGGCCGGATTACTGGACCGGAAGCTACTGGGCGGGTTTGACGGCGGCCGGCTGGGTGCCCGAGGCATCGGACGACGGCGTGTAGTCATAGCCCGAATTGGCCGGCTGCGGCGGCGGCGCGTTGTAGTCGACGCCCGGCACGCCCTCGGGAAACACCGGCGCACGGGCTCCCGGCAGCTTCTTTTCCTTCTCGACGAAGGGATTGATCTTGTCGATCGTCTCGCAGCCGGCGGTGGCAAAGGCCAGCGACAACGCGGCGATCACGAGAGCCGCGCGGTGCGCGGCACGCATGTGGGACGGCATCGGAAGCCTCCTATTGCACGGCCGGAGCCGCCGGCGCGGCGGCGGGCGCCGCGGCCGGAGGCGGGGGAGCACTGGCTGCGGCGAGCGTGCGCATCAGGTCGGCGCGCTGGCGCAGTCCCGGAGGGGCCTGCCCGTCGGACAGGATCGCCTCGAAGGTCCTGGCGGCGGCCGCGAAGTCGCCGGCCTTGTACTGAGCGAGGCCGACCAGTTCGCGCGCGGAATTTCGGAACGGGCCGGTCGGGGTGTCAAGCGGCTGCATGCGGGCGGCGATGTCGGCGGCCGGGGCGGTGTCGACCAGCAGCGTGGCGGCGCGCAGCCGGGCGACGTCGCGCATCAGCCCGTTCAGCGACGAATCATCGGCAAGGCCGTCATAGGCCGTCACCGCCGCGGCACGGTCGGTGGAGGCCTGCTCGGCGGCGGCGCGGAAGCGTGCCAGCGTCCGATAGCCGCCGGTGCCGTCCTTCTCCAGCGCCTGCAGGGCCGCCTCGGCCTCGGCGTGCTTGCCGTCGGCGGCGAGCTTCAGCGCCGCCTCGAAGCGGGCGCCGGAGGCTTCCTCCTGCTGCAGCTTCCACCATTCGTAGCCACGCCAGCCACCGGCCGCGACGACGATGAGGACCGCGAGGCCGATGACGAACGCGCCATAGCGTTTCCACAGGCGGCCGAACCGCTCGCGACGAAGGTCCTCGTCGATTTCGTGGAAAATGTCAGCCATGTCGCGATCCGTGGAGAGGTCTTCGGGGAAGCGCCGGAGCCGCGCGCAAGCGGCGGCAATCCAGCACCAGGAAAGGCCGCGTAAACTAGCGATGCGGCTTCAGCAAGGCAAATGCGGCGCTGCGACAGCCGGCGCGCGCCTGAAGCTCACGATTTCTTCGGCGCGTAGACATGCTCCGGTCCGGGAAAACTGCGCCCGCGCACCTCGCTGGCATAGGCTTCCACCGCCGCGCCGATGGCCGGGCCGATCTCGGCGAACTTCTTGACGAAGCGCGGCACCCGGTCGGAGAGGCCGAGCATGTCCTCCAGCACCAGGATCTGCCCGTCGCAGGCGACCGAGCCGCCAATGCCGATGGTCGGCGGCCCCACCTCCTCGGTGATGGCCCGCGCCACCGGCTCGGACATCGCCTCCAGCACGATGGCGAAGGCGCCGGCATCGGCGATGGCGCGGGCGTCGTCGCGAATGAGTTCGGCGCCCGCCTCGTCGCGGCCCAGCGCCTTGAACGAGCCGAGCGTGTTGATCGCCTGTGGGGTCAGGCCGACATGGCCCATCACCGGCACGCCGCGGTCGGCGAGGAAGCGCACCGTCTCGGCCATGCGCCGCCCGCCCTCGAGCTTGATGGCGCCGGCGCCGGTTTCCTTCAGCACCCGCGAGGCGGTGGCGAAGGCCTGCTGCGGCGAGCCCTCATAGGAGCCGAAGGGCAGGTCGACGACGACGAGCGCCCGCGAGGAGCCGCGCATCACCGCCTGTCCCT
Source organism: Ancylobacter sp. GW821-FHT10E12 (assembly GCF_058809335.1). Lineage (NCBI taxonomy): Bacteria > Pseudomonadati > Pseudomonadota > Alphaproteobacteria > Hyphomicrobiales > Xanthobacteraceae > Ancylobacter > Ancylobacter sp. GW821-FHT10E12. The sequence goes on along the minus strand of NZ_JBXASN010000001.1, from coordinate 313,264 downwards.
GCAAAATCATCATCTCCACCGTCACCGGCACGGTGGTCTCCATGCCGTGCATCACCATGCCGAGCGAATCACCCACCAGCATGAAGTCGACATGCGGGTCGATCAGCCGGGCAGTGTGGGCGTGATAGGCGGTGAGCGAGACGATCGGATCGCCGCCCTTCCTGGCGCGGATGTCGGGCGCGGTGAGGCGACGGGCGGCGGACTGGACGGACATGGGCACTTCCTCGTTTCGGCCGGTTCTTTGGGCCCGGCATATTCTTGGGCCGGCATGCTCCTAGCCCGGAATGACCGGCACGCCGACGACGTAAGGATGGAACCAGAAGGCGAGCGCCGCATAAAGCACGAGCCCGGCCAGCACCGCAACGACATCGCCGCCCCAGCCCTTGGGCGCCACCGGCAGCGGCGCGCCACGCCGCTTCACCGAGATGCGGTCGAACACCGCCCAGGCGAGGATGGCGGCCGCCAGGGTCATGGTGGCGGCATCGCCATTGGCGAGCAGATGCGCCAATGCCCAGATCTTCACCGACACCAGCATCGGATGCTTGAGGCGGGCACGGAGATGGCTCGGCACCAGATAGCCGCCCATGGCGATGGCCGAGAGCAGCATCAGCGCCAGCGCGATGTGCCGCATCGCCACCGGCGGATTCCAGATCTGCGCCGGACCGGCGGCGCGCCAGTCGCCATAGCCATAGGCGATCATCAGCACCGCGGCGATCGAGACCAGCGAATAGACCGCCCGATAGGGCAGCATCCCGAATTGCGCGATCACCGCGCCGCGCGCGTCGCGAAAGGTGGAAAAGACATGCGTCCCGATAAACAGCACCAGTCCGGCCAGCATGAGCAGCATGTCGCGATCTCCCTCTTCGCATGAAGCGGCGCCACGCTAGAACATGCCGCCCCGAATTTGAACGACTCTAGCGTGACGGTCGCGCATCGATCCGCGTGCCGGTGCCGAACCACCGCCGGCGCCCGTCCCGACGCTACGTAAACCATGAACGGCGGCCGCGCTCCCCTCGCACCCCGCTTCGTGGCACATTGCCCGGCGTGGTGGATCGGGCGTGGGACAAGGCACCGATGAAACGGATGATCTCCGCCCTTCTCGGCGCGCTTTTCCTGCACGTTGCCGTGCCGGCCGAGGCCGCCAGCGTGATCGCCTATGTCGATATCGGCGCCCAGCGCATGGATGTCTGGGTGGAGGGTTGGCGGCAGTTCAGCTGGCCGGTCTCCACCGCCCGCAAGGGCTATCTCACCCCCGCCGGCACCTACCGGCCCGAGCGCATGTACCGGCGCTATTTCTCGCGCAAATACGACAACGCGCCGATGCCCTATGCGGTGTTCTTCCATCGCGGCTGGGCGATCCACGGCACCACCGACCTGCGCCGGCTCGGCCGCCCGGCGTCGCATGGCTGCATCCGCCTCAATCCGAAGGACGCCGCGACGCTCTATTCGCTGATCGGCATCTATGGCCGGGCGGACACCCGCATCGTCATCAGCCGATGATTGCGGCAGCGCTCGAAATTACCGGAGATGGTGCTAAGCTATTGTTCAATACTGCCGCCGACGCGGCGGGTCGGCCCGGCGCTGGGCTGCGGAAGCCCTCCATGCTGTTCGATTATCCGTCCCTGCTGGTCGCCATCGGCTTCTCCGCCATCTGCCTGTTCGTCATCCTGTTCGCCTCTTGGATGACGGCGCGGACGGACAGGTTCATGCTGACCTGCGCCATCGGCGCGTTCTTCATCATCTGCCACGCCTTCACCTATTCGGCCTATTTCACCCACCCGCACCCCTATCTCATCAGCGCGGCCTTCGGCTTCCTGCTGATGGGGGCCTGCGTGCTCTACGGCGCCGCCCGCCAGTTCCGAACCGGCCATGCGCCATGGTCGCACGTGCTCGCCGCCACCATCGTGGTGGTGATCACCGTCCTGCCCGGCATCGCGGGCTATGACGGCATCTGCGCGATATTGTTCAACATCTGCGCCGCGCTGCTCATCGTGCTCATCGCCCGCGAATACTGGCGCGCGCGCATCGAGGCGCCGGCGGCCATTGCCGGCCTGTGCGCGTTCTATCTCCTGCTGGCATCGACCTTCGTCCTGTGCGCGGTGATGTTGCTCATCGATGGCAAGGCGATACTGGACACGCCACCGGCCAACTGGGCGGAGAACCTCAACGTCATTGCCGGCGTCATCGCCGTGCCGGGCATCGGCGCCCTGACTTTCGCGCTCCACCAGAGCCGCATCGCCCAGGCGCACAAGCGCGACGCCATGACCGATCCGCTCACCGGCCTGCTCAATCGCCGCGCGCTGTTCAGCATGGTCGGCGCCATGTCGCTCGGCAATGAAACCGCGATCGTCCTCTTCGACATCGACCGCTTCAAGTCGATCAACGACGCGCGCGGCCATGCCGCCGGCGACCAGGTCATCGCCCGGTTTGCTGGCGCGCTGCGCCTGCATCTGGGCAAGGGGCAGCTCGCCGCCCGGCTCGGTGGCGAGGAATTCGCCCTGGTGCTCGCCGATACCGGGCCGGAAACCGCCCTCGCCCATGCCGAGGCGGTGCGCGCCAGCTTCGTGCGCATGACCCGGGCGGAACTCGGCCTCGCCTGCACGGCAAGCGCCGGGATCGCCTTCGGGCGCCCCACCCGCAGCGACTTCGAGGCGACGCTCAACGCCGCCGACCAGATGCTCTATCAGGCCAAGCGCGGCGGCCGCGACCGGGTCGCCGTCGCCGGCGTGCGGATCGCCGACGACCTGCTCACGCAGCCGTCTTCTTCACATCCTTGATGTCGGTGAAGACGATGCCCGGCCAGCGGTCGCCGGTATAGCCGATCATGAAGGCCGAGGAGGCGAGGAACACCGGATCGCCGTCGAGATCCTCCGCCATCGAGGAGCGGCTGGCGGTGATGAAGTCGTCGAGCTTCTTGCCGTCCTCGCTCTGCACCCAGCGGGCGAGCTGGAACTCGCTGGTGTCGAAACCGACATCGAGCCCGTATTCGGCATCGAGGCGGTTCTTCAGCACGTCGAGCTGCAGCGGGCCGACCACGCCGACCAGCGCCGGCGAACCGTCATTCGGGCGGAAGACCTGCACCACGCCCTCTTCCGCCATCTCCTGCAAGGCCTGCTTCAGCTTCTTCGCCTTCATCGCGTCGGACAACTTCACCCGGCGCAGGATTTCCGGCGCGAAGCTCGGCACCCCGACGAAGTTGAGCTCCTCGCCCTCGGTCAGCGTGTCGCCGATGCGCAGGTTGCCGTGGTTGGGAATGCCGACCACGTCGCCGGCATAGGCTTCCTCGGCGAGCTGGCGATCCTGCGCGAAGAAGAATTGCGGCGTCGACAGGCTCATCGGCTTGCCGGTGCGCACCAGCTTGGCCTTCATGCCGCGCGTCAGCTTGCCCGAGCACAGCCGCGCGAAGGCGATGCGGTCGCGGTGGTTCGGGTCCATGTTCGCCTGGATCTTGAACACGAAGGCCGACATGCGCGGCTCCTCGGCCTCGACCCGGCGCTTGTCGGCATCCTGCGCGCGCGGCGGCGGCGCGTAGCGGCCGAGGCCCTCCAGCAGGTCGCCGACGCCGAAATTGCGCAGCGCCGAGCCGAAATAGACCGGCGTCAGATGGCCTTCGAGGAAGCTGTCGAGATCGAACGGGTTGCAGCCCTCGCGCACGAGGCCGAGTTCCTCGGTCAGCGCCGCCTCGTCGAGCGAATTGTTCAGCCCGGCGATCGCGCTCATGCTCATGTCGCGCAGCGGGCCGGTCTTGCCCTCGTCGCCGTCGAGCAGCCGCATGCCGCCGCTTGCGACGTCCATGGTGCCGACGAAGTCGCGCCCGCGCCCCACCGGCCAGGTCATCGGCGTAGTGTCGAGCGCCAGCGTCTTCTCGATCTCGTCGAGGATCTCGAACGGGTCGCGGCTCTCGCGGTCCATCTTGTTGATGAAGGTGATGATCGGGATGTCGCGCAGCCGGCACACTTCCAGGAGCTTGCGCGTGCGCGCCTCGATGCCCTTGGCGGCGTCGATCACCATCACCGCCGCATCGACCGCGGTCAGCGTGCGATAGGTGTCCTCCGAGAAGTCCTCGTGGCCCGGCGTGTCCAGGAGATTGAACACGTGCCCGGCGAATTCGAAGGTCATCACCGAGGTGGCGACGGAGATGCCGCGCTCGCGCTCGATCGCCATCCAGTCCGAGCGGGTCGAGCGCCGGTCCTTCTTGGCGCGCACCTGTCCGGCGAGCTGGATGGCGCCGCCGAACAGCAGCAGCTTTTCCGTCAGCGTGGTCTTGCCGGCGTCCGGGTGCGAGATGATGGCGAAGGTACGCCGCCGCGCGACTTCGAGGGCGATCGGCGACGCGGCGGAGTTGCTGAGAGCGTTCATAGCGCGGGATGTGGCAGGGATGGCGTGCGGGATCAAGAGGCGGAAGGCATCTCGCCGCAGCCGGCGGGCCGATTGGCCTCAGCCGAACACCTTCTCATAGGCCTCCGGCTTGAAGCCGACGAGCAGCCCGTCGCCGATCTCCAGCACCGGCCGCTTGATCATCGAGGGCTGCGCCAGCATCAGCGCCATCGCCTTTTCGGCGTCGAGCCCATCCTTCTCGGCGTCCGGCAGCTTGCGGAAGGTGGTGCCGGCGCGATTGAGCAGCGTCTCCCAGCCGGCCTGCTTCGTCCAGCCGCCGAGCCGGCCGCGGTCGATGCCGCTCGCCTTGTAGTCGTGGAAATCATAGGCGACGCCATGCGCGTCGAGCCAGGCGCGGGCCTTCTTCATGGTGTCGCAGTTCTTGATGCCGTAGATCGTCGCGGCCATCCCGGTGCCTCCGCAAGGTAAACGCCGATGATCTAGCCGGCCGAGGCGAGTCGCGCCACCGCAAGTCTTTCCACGGCCCTGCGCGCCATCACCGCGACAAGCTGCGCCCGGTAGGCGCCCGAGCCGTGGATGTCGCCGATCATCACCTCCGCATCCGGCTTCAGCCCGTCGAGCGCCGCGGCGCTGAAATCGGCGGCGAGCGCCGCTTCCGCCTCGGTCCAGCGGAACACGCCCTCCTGCCCGGCGCCGGTCACCGCGACGCGCAATTCGCCCGCGCCGCGCCAGACGAACACGCCGGCCATGGCATAGCGCGAGGCCGGGTTGCGGTATTTCTCGTAGGTGCCAACCCCGCCGAGCGGGAAGCGCACCGCGGTGACGATCTCGCCTGCCTCCAGCGCCGTCTCGAACAGCCCGGTGAAGAATGCCGCCGCCGGCAGTTCGCGCCGGTCGGTGACGATGACGGCATCGAGCGCGAGGCAGGCGGCGGGATAGTCGGCCGCCGGGTCGTTATTGGCGATCGAGCCGCCGAGCGTACCGCGATTGCGCACCGCCGGGTCGCCGATCAGCGCCGCCAATGCCGCCAGCGCCGGCAGGTGCGCGACGACCTCCGGCGAGGTGGCGACCTCGACATGGCGGGTCATCGCGCCGATGACGAGGGCGCCCGCTTCCAGCGCGATGCCCTTGAGCCCGTCGATCCGCGAGAGGTCGACGAGATCGGACGGGCTGGCCAGCCGCTGCTTCAGCGTCGGGATCAGCGTCTGGCCGCCGGCCAGCGGCTTGGCTTCCTCGGCACCGGCGAGCAGGCCGAGCGCATCCGCCAGTTCGGCGGGACGGTGGTAGTTGAACGCGAACATCCCGCCCTCCCTACTCGGCCGCGACCAGCGCCGCATCGCCGGCCATCGCCAGCGCGCCGGCCTGGATCGCCTTGACGATGTTGTGGTAGCCGGTGCAGCGGCACAGGTTGCCCTCGAGCTCGGCGCGCACCGTCGCCTCGTCGAGCTCCGCCCCATGGCGGCGCGCCATGTCGATGCCGGCGAGGATCATGCCCGGCGTGCAGAAGCCGCATTGCAGGCCGTGATGCTCGCGGAACGCCGCCTGCATCGGGTGCAGCGCCTCGCCCTCGGCCAACCCCTCTATGGTGGTCACCGACGCGCCGTCCGCCTGCACGGCGAGCACGGCGCAGGCCTTCACCGCCTCGCCGTCGATCAGCACGGTGCAGGCGCCGCACTGGCTGGTGTCGCAGCCGACATGGGTGCCGGTCAGCCGCAGATCGTCGCGAATAAGCTGCACCAGCAGGCTGCGCTCGTCGACGGCGACGCTTACCGGCGCGCCATTGATGGTCAAAGTCACGTCTCGCATCGAACCTCTCCCGGGCACAGGCGACGCATGTAAGGCACGCAATCGGTACGTCAGGCCTCGCCCGCCGCTCCCTCGGCGGGTTCGGCTGCGGCGAAGGCCGCCTCCGGCGCGACGACGCGCGAGAAGGCGCCGAAGAACTCGGCGGTCAGCTTCTTGACGGTGCCGTCGATCAGCCGTGCGCCGAGCTGGGCGATCTTGCCGCCCACATTGGCCTGTCCCTGATAGGTCAGCACCGTCTCCTCCCCTTCCTCGGTCAGCGTCACCACCGACCCGCCCTTGGCGAAGCCGGCAACGCCGCCCTGCCCCTCGCCATTGATGCGGCAGCCATTGGGGGGATCGAGATCGGTGAGCGTCACCGCGCCCGCGAAGGTCGCCTTCACCGGGCCGATCTTGAGCACCACCTTGGCCGCGAATTCGGTCGGCGAGGTCTGCACCAGCTCCTGGCAGCCGGGAATGCATCGGCGCAGCACGTCGGGATCGTTGAGCGCCTGCCAGACGACGGCGCGGGGAGCGGCGATGCGCTGCGAGCCGGAAAGGTCCATGGATCACCTAAGCATGAAAAGCCGGCCGGGGCGCGGAGCACCGGGCCGACAGGCGGGAAGCGTCCACCCGCCTGACCGTGGGTCGCGCCAAAACGATAGCGTGCGGGCGGGCCGAGCAGGGCGCGCGTCGGCTTGCCATCAGCAACGACCATGCCATGCCAGCAACCGCGCCGTCCATGCGGCGCCCATCACCGCGAGCGGGCGGCGACGGCCGGGAATTGCCGACAGGACAGGCGGTGGGTGCATAAAATTCGCGCAGCCTTAAGTCACGTTACGGATTGAGGAAATAACCTAGATTGGTATGGTCACATAGCACACCATACCATCGAGCTCGGGAACTGACCATCCCGCCCCGGTGGCCCGCGCATGAACGCCCCTCCGAGCAGGACCCAGCCCTCATCGCCCCCCGAGCACAGGAACAGGCACATGTTCGAACGAGATCCTCGTAGCCGCGCTCCGTCATTCTCCGCACGACACGCCGCCCGCACCGGCCTGCTGGCGGCAGCGCTGGCCGCCGCCCTCGCCGGCGCGGCCCCGGCACCGGCCCTCGCCCAGGAGGCCATCAGGATCGGAGCCCCGCTCGCGCTCACCGGCGGCCTCGCCGACGAGGGCAAGAAGCAGGACATCGTCTGGAAGATGTGGATCGAGAAGGTCAATGCCGCCGGCGGCCTGAAGGTCGGCGACAAGACCATGAAGGTCGAGCTGATCGAGTACGACTACCAGTCGGAGGGCCAGCGGGCGAGCCAGCTCGCCGAGAAGCTGATCAATGACGACAAGGTGCAGTTCCTGTTCGCGCCGTTCGGCTCGGGCCACACCAAGATCGTCGCCGGCGTCGGCGAGCGTTACCAGGTGCCGACCATCGCCTGCGTCGCCTCCTCCGAATCGGTGTTCGACCAGAGCTTCAAGCACCTGTTCGGCACCCTGTCGCCGAATGGCGGCATGACCACCGCCATGGTGAAGCTGTTCAAGGAGAAGTTCCCGGCCACCAAGACCATCGCCGTGCTCGGCCGCGACGACGTGTTCCCCAAGTCGATGGCCGAGGGCATCGCCAAGGCCGCCGAGGCGCAGGGCCTGACCGTCGCCTACAAGGAGCTCTATCCGGTCGGCACCATGGACCATGCCGCCGCGCTGTCCTCGATCAAGGCCGCCAAGCCGGACTGGATCTACATCACCGGCTACACCCAGGACCTGATCCTCGCCCGCAAGCAGATGCAGGACCTCGGCGTCACCGCGCCGATCGTCACCATGGTCACCGGCCCGTCCTACAAGGAATTCACCGAGGGCCTCGGCAAGCTCGCCGACGGCGTGACCTCGTCGAGCTGGTGGCACCACGCCACCAGCTATACCGGCCAGGGCGTGTGGCCGACCACCGCCGATTTCTACAAGGAATTCAAGACCAAGACCGGTGGCGACCCGGATTACGTGCACGGCTCCTGCGCCGCCGCCGGCGAGGTGATCGCCGACGCGCTCAAGCGCACCGGCTCGCTCGACAAGGCCAGGCTGCGCGATGCCATCGCCTCCACCGACATCGCCACCTTCTACGGCCCGATCAAGTTCGGCCCGACCGGCATGAACCTCTCGCGCGAATTGCCGATCATCCAGGTGCAGGACGAGACCATCAAGGTTCTCGCCCCGGCGGACATCAAGAACGCCGAGATGATCGCCATGCCGAAGTGAGGATCGCGGCAAGGATCGCTTGCACGCGGCGCGGGCACCGCCCCGCCGCGTGAAGAGGCCGGCGGACGCTGACAGACCCCCCTCTGGTCCGCCGGCCAACTTCGCTCAGCAATATTTAGATTCGCCGATGATGGCGGACGCTCCCTCTCCCCGGCGGGGAGAGGGTTGGGGTGAGGGGTCTTCGACGCCTCCCGATCGCGTCTCCCCTCACCGACCCGCGGAGCCTGTCCTCGGGCTCGCCATAGGCGAGACCCGTGGGCGGGCCACCTCTCCCCGGCGGGGAGAGGAAAACGAACGCCAGATTTCGGGACAGCGCCATGAGGCGGATCCGGTCCCGCCCGATAGGCCAAGGAGACGTCGTGACCATTCCGACCACGATGCAGCGGATCGCCTGACCGATGGCCATCTATGCGCAGATACTCGCCAACGGACTGATGCTGGGCGCGCTCTATGCCTGCCTCGCCGTCGGCTTCTCGCTGGTATGGGGCGTGTTGAACGTGATCAACATGCTCCACGGCTCCTTCATCATCCTTGGCGGCTATCTCACCTATTTCGCCTGGCACGCCTATGGCATCCATCCGCTCGCGATGCTGCCCGTGGTCTGCGCCTTCATGTTCGCCCTCGGCTTCGCGCTGCAGAAGCTGGTGATCAACCGCGTGGTCAGCGCCCCGGTGCTCACCACGCTGACGCTGACCTTCGGGCTCGACATGATCCTCTACAACCTCATGACCTACTGGTTCACCGCCACGCCGCGGCGGGTGACGCTCGATCTCGGCGCCGTCACCCTCGGCCCGATGACGCTGCCGGTGGACCGCCTCGTCGGCACCGGCGTGGCGCTGGCGCTGACCGGGCTGCTCTATGCGGTGATGCGCGGCTCCAATATCGGCCGCGCCATCGTCGCCGTGCGCATGGACCGCTCGGCCGCCGAACTGATGGGCATCCGCACCGACCGCATCTACGCTATCACCTTCGGCATCGGCGCGCTGATGGCCGGTGCAGCGGGCGTGGTCTTCGCCTCGGTATTCCCCATCACCACCAATGTCACCGGCACCTATCTCGGCAAGGCCTTCGTGGTCTGCGTCGTCGGCGGCCTCGGCTCGGTGCCGGGCGCGCTGGTCGGCGGGCTGGTGCTCGGCCTCGTCGAAAGCCTCGCCGGCCACTGGTTCGGCCCGCAGCAGGCGATCACCGCCGGCTTCGTGCTGATGCTGGTGCTGCTGCTCACCCGTCCCACCGGCCTTGTCGGCGTCAGGGGGTATGAATGAAATCCGGCCCGCTCGCCTGTCTCGCCGCCGTCGCCGGCATCGTCGTGCTGGCGACCACGCCGCTCTATGCCGACAACTATATCGTGCGCACCGCCGCCATCGTCGCCATGTATGGCGCGCTCGCCACCTCGTGGAACTTCATCGGCGGCTTCACCGGCTACCCCTCCTTCTCCACCGCCGCCTTTTTCGGCCTCGGCTGCTATGTCGGGGCGATCTGCCAGCGCGCCGGCGTGCCGATGATCGCCGCCTGGCTGATCGCCACCCTGATGGTCGGCGCCTTCGCCGCCCTGCTCGGGGCGATCATCCTGCGGCTGCGCGGGCACTATTTCGCCATCGGCTCCATCGCCGTAGTGGAGGTGTGCCGGCTGGTCACCTCCTCCTGGTCGAGCCTCACCGGCGGCGGCGACGGGCTCAACCTGCCGCTGATGCACTGGCCGCCGGAAGAGCTGATGCGCTTCTTCCTGTTCGTGATGCTCGCCATCCTCGTCGCCAGCCTGATCGCCACCGCTCTGGTCGACCGCTCGCGCCTCGGCTTCGGCCTGCGCTGCATCCACCAGAACGAGGATGCCGCCGCCATGGTCGGCATCGACACCACCCGCTACAAGGTCGCCGCCTACACGCTCTCGGCGGTGTTCTGCGCCACGGCCGGCGCCGCCTATGCCTCCTGGACCGGCTATATCGACCCGACCGAATCCTTCCAGATCCTGATGACGGTGAAGGTGCCGGTCATGGCGATGCTCGGCGGCGCCGGCACCCTTGTCGGCCCGTTCCTCGGCGCGGCGGCCTTCGTGCTGCTGGAGGAAGTGTTCTGGGCCAATTTTATCGACTGGAACCGCGCCATCCTCGGCATCGTCATCGTGCTCCTGGTGTTCCTGCTGCCCGGCGGGCTGCTCAGCCTGCATCTGCGCCGCCGCTCGAAATCGGGAGGCGCAGCGTGAGCGAGCCGATCCTGCGCCTCGACGGCGTCTCCAAGAGCTTCCGCGGCCTCAACGCCCTCACCGATGTCAGCTTCGCGCTGGCGCCGGGCGAGGTGGTCGGCCTGATCGGGCCGAACGGCGCCGGCAAGACCACCCTCGTCAATGTCGTCACCGGCAATCTGCGCCCCTCCTCCGGCAGGATCCTGTTCGAGGGCAAGGATGTGGCGGCGCAGAAGCCGTTCGAAGCCGCCCGCCGCGGCCTCGCCCGCACCTTCCAGATCGTGCAGCCCTTTCCGCAGATGACCGTGCTGGAGAACGTCACCGCCGGCGCGCTGTTCGGCGGCGGTGCGGCCTCATTGGGCGACGCCCGTGACATGGCGGTGCAGAGCCTCGACTTCGTCGGCCTCGCCCCGCTCGCCGATCGTCCCGCTGCGCAGCTGGCGCTGGCGGCCCGCAAGCGGCTGGAGCTGGCGAAAAGCCTCGCCATGCAGCCCAAGGTGCTGATGCTCGACGAGGTGAATGCCGGGCTGAATTCCTCGGAGATCGACGGCGCGCTGACGCTCATCCGCAGGATCGCCGAGCGCGGCGTCACCGTGCTGATCATCGAGCACCTGATGAAGGTGGTGCTGTCGCTGACGAAGCGGCTCCTGGTGCTGCATCACGGCCAGCTCATCGCCGACGGCCCGAGCGGCGAGATCGTCGCCGACGAGCGTGTCATCGAGGCCTATCTCGGCCAGAAATACGCGGCGAAGCTCAGGGAGCGGCACCATGGCTGAACCGTTGCTGGAACTTGCCGGCGTCACCTCCGGCTACGGCCAGATCCAGGTGCTGTGGGGCATGGACCTCGCGGTGCGACAAGGCGAGGTGGTCGCGCTCGTCGGCTCCAACGGCGCCGGTAAGTCGACGCTGCTGCGCACCATCTCGGGCCAATTGGCGCCGCGCGCGGGCACCATCCGCTTCGACGGGCGCGAGATCGGCGGCGCCCGGCCCGACGCGGTGCTCACCGCCGGCATCGCCCATGTGCCGGAGGGCCGCCGCCTGTTCCGCGGCCTCACCGTGCGCGACAATCTCCTGCTCGGCGCCTATCTGCGCGCCGACAAGCACGCCATCGCCCGCGACCTCGACTGGGTGTTCGAGCTGTTCCCGATCCTCGCCGAGCGCCAGCGGCAGGACGCCACCACCCTGTCCGGCGGCGAGCAGCAAATGTGCGCGGTCGGGCGCGGGATCATGTCGCGGCCGAAGCTCCTGATGATCGACGAGCTCTCGCTCGGCCTGTCGCCGCGCATGGTCGAGCATCTCGGCGCCGCACTCACGGCGCTGAACCGGGCCGGCCAGACTATCCTCCTCGTCGAGCAGGACGTAATGACCGCGTTCGAGCTGTCGAGCCGCGCCTATATCATCGAGAACGGCAAGGTCGCCCGTGCCGGTGCCTCCGCCGATCTGATGGTCGACCCCACCGTCGGGGAGGCCTACCTGTCGATTTGATACCCGTGATCTAAAAGAACAATTTGCATAAATGATACTATGATTAGTATCATAGAAAATATCGCGATGGCGCCCGGCGCCGGTCCCCACCAGGTTTGCCATGAACCCCTTCGAGCTTCCCTCCGCCATCGTCGACCCCGGCATCTATGCCCGCACCGTCGCGCATCTGCGCGCGCGCAGCATCGTACTGCCGCTGTTCTCCGAGCTCGCCGACCCCGAGACCATTCCCGCCGCCACCCGCGCCGCGGCCAATGCGGCGGACAAGGACGCGCCCGACGCGAGAAACCTGTTCGGCGTGCACTGGTACAACAATGCCCGTGCCCTCGGCCCGGTCACGGTGCCGGACTTCATCGAGCTGCCGAGCGCGGTCACCGGCGTGCCGGCCCGCATCGTGGTGATGCTCGGCCGGCATTTCCCGATGATCCACGCCCACAAGGTGCTGGCGGCCTATGCGTGCCTGGCCCCGCGCCTCGTCACCGGCGCTTTCGACCCGACGCGCCACCGCGCCGTGTGGCCCTCCACCGGCAATTACTGCCGCGGCGGCGTCGCCATCTCGCGCATCCTCGGCTGCCACGGCGTCGCCGTGCTGCCGGGCGGCATGAGCGCCGAGCGCTTCAACTGGCTGGAGAAATGGGTCACCGACCCGTCCGACATCGTGCGCACGCCGGGCACCGAGTCGAACGTCAAGGAGATCTACGACGCCTGCGCCGTGATGGCGAAGGACGAGGGCAATTTCATCCTCAACCAGTTCTCCGAATTCCCCAATTATCTCGGCCATTACGCCGTCACCGGTGCCGCCGCCGCCCGCCTGTTCGAGGGGCTGAACAGCTCCGGCAAGCTGAAGCTCGCCGCCTTCGTCGCCGGCACCGGCTCGGCCGGCACGCTCGGCGCCGGCGACCGGCTGAAGCAGGAATTCGGCACCCGCATCGTCGCCATGGAGCCGGTCCAATGCCCGACCCTGCTCTATAACGGCTTCGGCGAGCACAACATCCAGGGCATCGGCGACAAGCACCTGCCGCTGATCCACAACGTCACCAATACCGACATCGTCGCCGGCGTCTCCGACGCGGCGTCGGACGATCTGGCGCTGCTGTTCGGCTCGGAGGCCGGCCGCGCCTATCTCGCCGAGCGCCGGGGCCTCGACGACGCGACCATCACGGGCCTCGCCGGCCTCGGCCTGTCGGGCATCGGCAATGTGCTCGCGGCCATCAAGACCGCGCGCAAGCTCGATCTCGACGAGAACGACGTCCTCATCACCGTCGCCACCGACGGCTCCGAGCTCTATCCCAGCGAGATCGCCGGGCACCTCGCCCGCAAGGGCGGCCGCTTCGACCGGATCGACGCGGCGGAAGCCTTCGGCCAGCACCTGCTGGGCGGCGACGCCGACCATGTGCTGGAACTCGACCACCGCGACCGCCAGCGGGTGTTCAACCTCGGCTATTACACCTGGGTCGAGCAGCAGGGCGTCTCGGTGGAGGATTTCGACCGTCGCCGCCACCAGTCGTTCTGGAAGGGCCTCACCGCCCATCTCGACCTGTTCGACGAACTGATCGCCCGCATGAACCGCGATGTCGGCATCGCCAGGGCAGCGTGAGGGAGATGTACGCGTGACCTCGTCCTATCTTGAGCTCCGGCAGAAGACCCGCGAGCGCGACCGCAGCCTGCGCGACAAGGTGATGTCGCTGGAGGAGGCCGCCGCGCTGGTGGAGAACGGCTCCTCGGTGGCGCTCGGCGGCTGCACCGCGTCCCGTACCCCGATGGCGATGCTGTGGGCGCTGGTGCGCGCGCGGAAGCAGGACCTCGTGGTCTCCCGCTCGATCATGTCGACCGAGGGCGACATCCTCTACGCCTCCGGCCTCTCCAGCCACGTCATCACCTCCTGGTTCAGCCAGGGCATCGTCTGGGGCGTCTCCAAGGTGATGCGGGCCTATACCGAGAGCAAGCGCGCCACCTTCGAGGAATGGAGCCACATGGCGATGGGCCTGCGCTACCGCGCCGGCGCCATGGGCGTGCCCTTCATGCCGATGCGCTCGATGATGGGCTCGGGCGTCGTCGACCGCGCGCCGGGCGCCAAGGTGATGGAATGCCCGTTCACCGGCGATCAGCTGCTGCTGGTGCCGGCGCTGAACCCGGATGTCGCACTCATCCATGTCCAGCGCTGCGACGCCTATGGCAACGCGCAGCTCGACGGCCTCACCTTCATGGACATCGACATCGCCATGGCGGCGAACAAGGTGATCCTCACCACCGAGCGCATCGTCTCCAACGAGCAGATCCGCCGGCACCCGGACCAGACCAAGATCGGCTTCTTCACCGTCGACGCGGTGGTGGAAGTGCCGTTCGGCTGCGCGCCGCACGAATGCTACGGGCTGTACGAGCCGTTCTACACCCACATGGATCTCTATGCCGGGATGACGTCGAAGGATCCCGACGCGGGCGCCAAGGCCTATCTCGAGCGCTTCTATCACGAGCCGAAGAACTGGGCGGACTATCTCAGCCGCATCGGCATGGCCGAGTTGCTCGACGCCCAGCGTCGCGGGAGTGGCATCTATGACGACTGAACCCGCCCGCAGCGTGCCCACCCTTGCGGCCGTGCCGGCCTACACCGCCTCCGAGCTGCTGGCGGTGATGAGCGCGCGCCTGCTGAAGGACGGCCAGACCGTCTTCGCCGGCGTCGGCATCCCGCTGCTCGCCGCCATCCTGGCGCAGAAGACCCATGCGCCCGGCCTCACCATCCTGTTCGAGGGCGGCGTCATCGGCCCCTTCGTCGAGGCCGGCAAGCTGCCGCCCTCCACCAACGAGCAGCGCTGCACGCGGCGCGCCAACATGCTGGTGTCGATCACCGAAGTGCTGCTGATGCTGCAGCGCGGCTATGTCGATGTCGGCTTCATGGGCGGCGCGCAGATCGACCGCTACGGCAACCTGAACTCCTCCTTCATCGGCGATGCCGACGACCCGAAGATCCGCCTGCCCGGCACCGGCGGCGGCAACGACATCGCCAGCCTCGCCGACATGATCGTCGCCATGAAGCACGAGAAGCGCCGCTTCGTGGAGAAGGTCGACTTCATCACCTCGCCCGGCTTCCTCGACGGCGGCGACACGCGGGCGAAGGCCGGCCTGCCGGCGGGCGGCATGTTCCGCGTCGTCACCGATCTCGGCATTCTCGGCTTCGACGAGACGACCCGCGCCATGACGGTGGTCGCCCTGCATCCCGGCGTCACCGCGCAGGCGATAAAGGACAATACCGGCTTCGAGCTGCCGGTGCCTGCCGACGTGCCCGTCACCGAGCCGCCGGGCGATGTCGAGCTCGCCATCCTGCGCGAGCTCGACCCCGAGCGCCTGTATACGGCGTGAACGTCTTCCCCCTCTCCCCGTCGGGGAGAGGGCTGGGGTGAGGGGCCTTCCTTCGCTCCGCAATCGCGCACCCCCTCACCCGGCCGCTTCGCGGCCGACCTCTCGCTGAAGCCGGATATTTCCGGCTTCATACCCGCGGAAAGGAACTTGGCAACAGCCGAGTTCCTGCGGGGAGAGGTGAGACAGCAAAGGTCCCTCCCCCAATGCCCGCTCCCGTCTCCTTCGGCATCGCGATGCGCAACTTCACCCGTTTCCCCGAGCTGCCGGATGCCGGCGCGCTGGTGGATTACGGCGTGCGGATGGAGGAGCTCGGCTTCGAGTCGCTCTGGGTGTGGGACCACATCCTGCTCGGCACCGACCCGCATTTCCCCATCATCGACTCGCTCTCGCTGCTCACCGCGGTGGCGGCGCGCACCAAAACCATCAAGATCGGCACCGGCGTGCTGGTGCTGCCGCTGCGCAACCCGGTGACGCTGGCCAAGCAGCTCGCCTCGATGGATCTGCTGAGCAACGGCCGCCTGATGCTCGGCGCCGCCGTCGGCTGGTACAAGCGCGAATTCGACGCCATCGGCATCCCCTATGAGCGCCGCGGCAAGATCATGGACCGCAATCTCGACATCCTGAAGCGGCTGTGGACCGAGGACAGCGTCACCGGCCAGTGGGACGAACTGAACCTGCGCAACGCGGTGATGTTCCCCAAGCCGGTGCAGAAGCCGCATCCGCCGATCCTCATCGGCGGCTATGTCGACGTGGTGCTCAAGCGCGCCGCCACCAAGGGCGACGGCTGGCTCACCTATTTCTACACGCCGGAAGGCTACAACGAGGCCTGGGCGAAGATCTCCGCCTATGCCGAGGAGGCCGGCCGCGATCCCTCTTCGCTCTACAGCCTCAACCAGCTGCCGATCCATGTCGGCCCGCGCGATACCGGCATGGCCAAGATGACCGAATGGCTGAACGCCGAGTGGGATCTGTCCAAGGGCTCGCTCTCCACCTTCGACAGCGCCATTGTCGGCACGCCCTCCGAATGCGCCGAGCAGATCGCCGCGCATATCGCCACCGGCGTGAAGAAGATCGTCTTCGTGCCGTATCGCTACGAGAAGGAGCAGGTCGACCTGCTCGCCCATGAAGTGCTGCCGTTGCTGCGGAAGTGAGCGGCGGCGCGACCCGAGGTTGAAGCGCCGGCCCGTCGCGCCGGAGGCCGGGGGTTCGAGCCCCGGAAAAGATACCGGCTGTTTACGAAGGCGGCGGCGCGGCGGCGCGGCCGACTCGACTCCCGGTCTCCGGCTGCTACCGTTGCGGCGCCGGGAATTCGCCTACCCCTCAGGAGAACCAGCAGTGAAACTGCTTTCGATCGCTGTGCTGGCGCTGGTCAGCATTTCCGCCGCGGCATGCGTGACGGCTACCCAGGACAAGGAGAACATGCTGTCGGCCGCCGGCTTCAACATGCGCCTCGCCGACACCCCGGAAAAGGTCGCGTCGCTGACAAGCCTGCCGCCGCACAAGTTCACCGTACAGAACAAGAACGGCCAGCCGGTGTTCCTCTACGCTGACCCGACCGTCTGCGGCTGCATCTATTACGGCACCCAGGACAATTATCAGGCCTATCAGCAGATGGCGTATCAGCAGCGGCTGGTAAACGAGCAGCAGATGACCGCCATGATGAACCAGCAGGCCGAATTCGACTTCGGCCCCTGGGGACCCGGTCCCTGGGGACCGATGATGCCGGTGGATTGACCTCGCGAGGCGCGCGGTGCCCGCCATCGTGCGGCGGGCGCCGCGTCTCGCCTCCTGAGCGCCTTCAGGCTCCCCACCTTCGCCAGCTTGCCCGCCGCCGGCTCGACCCTCTGCGTCAGCGCGAAGCCGCCACGGCATCCGGCCGGGTCGCCGCGATGGCATCGCCTGATGGCTCCGTACCGTCACGCACGAAGAGATCGATGCCGCCTCGCCAGGTGAGGTCTCTCGGCTTGAACGCTCAGCCCGCGCCCCGTCGCCTCGATGCTTACCATGGGTAATGTAAAGAACGACCCATACGCCTTTTTCCCCATTTTAATACCATAATGACGTTGCCATGATACTGCCAAACCAAGTGCGTGAGAGAGTGGCCGTTCATGTTTGGTGGGTTCAGCTTACGTCGCAATCCTTCTTTCTTACCGAAACTATGGAAATCCGCCAGAACGATACTAAAACCTTACCATGATGAGAAACGTTTCCGTCATGGAACGGGATCATTTCCAGCTAATCTTGACAAATTCCCCTTGAGGAAAGGGGAATTCTACGGTCAAGTCGCTACGAATTGCTGGATATCGACAGCCATATCGACCAGTCAGATCGTATCTTATTTCGGATATCAGCGTCATGTCCTTAGATCGGACATAACGGAACTTGCCGTGAGATTCGGCAATTGGTTTGTTTTGAGAAAAGGAAACAAACTGGAATGTGCCGTCGCCGGACAAACAGCCTATTCCATCTCGATCGAGTATCCGGCTGGCACGATCACCGGCCTGACCTTTTCGGGTAATACCCAGGGGATGGCCGACGCGGGCGGGGAGGTCTGCTCCGACTTTCTGCCGATCGCCATGCCCGCCGGCGCGGAACTATGGGTGCGCGTCGCGACCTACAGTGCGGCGCCGTGGGCACATCAGTCGACCCCGCAGAATCCGCTTGTCCGTTCCGGGGCGATGGACAGCAAGACGCGCGTCACCGACCGGACGAGGTCGTTCGGCCAGACCGAGCCGAGCGCTCAAGAGGTGGGCATATGGCCGATCGGCATCATCGCCCGAACACGGCATGGCGGCGTCCTCGGCATAGGCGACAGCATCGTGCAGGGTGTCGGCGACGAACAGGACGAGAGCGACGACCTCGGACTGATCGGCCGCGCCGTCTCCGACACCCATGCCTATATCAATGCGGGCGTTGGCGGCGATAAAATCAGGAATATCCTTAGTTCCTACAATAAGCGCCTGTCGCTGGCGCGCTATGTGAAGAACATCATCTTCGAACATGGGGTGAACGATCTCCCGGACACCGATCTGGCGATGGTGAAGACCCGAATGCTGGCGCTGTGGATGCTCGGAGCACAGTACAAGCGTCAAGGTTCCCGGCTGTTCCAGACCACCATCACCCCGTCGACAAAAAGCTCGGACCGGTTTGAGACGCTGGCCAACCAAAAGGCGGCGACCGGCTTTTCGACCGGCGGCATCGGCAAGCGCGAGCAATTGAACGACTGGCTGCGGGATGGCGCCCCGATCCTTGCCGGCGTGCCGGTCGCCATCGGGACATCCGGTGCCAGCCGGTCCGGCGACGGCTCGCACCCCCTCCATGCCGTGTTCGACGTGGCCGATGTCGTCGAGAGCGCCCGCAACAGCGGCAAATGGAAAGTAAACGGCACGGCCCACTGGATAACGCGGGATGGGCTGCACCCAAACCGCAATGGAAACCTTTTGGTGAAGGCGTCCGGCGTCGTGGACGTGTCGAAATTCGCCTGAGTCGCCTTGCCGGACGGAGAAGAGGCCCGCGCAGCGTATTGTTGAGGTGTCACGCGGAAACGCGCGGATCCCTCACCCCCTGAGCGCCTTCAGGCTCCCCACCTTCGCCAGCTTGCCCGCCGCCGGCTCCACCCGCTGCGTCAGCGCGTTCGCCGCATAGGAGCGCTGCTTCTGCCGCGAGGGCGCGTCGGCATAGGTCGTGTTGCGCTGACGGGCGAGCCGGCCGGCGGCGCGGATCGCCGCCTCCATCCGGTCCGGCGGGAATTCCTGCCCATGCGTGCCGCCGGCGGCGCGGCTGATCGATTCGTCCATCAGCGTGCCGCCGATATCGTTCGCGCCGGCCTTGAGCGCCGCGACGATGCCGCCCTCGCCGAGCTTCACCCAGGAAGCCTGCACATTGGGGATCAGCGGGTTGAGCGCCAGCCGCCCGACGGCGTGCATCAGCAGCGCCTCGCGCCGGCTCGGCCCCTGCCGCGTGCCGCCCTTGAGATAGAGCGGCGCCTCCATGTGCAGGAACGGCAGCGGCACGAATTCGGTGATGCCGCCGGTCTCCGCCTGCAACCGGCGCAGGCGCAGGAGATGCCGCGCCCAGTGCCGGTAGTGGTCGACATGGCCGAACATGATGGTCGAGGTGGTTCGGAGCCCGGCCCGATGCGCCGCGCCCACCGTCTCCAGCCACTCGGCGGTGTTCAGCTTGTCCGGGCAGATGATGGCGCGCACCTCGTCGTCGAGGATTTCCGCCGCCGTGCCCGGCAGCGTGCCGAGCCCCGCTTCCTTCAGCCGGACGAGGAATTCCGGCACCGGGATGCCGAGCGTCTCGGCCCCGTGCCGCACCTCCAGCGAGGAGAAGGCATGGACATGCATGTCCGGCACCGCCGCCTTCACCGCGCGGACGATGGCAAGATAGGTCTCGCCGGAGAAATCCGGGTGGATGCCGCCCTGCATGCACACTTCGGTGGCGCCGCGCTCCCACGCCTCGATGGCGCGGCGCTGGATCTCGCCGAGGTCGAGCTCATAGGGCTTTCCGCGCAGGTGCTCGTTGTGGCGCCCCTTGGAGAAGGCGCAGAAGCCGCAGCGATAGGCGCAGACATTGGTGTAGTTGATGTTGCGGGTGACGACATAGGACACCGTGTCGCCCACGCTCTCGCGCCGCAAGGCATCCGCCGCCTCGAAGACGCGGCGGGCCTCGTCGCCACGCGCTTCGAACAGCCGGACGATCTCCCCCTCGGCGAGTTCCCGCCCGTCGAACGCCTTGTCGAACAGCGCATCGAGTTCGCTTCCCTCCCCGGCGATGGACGGGCTGGCCGGCCATTCGACCACGGTGCTCGCGAAGGTCTCGCCCTCGCCGACCCGCCAGCCGCTCTCATGGGCGAGGCCGCCGGCATCGGCGCGGCGCAGCACATGGGGCGCCACCGCCCTGTCGAGCCAACGTCCGGCGTCGAACAGATGGCGCGGATAGATCGCCAGCCGGGGCGCCAGCACCTTGCCGGCCTTCGCCGTGGCGGCGGCGAGCGCGGCGAGCGCCGGCCAGGGCGCCTCCGGGTTCACGTGATCGGGCGTCACCGGCGACACCCCGCCCCAATCGTTGATGCCGGCCTCGATCAGCGGGCCGAGCTCATCGGCGCGCAGATTGGGCGGCGCCTGGATCGAGATGCCGGGCCCGAGGATCAGCCGCGCCAGCGCGATGGTCCAGAGGTGCTCGTCGAGCGAGGGTTCCGGCGCCGCCGCCATGCGGGTGCCGGGCTTGGCGCGGAAGTTCTGGATGATCACTTCCTGCACATGGCCGTGCCGCGCGTGGGAATCGCGGATGGCGAACAGCGCCTCGATCCGCTCCTCCCGCGTCTCGCCGATGCCGATCAGCAGGCCGGTGGTGAACGGCACCCGCGCCTCGCCTGCCGCCTCCAGCGTCGCCAGCCGCACAGCCGGCGCCTTGTCCGGCGAGCCGAAATGCGGCCCGCCGCGCACGGAGAGCCGCTCCGACGTCGTCTCGATCATCATGCCCTGCGAGGCGGAAACCGCCCGCAGCGCCTTCGCATCGTCGAGCGTCAGAATCCCGGCATTGAGATGCGGCAGCAGCCCGGTCTCGCGCAGCACCAGCCCGGCCATCGCGGCGAGATAGGCGAGCGTCGTCTCGTAGCCGAGCGCCGCCAGTTCCTCGCGCGCCGCCTTGTAGCGCAGCTCCGGCTTGTCGCCGAGGGTGAACAGCGCCTCGTCGCAGCCGACGCGGGCGCCGGCGCGGGCGATCTCCAGCACCTCGTCCGGCGTCAGGAACGCCCGCTGCCCCTTCCGCGGCGGATGCGCGAAGGTGCAGTAGTGGCAGACGTCGCGGCAGAGCTGGGTGAGCGGGATGAACACCTTGCGCGAGACGGTGACCACCGTCCCGAAGCCGGCGTCGCGCACCCCGGCCGCCGCCCGCATCGGCCCGACGGCACCCTCGCCGACCAGCGCGAGGGCGGCGTCGCGGTCGAGCCCGCCGGTCGCCAGGACCTGCCGGGCCAGTTCATCCCACCGCGCCGCCGCATCGTTCATCGCCGTCAGCCTTCCATCACGTCCGGCAGGGTGACGAGTTCGATCCCCGCCGCCAGCAGCGCATCGCGCACCGCGCCGGCCACCGCGATGGCGGTCGGCTCGTCACCATGTACGCAGAGCGAGTCGAATTTGGTCGGCATCTTCTTGCCGTTCACCGAAATGATTTCCCCGTCCTGCACCATGCGCACCGTGCGCTCCGCCGCCACCTTGGGGTCCTTGATCACCGCCCGCGGGTCGGTGCGGGTGAGCAGGTTGCCCTCGTCGTCGTAAAGCCGGTCGATGAAGGCCTCGCGGGAGAGCTTCAGGTCGAGCGCCAGCGCCGCCTTCTCCATCTCGGAATTGGAGAGCGCGAGATAATAAAGGCTCGGATCGACGGTCCTGATCGCCCGGCCGATCGCCAGCGCATAGTCCTTGTCGATGGCCGCCATGTTGTTGAGCGCGCCATGCGGCTTCACATGCGTCACCTTCACCCCGGCATAGGCGGCCATGCCGGCGAGCGCGCCGAGCTGGTAGGCGACCAGATATTCGAGGTCGTTGGCGTTCATGCGGATCTGCCGGCGGCCGAAGCCCCAGATGTCGTTGAAGCCGGGATGCGCCCCGATCGACACCCCGTTGGCCTTGGCCTTGAGGCAGACGTCGCGCATCACCGTGGCATCGCCGGCATGCAGGCCGCAGGCCACGTTGACGCTCTGGACGATCTTCAGGATCGCGGCGTCGTCGCCGATGTCATAATGGCCGTAGCCTTCGCCCATGTCGGCGTTGATATTGATGCGCGTCGCCAAGGAAACCTCCTGAGTGAGAGCAGGCCGCTCTCGACAGCCGAACTATTAACGCATTAAATAATCATGCATTTCAATTCGAAACATACTAACATTAGTACGACTGCCGCAAGGCAAAATGCACGTATCGGAGCCTCGACGTGGCGCATCCATCCGCGCGGGACGACAACCGCCTGAACCGCCTCGCCCGGTTCCTGGCGGTAGGCGACACCGCCTTCGCCATCGAGTTCGGCACCGGCATCGATCCGGTGCTGAACGCGCGCGTCCACCGCGCCGCCGCGCTCATCCGCGAGGCCGCGCTGCCCGGCATCGTCGAGACGGTGCCGAGCTTCCGCTCGCTGCTCATTCATTACGATCCGCTGGCGACCTCCGCTAATGCTCTTCAAGCACAAATCGGCGATTTCGACCTCGGCGAAGCGATCCTCAGCGCGCCCGAGCGCGTCTGGGTCATCCCGACTCTTTATGGCGGAACGGCCGGCCCCGACCTCGCCGAGGTCGCCGCCGCCACCGGCCTGCCCGAGGAGGAGGTCGTCGCCCGCCATGCCGGCACGCTCTACCGGGTCTATGTGCAGGGCTTCCTGCCCGGCTTCGCCTATCTCGGCGTGCTGCCGAGGGAGCTGGAGCTGCCGCGCCTCGCCACGCCGCGGGTGCGGGTACCGCCAGGCTCGGTCGCCATCGCCCAGCTGATGACCGGCATCTATCCGGTCGAATCGCCGGGCGGCTGGCGGCTTCTCGGCAATACGCCGCTGCGCTTCTTCGATGCCGGCAGCACGCCGCCGACCCTGTTCGCCCCCGGCGACGGCGTGCGCTTCCGCCCGGTCGATGCCGACGAGCACGCGGCCATTCGCGACGCGGTGGCACGCGGCGCCTATGAGCCCGAGCAGGAGGCCGGCCGATGAGCGCCCGCCTCCTCATCACCCAGCCCGGCCCGCAAACCAGCGTGCAGGACCTCGGCCGCATCGGTTCGCAGGCTTATGGCGTGCCGGTCTGCGGCGCGCTCGACGGCGTCGCCCTGCGGCTCGCCAACCGCCTCGTCGGCAATGCGGAGGGCGATGCGGCACTCGAATGCCGCCTGCTCGGCCCGAGCTTCACGGTGGAGGACGGGCCGGTGCGCCTCGCGCTGGCCGGCACGCAAGCGAGCATCGAGGTGACGAGGGACGGCGAGACCCGCAGCTTCCCCGCCTGGCGCGCCGTCGACATCCCCACCGGCGCCGGCGTGCGCATCGGCGCCCTGCGCGGCAGCGGCTGCGCCATCCTCGCCGTGGCCGGCGGCATCGACGTGCCGGCGGTGCTCGGCTCGCGCGCGACCGATCTCAAGGGCGGCTTCGGCGGCCTCGACGGCCGGGCGCTCGCGGCCGGCGACCGCCTGCCGGTGGGCGGCGCCCCGGACGGCCCCTGCCTGGAACTCCCCTACCCGCCCCCGCTCGCCTTCGACGGCGTGCTGCGCGTGGTGCTCGGCCCGCAGGACGAGGCCTTCACCGAGGCGGGCCTCGCCACCTTCCTCGACAGCACCTACACGGTCTCGCGCGAGGCCGACCGCATGGGCATAAGGTTGGAAGGCGCCCCGCTCGCCTTCCGCACCGGGCCGGACATCACCTCGGACGGCATCGCCACCGGCGCCATCCAGGTGCCCGGCTCCGGCCTGCCCATCGTCCTGCTGGCCGACCACCAGACGGTGGGCGGCTACGCCAAGATCGCCACGATCATCTCCGCCGACCTGCCGCGCGCCGGCCGGCTCACGCCCGGCGCCACGTTCGGCTTCGCGGCGGTGAGCGTCGCCGAGGCGGAGGAAGCCCGCCGGGCGCTGGAACGCGAGATTGCGGCGCTCCTGTCCTCGCTGGCGCCGGTGCGCGAGGCGGCCCGGGTCGATCTCAAGGCCCTGTTCGCCGCCAACCTCATTTCGGGGGTGGTCACGGCGCTCGATCCCGAGTAACGAGGCGCGTGGATAAGATTATGTGATACTGAACATAAGAAGATTTCGCTGATTCTGCCGCCGCGTACAGGCGGCTGCGACCGGGTGCGACATCGCCGATGCTCAAGGATTCCGCGGCCGCGCTGGCCAATCCCGACTACCGACGCAGCCCGGTGCCGCGCTATCTGCAGATTGCCGGCGTCATCCGCCGTCGCATCGAGGACGGCGTCTGGGGTCCCAACGAGAAGATCTCCACCCTGCAGGAGCTGGAGGCCGAGTTCCAGGTCGCCCGCGTCACCGTCCGCCAGGCGGTGGAGGTGCTGCAGGGCGAGGGCCTGGTGCGCCGCATCCAGGGCAAGGGCACCTTCGTGTCCGGCTCGGTCGAGGAGAAGCGCTGGCTCAAGCTCGACCTGAAATGGCACTCGCTCGCCGGCACCATCGGCGCCAACGTGCCGCGCTTCATCCCCGGCGCGACGCCCTCGGCCCCGCCGCAGATCCGCCCGGAAGACGGCATGCCGGCGGCGCAGTACCGCTATCTCGAAAGCGTGCAGTCGCGGCGCGGCCAGCCCTATTCCTTCGCCCGCGTGCATTTCGACGAGAACATCTACCGCCTCGCCCCGGCCCGCTTCGACCGCGAGCCGACCATCAGCGTCGTCGCCACGCTGGAGGCGCTCAAGGTGAAGAAGGCGCGGCAGTCCTTCATCGTCGGCACGGTGGAGCCGCGCGTCGCCAATCTTCTCGCCATCGGCATCGGCTTCCCGACGGTGGAGGCGCATCTGGTGGTCACCGATTCCGACGACACCGTGATCTATGTCGCCGACATCATCTATCGCGGCGATTGCGTGCAGCTCGACATCGACCTGCTGCGCTGAGGCGCGCCTCTCCGGGACGAACCGGCAACACACGGCGCGCCCGTGCTCCCTCTCCCCATTGGGGAGAGGGGGAGACGCGGCGGCCGAAGCAAGGCCCCTCACCGACCCGCTTCGCGGGCCACCTCTCCCCATTGGGGAGAGGGAAGTTCGCGCGAGGCCCGAGCCAGCAAGCGACGCCATCGGCGGCGAAGCGCGCAGGCGCCCGCCCTCAACCCCGTCCGAAAATCCGCATCAGCCAGCCCTTCACCACCGCGAGGAACAGCGCCCCCGCGTCCAGCGAGGTGTTCCGCGCCGCCGGCGCCTCACCCTTCACCAGCGCCGCGAGATTGGCGGCGAAGCTCTGCGTCAGCCGCGCCGCCACGTCGCGGGCGATGGCGCCGCGGCTCATCTGCGCCAGCGGGCCCTGCAGCACATAGGCGACGTCGACCCGCACCCGCGTCGCCGCCCCGTCCTCGGCCTCCTCCAGCCGGTAGGCGAGCCGCGCCTGCACCCGCGTGGCGCTGCGCCGGTCGACGCCGCGCCCGTCAATGGTGCCGGACCAGTCAGCCGGGTGCGGCGTGATTACCCCAGCCCCGCCGAACGCCGCCTGCATCGGCCCGAGCTTCACCACCATCTCGGATGCGAGGCTGCGCCCGTCGCTCGGCGCCGTCAGCCGCGCGCCGGGCAGGCAGGCGATGACCTTCTCCGGCGACTGGAACAGCGCCCACACGTCCTCGCGCCGCGCCGGCACGGTGAAGCTCTCGGACATCTCCACCGGGTTGCGCAGCGGCTCCGCCGCCTCGGAGGCCACCGCGGGCACGGCGACCGCAGCCGGTTCCGGCGCCGCGCGCACCACCTGCGCCGGCGAGACCGGCAATGCCAGCGGCGAGCCGTAGGCGGGCGGCGCCAGCACCGTGCCGCGCGTCACCACCGCCTCCGACCGCGTCGCCGCCACCTTCCTGATCGCGCGGATGATGCCGACATAGCCGGTGCAGCGGCAGAGATTGCCGGCGAGCTCGTGGCGGATGGTCTCCTCGTCCGCCTGCGGCCGGCGCAGCACGATGTCGCGCGCCATGATCAGCATGCCCGGCGTGCAGAAGCCGCATTGCAGCGCGTGCTCGTCCATGAACGCCTCGCGCAGCGCCGCCGTCACCGCATCGTCCGCCAGCCCCTCGACGGTGGTGATCGAAGCACCGTCCAGCGCCACCGGAAAGGCGATGCAGGAGCGCGCCGGCGCCCCGTCGATCAGCACCGTGCAGGCACCGCACACGCCGTGCTCGCAGCCGAGATGGGTGCCGGTGAGCAGCATCTCCTCGCGCATGAAATCGGCGAGGTGCTGGCGCGGCTCGACCGCCGCCTCGATGGCGCGGCCGTTGATCTCCAGTTTGATCGGAATCATGCGGACGGACTTTCAGCTTCCAGCGCGGCGCCGGCCGGTCGATCGATAGCCAACTGATCGATTGCCAGCTGATCGATCGCCCCGCGGATCACCGCCCGGTGTAGGCGAAGCGTCGCCATCTCCCCGGTGAGGCCGGCGCTTGCGAGGCGCGCATCGAGCAGCGACGGATCGGCGAGGACGGCCGCCGCATCGCTCACCACGATATGCCGGCCCTCGGTGGCGCCGATCACCAGCCGATGCACGTTCCGCGCGGGATCGGCGAGCACCGCGCACATCGCCTCGGCGAACTCGCCGACCTTGCGGCAGGACTTGCGATAGCCGAACCGGCCCTGCGGCGAACAGCGCGGCACCAGCACCCCGGTGACGATTTCGCCGTCCCCCAGCGCCGTCTCGAACGCGCCGAGGATGAAATCCTCCAGCGCCAGTTCCCGCGTCCCCGCCGGCCCGGCGAGATGCACGCGCGCGCCGAGCGCGGTGAGCGTCGTCGGCCAGTCGGCGGCCGGGTCGGCATGCACGAGGCTGCCGCCCACCGTGCCGCGATTGCGCACCGCGCGATAGGCGATGCCGCGCGCCACCCGCGCGAGGAAGCCCGGCGTCGGGTCCGGCACCACGCCGTCCTCGAACTCGGCATGGGTGATGGCGGCGCCGTAGAGCACGCCGTCCGGCCGCTCCTCGATCCGCCGCAGGTCGGGCAACCGCGCGACATCGACCAGCGTCGAGGGCCGCGCGAGGCGCAGGTTCAGCATCGGCCCGAGGCTCTGCCCGCCGGCCATCGGCTTGCCGCCTGTGTCCGCCAGCGCCGCCACCGCTGCTCCCACCGAGGCGGGCCGCACATAATCGAAACGCGCGGCCTTCACGACGCGACCCTCGCGGATACCGCCGCCCGCACCCGGCGCGGCGTCATCGGGCACATGGAGAGCTCGACGCCCATGCCCTTCAGCGCGTCGTTGATCGCGTTGCCCAGCGCGGCCGGCGGCGCGATCGCCCCGCCCTCGCCAATGCCCTTCTGGCCGAAGCGGGTATTCGGCGAGGGCGTCTGCATATGGTCTATCCGCACCGTCGGCATCTCGCCGGCGCCGGGCAGCAGGTAATCCGCCAGCGTCGAGGCGAGCGGCTGGCCGTGCTCGTCATAGGTCATTTCTTCGTAGAGCGCGGTGCCGATGCCCTGCGCGGTGCCGCCATAGATCTGGCCGTCCACCACCATCGGGTTGAGCAGCACGCCGCCATCCTCGACGATGACGTAGTCGAGGATCTCCACCTCGCCGGTCTCCGGCGCCACCGCGACGACGGCGGCGTGCGAAGCATAGGAGAAGGTGCCGGTATCGACGGTCGGCTTGTAGCCGGCCACCAGGTCGAGCCCGTCCGGGTGGATGTCGGCCGGCAGATTCTGCGGCGCCAGGTACCAGGTCTTCGCCACCTCCTTGAAGGTGACGGAACCCGACGGCCCCACCACTTCGGCGTCGCGGATGATCACCGCCTCCTCCGGCGCCTGCAGCAGATGCGCGCCGATCCGCTTCACCCGCTCCGCCAGCCGCTCGCAGGCGCTCGCCACCGCGCCCCCGGCCATCACCGCCGAGCGCGAGCCCCAGGTGCCGGTGGAATAGGGCGTCAGCGCCGTGTCGCCATGCACCACGTTCACCAGTTCCGGGTCGATGCCCAGCACCTCGCAGGCCACCTGCGCCAGCGTCGTCTCCATGGACTGGCCGTGGCTCTGGCCGCCGATGCGCACTTCCAGCGTGCCGTCCGGGGTCAGCCGCGCGCCGCAGCTCTCGATGCCCGGCACCATCGGGATGCCCCAGCCGTGATAGACCGAGGTGCCGTGCGCGCCCTGCTCGCAATAGGTGGCGTAGCCGAGCCCGATCAGCCGTCCATCCGCCTCGGCCTGCCGCTGGCGCGCGCGAACCGCCTCATGGCCGATCATCTCCCCCGCCCGCCTCAGGCTCTCGGGATAATCGCCCATGTCGAAATCCTTGCCGGTGATCGAGGTGAACGGCATCTGCTCCGGCCGCACCAGGTTGCGCATGCGCACCTCATAAGGGTCGATGCCGGCCTCCCGCGCGACCGCGTCGACCATCAGCTCGATCGCCGTGCACACGCCGGTGCGGGCGACGCCGCGATAGGGCACGATCGGCGGCTTGTTGGAGCACACCGAATAGGCCCGGCAGCGATAGGCGGGAATGTCGTAGGGCCCCGGCAGGTTCGACACCACCTGCGCCCCTTCGAGGCAGGCCGAAAACGGGTAGACCGAATAGGCGCCGGCATCGACATGCGCCACCGCCTCAAGGCCGATGAGCTTGCCGTCCGTATCGGCATAGGCGGTCATCACATAATGATGCTCGCGGCAATTGGCGGCAGCGATCAGGTGCTCACGCCGGTCCTCCAGCCATTTCACCGGCCGGTCGAGCTTCAACGCCGCCCAGGCGCAGCACACCTCTTCCGGCTGCAGCAGCCCCTTCCAGCCGAAGCCGCCGCCGACATCCGGCGCCACCACCCTTATCTTGCGGGTCTCAATGCCGAGGCATTCGGCAAGGCCCGAGCGCACGATGTGCGGCATCTGCGTCGAGGTCCACAGCGTCAGCTGCTCGGCATAGCGCTCGAACACCGCGATGCAGCCCTTGCCTTCCAGCGGCGCCATGCATTGCCGGCTGGTGCGCACCTCGCGCGTCACCTGGATCGGCGCGTCCTTGAGGCCGTCATGGAAATTCTTCTCGGTGGCCGAGACCAGGAACACATTGTCCGGCCAGTCGTCATGCACCAGCGCCGCGTCGGGCTGCACCGCCTTCAGTATGTCGAAATTCGCCGGCAGTTCCTCGTAGTCGACGAGGATCTCCTCGCAGAGGTCCTCCGCCTCGGCGCGGGTCTCGGCCAGCACCATCACCACCGGCTCGCCGGCGAAGCGCACCTTGCCGCTCGCCAGCGACGGCTGGGCGGAAACGCGGAAGCCCGGCAGGCCGGTCTTGGCGAGGATGTCCTTCACCCCCACCATGTCGGCATGGGTGAAGGCGCGTCCCTCCAGATGCGCGGGGATGTGGATCGCCCTGATGCGGGCATGGGCGAGCGGAGAGCGCAGGAACGCCGCCTCCAGCTGGCCGGCAAAGCGCATGTCGCCGATGAACCGGCCGCGCCCGGCCAGCAGACGCGCATCCTCCTTGCGGCGGACCGAGGCCCCGACGCCGCGTCCTTTCGACGAGGCGCCGGAATGCGCGGTCCTGTGGCGCGATTCCTGCACGTCCACGGCCATGCCGATCTCCTGACGGAAGCCCTTGTGCGAGGCTCTATCTTATTCGATTATCGAGACTATCACACGATATGTGCTGATCTTTGCACAAATAGCATCATTGGCAAGTCCATGGATGCGTTCTAACCTGTGCGGCGGTCGGTCGAGAAGGACGAGAGAGCGATGAAGTTCGGTGTGGGCCAGCCGTTCCGGCGTGTCGAGGATCAACGCTTCATCACCGGCGCCGGCCGCTACACCGACGACATCCATTATGACGGCGAGGCCTTCGCCGTCGTGGTCCGCTCCCCCCTCGCCCATGGCATCATACGCTCGGTGGACGCCGACGCCGCGCGGGAAATGCCCGGCGTGCTCGCCGTCTACACTGCCGACGATCTCGCCGCCGACGGCATCGGCGCGCTGCCCGCCGTCATCGTGCTCGACAATGTCGAGGGCGGGCGCATGCCGACGCCGCCGCAGCGCCCGCTGGCGCAGGGCAAGGTGACCTATCTCGGCCAGCCGGTCGCCTTCGTGGTCGCCGAGAGCGCCATTCAGGCCGTCGAGGCGGCCGAGGCGGTGGCGATGGACATCGAGGACCTGCCGGCGGTGGTCGACCCGCTCGCCGCCTTCGCCGAGGGCGCGCCGCTCCTCTTCGACGAGGCCCCCGGCAATGTCGCGCTGCACTGGCGGATCGGCGACGTCGCGGCGGCCGAGGCGGCGCTGGCCGCTTCCCCCCGCGTGGTCGAGATCGAACTGGTCAATAACCGCATCGTCGTCGCCTCGATGGAGCCGCGCAACGCCATCGGCCTGCATGACGCCGAGACCGGCAACTTCACCCTCGTCACCGGCAGCCAGGGCAGCCACATGATCCGCGCCTGGCTGTTCGAGGCGCTGTTCGGCCTGCCCGCCGAGAAGCTGCGCGTCGTCACCCCCGATGTCGGCGGCGGCTTCGGCATGAAGGCGATCCCCTATCCCGAGCAGGGCCTCGTGCTCTACGCCGCCCGCAAGCTCGGCCGGCCGGTGCGCTGGCAGTCGACCCGCGCCGAGGCGTTCCTCTCCGACACCCAGGGCCGCGACAACCTCTCCCGCGCCCGGCTCGGCCTCGACGCCGAGCATCGCTTCACCGCGCTGCTGGTGGAAACCATGGCGCCGGCGGGCGGCGCGCTCTCGGCCTTCGGCGTCTATTGCCCGACGCTGTCCGGCCCGCCGATGGCGCCGGGTGTCTACCGCATCCCCGCCGTCGCCACCGATGTGCGCATCGCCTACACCAACACCGCGCCGATGGATGCCTATCGCGGCGCCGGCCGGCCCGAGGCCGCCTATCTCATCGAGCGCATCGTCGACAAGGCCGCGCGAACCGTGGGGCTGGCGCCCGACAAGCTCCGCGAGATCAACATGATCGCGCCCGACGAGATGCCGCACAGGACCGCGACCGGCGTCACCTACGATTCCGGCGACTTCGCCGCTGTGATGAAGGCCGGCATGGAAGCCGCCGACTGGGACGGGTTCCCCGCCCGCCGGGCGAAGGCGGACGGGCTGATGCGCGGCATCGGCATCGGCTACTACATCGAGCGCACCGGCGTGCCCGGCAAGGAAGGCGCGGTGGTGGAGATATCCGCCGGCGGCGACGTCACCGTGCATGTCGGCACCCAGTCCACCGGCCAGGGCCACGAGACCACCTATGTGCAGATGACCGCCGAGACGCTCGGCGTCCCGCCCGAGCGCATCGTGGTGAAGACCGGCGACACCGACCAGCCGCTGCCCTCCGCCGGCGGCACGGTGGCCTCGCGCTCCATGGTGCATGGCGGCGGCGCGCTGCGCCTCGCCACCGGCGACGTGCTCGGCAAGGCGCATGGGGAGGCCGCGAGGATCCTCGAATCCGACCCGCGCGAGGTGGAGTTCGACGATGGCGTGTTCCACGTCCCCGGCACCAACCGGCATGTCGGCCTGCTCGACGTCGCGGCGAAGGCGGGCGGGCTCACCGGCGTCGGCGATTTCGAGCAGCTGATCGGCACCTTCCCGAACGGCGCGCATGTCTGCGAGGTCGCGCTCGACCCTGAGACCGGCAGCATCGTCGTCGAGCGCTACACCGTGGTCGACGATTTCGGCCGGGTGCTCAACCCGCTGGTGCTGTCGGGCCAGGTGCATGGCGGCATCGCCCAGGGGCTCGGGCAGGCGATGCTGGAGCGCGTGGTCTACGACCCCGACAGCGGCCAGCTGCTCTCCGGCTCGTTCATGGATTACGGCCTGCCGCGCGCCGACGACCTGCCCTTCTTCGCGGTGTCGACGCAGAACGTGCCCTGCACCACCAATCCGCTCGGCATCAAGGGCGCCGGGGAAGCCGGCGCCATCGGCGCCCCGCCGGCCTTCGTCAACGCGGTGATCGACGCGCTGGCCCCGTTCGGCATCACCGACCTCGACATGCCGCTGACGCCGTTCCGGGTGTGGGAAGCCATCGAGGCGAAGGCGGCGAAGATCGAGGCAGCCTGAGGTCGAGGGCGAAGCCGGGCAGGCCGCGCGTGCTTCGATACGCGGCGCTTTGCCCCGCTCCTCAGCATGACGACGTCTATTCTGATGACATCTATTCTGAGGACTCAGGACCTCATTTGCGTGCTGGAACCTCCGTCATCCTGAGGTGCCCGGCCTAGCCGGGCCTCGAAGGACGCACCACGCCCGCCGCTGTTCCCACTCCAAACCCGTCAAAGGCCGAACCGGAACGACAGGCTGCGGGAAGAGCCGCGAGGGCCGCCCGCTCACGGCACCTGCGGCAGCGTCGCCTCATCCGGCCACCAGCCATCCTCGCGCCGGATGAACAGCGGGCAGCCATAGGCGGCGCGTACCCGGTCCGCCGGCAGCACGCCCTCCATCGCCGCCACCCAGCGGTTGGTCTGCTTCATCGCCACCGCCATGCCTGATATCTCCGCTCCTGCCCGCGCGAGCAGCCGGCAGGCCGCGACCGCCGTGGCGCCGGAGGAGATGGCGTCGTCGACCAGCAGCACCCGCCGGCCCTCGATCAGCGGGGTGAGGTTGGGGTCGAGCCGCAGCCGCTTGCCCGCTTCCGGCGTGGTGATGGAGGAGACCGGCTCGGAAAGCTCGTCGCGGTACCAGAACTTGCGGGAATAGCCGAGCGGCACGTAGCGCGCCTGCCCCAGCCGCTCCGCCACCAGCGCCGCGAAGGAGAGCCCCAGCGTCGGCAGGCCCGCGACGATCTCGGCCCCGAGCGGAGCCGCCGCCTCGGCCATCGCGTCGGCGAGCGCCGAGACCACGGCATGGGCGGCCTGGTTGGCGATCAGCGAGGCGACCGCGTGCTCGCCGTCCGGCAGAGGGCGCAGCGGCAGCACCAGCACCCGCCCGTCCGGCAGCCGCACCGGGTAGCCATGGCGATAGGGCGGCGCCTGCGAGAACCGCGCCGGCACCGCGTCGGTGAGTTCCTGCCAATAGTCCAGCGTCGATTCGGTGAAGCCGTCGCTCACGTCGCACCTCGTGCAAACGGCCCCGGCATGTCGCTGGGGCTGTTCGGTGTTCTACACGAACCATAAAGACGGTCCGGGCATGGCATGTGGCCGGCGGCGTGCGTCCTTCGAGGCCCGGCATGCCGGGCACCTCGGGATGACGAGGATCTCATAAGCAGGAAGATGACCTCTTCACGCTGAGGAGCGGAGCAAAGCTCCGCGTCTCGAAGCACGCACACGCCCTCCCCTCGGCAAGAACGCTCAGAGCTCTCCCGCCGCCATCCGCCCCGCCATGAAATCCGCCTGCCGGATCGCCAGCGCCACGATGGTCAGCGTCGGGTTGCAGGCGCCGCCGGTGGAGAAGGTGCTGCCGTCGGCGATGAACAGGTTTGGCACCTCGTGCGCCCGGCCGTTGCCGTCCAGCACCCCGTCCTCGGCCTTCGCGCTCATGCGGTTGGAGCCGAGATTGTGGCTGGCGGGATAGGCCGGCGCCTCGATGGAGCGCTTCGCCCCCGCCGCCGCATGGATGGCGGTGAGCTGCTTGTAGCCATGCACGCGCATCTTCAGGTCGTTCGGGTGGTCGTCATAATGGATATTGGCGACCGGCACGCCGAAGGCGTCGAGCTCGTCGCCGAGCGTCACCCGGTTGTCCGGCTGCGGCATGTCCTCGCCGGACATGAAGATGCCGGCCATGTTGGCATATTGCTCGATGACGGAGACGAAGTCGCGCCCCCACCAGCCGGGGTCCATGAAGGCGGCGGTGGTCGGCAGGCCCATCGAGTTCATCTCGATGTAGTAGCCGCCTGCAAAGCCGCGCGCCGGGTCGTGGCGGACGAAATCGTCGATCATGCCGCCCATGATCTCGCCGCGATGCATGTAGACCGGCTTGTCGAACACCGACCACACGGTCTGGATCAGGTGGCGCAGGTAATGCCGGCCGACATGGCCATGGCCATTGGCGAGGCCGTCGGCAAAGCGCCCGCTCTTCGAATGCAGCAGCAGCCGCGAGGTCTCGACGCAATTGCCCGCCAGCACCACCGCGCGCGCCTTCTGGCGATGGGTGACGCCCGCCGCGTCGACATAAACGACGCCGGACGCCTTGCCGGCCTCGTCATGCTCGATGAGGACGACGCGCGATTGCGGCCGCAGCTCCAGCTTGCCGGTGGCGAGGCCGCGCGGGATCTCCACGTTGAGCGTCGACCAGCGCGAGCCCACCTTGTCGCCGGTGATGGTGAAGCCGTCCTGCGTGGTCGCCGGACGGCCGTCATAGGCCACCGAATTGATCGCGTGGCGGCCGGTGGAGACGTTCAGCCCGAGCTTGCTCGCGCCGGCATACATCACCTTGAAATTGTTGTTCGGCGGCAGGCCCGGCAGGCCGTTGGTGCGCGTGACCCCCATCTTGGCCTCGGCGAGGTCGTAATAGGGGTCGAGATCGGCGAGCGTGATCGGCCAGTCGATCAGGCTCGCGCCCTCGACATCGCCATAGACGGTGCGCGCGCGCAGCTCGTCCTCGATGAAGCGGTAGCAGCAGGCCGACCAGTGCGTGGTGGTGCCGCCCACCACCTGGCAGTGCCAGCTCGGCGCCGTCGGATGGTCCCTGGCGACGCGCCAGGTGCCCGACGCGGTGCGCTTGTCGAGCCAGGACAGCATCTCGTAGCCGCCCCATTCGTCATTGACGAAGTCCTCGGGCGTCAGGTGCTTGCCGGCCTCCAGCAGCACCACGTCCACCCCGCGCCGGGCCAGTTCATGGGCGAGCGTGCCGCCGCCGGCGCCGGAACCGACGATGACGACGACGCCGGAATCATCGAGCTCATAATGTGTCATGCTGCGTACCCGTATGCGGAGGTTGCGTCACACGCCCGCGGGCGGTTCGGGCAACCAGTCGAGATCGTTGAAGCCGCGGTTCACATAGCCGCCGAGATGCACGCTGGCGCCCTCGTAGCCGAAGGCCTGCCACACCTCGACATCGTCGTAGAGGAAGCGCACCGTCGAGCGCTGCACCAGCCGGAAGGCGGTGGTGCCCTCGATCTCCTTCAGCGCGTTGACGCGATAGCTCTCCGACAGGTCGCGGAACGGCAGCGAGGTGGCGCCGTCGACGAGGTCGACGAATTCGGCGAAGCTCTGGGCAGCGGCCGGCACCTTGGCGGCGATGCCGTCGAAGGCCGCCACGGTGCGGCGATAGACCCGCTCGGGCAGGCCCTGGTGCGGGTAGAGCGTGCGTGCCGCCACCACCAGCGTCTCGGCGACATGCGCGTCGAACACCTTCAGCACGCCGATCCATTCCGGCCCGTCCGGCAGCGCCAGCGGCGCCGGCAGCTTCGAGTCCTTATAGGCTATTGGCATCGAGGTCTCGGCCATGGGCACTCCTCCAGTCAGTTCGTCGACGACAGCTGCTCGTTCGGCGGCAGCCAGGCGTTGATCGCGGCGGCATTGTTCACGAGATCGGTGGCATGGCTGGCGCGCGAGCGCTCCTCGGCTTTCAAGAGGCGTGCCATGCTCGGCTGGAAATGCGGGACGACGTGGCGGGCGAACAGCTCGTAATGGCGCAGCGTCGCCTCCCGGTTGGCCCAGTCATGCGCCAGCATCAGGAAGCAGCCGAAATCGCCGGCCCGCGCCGCCAGCCGCTTGAGGAAGTCGACCGCATCGTCCGGCGTGCCGATGACGCCGATGCCGGTCTCGTTCATCCAGGCGATGCGTTCCTCGAAGGTCTCGCCCTGCGCGGTGATCGAGGGCATGGCGATGGTCTTCTGGGTGTAGTCGCAGAAGGCGTCGAAGCCGTGCCGCATGTCGGCGATCGCCTGCTCGCGGGTCTCGGCGACATGCACGTTCACCACCAGCCGCCAGCGGCCGGGATCGGGCACATGCCCGTGCCGGATCGCCTCCTCCGCGTAGACGTCCCAGTGCAGCGGCGAGGCCGGCATGCCGGGCTTGGGCGACACCACGCCGGTGGAGAGCAGCCCCAGCCCGTGCCGGCCGGCGATGCGCGGCCCGGCCTCCGAGCGGGTCGCCGCCACGCAGACGTCGAAGACCGGGTCGGTATAGGGCGCCACCTGGCAGAAGGCGTCGACCAGCCTGTAGCGGTCGGTCGTCGCGCTCACCGGCTCGGTTGTGGTGAGCAGCTTCATCAGCACGCCGAGATCGTGGTCGAGCGCCGGCCTGAGCTCGCGCGGGTCGAGCCCGAACATCGAGGCGTCGCTCGGCAGCCCCCCCGGCCCGAAGCCGGCCATGAAGCGCCCGCGCAGCAGATGGTCCATCAGGATCATCCGGTCGGCGACATGGTAGGGGTTGTGATAGGGCAGCGGCACGATGCCGGTGCCGAGCTTGATCGACCTGGTCAGCGCCCCGACATGGGCGAGGAACACCATCGGGTCGGCGACGATCTCGCTGCCGGCGGAATGATGCTCGCCGACCCACGCCTCGTCATAGCCGAGCTCGTCGATCCAGCGGATGGTCTCGATATTGCGCTGCAGCGACGTGGTGATGTTCTGCGTCGGCGGCGAATTCCACGGCGGCATGAAGATGCCGAAGCGGGTCTTCCTCATCTCCCGCTCCCTCGGCGTACCGGCAGGAACTGTTTCGGCAGCACGCAATGGATGCCCTTGTTGCCGTCCACGGTCTGGGTGACGCGCAGATCGGCGCAGAGCGAGCACAGCGTGTAGGCATCCTGCGGCGACAGCCCGGACTGCTCGCCGATCAGCGCGATCATGTCGCGCAGCGCCTCCTTCACCGCGTCGTCGAGATCGGGGTCGAAGCCCATGGTGATCCACGCATCCGCCTTCTCCGCGCGCGGCGCCGACAGCTTCATGTCCTTGCGCAGGTGGAACTCGAAGGTGCCGGTCAGCGCCGTCTCGATGGCGGTGAGGCAGACCTCGCCGTCGCCCTGCCGCCCGTGGCCGTCGCCGACCGAGAACAGCGCGCCGGGCGCGAAGACCGGGAAATAGGTGGTCGTGCCGACGCCCAGCTCCTTGTTGTCCATGTTGCCGCCGAACACCCGCGGCTCGGTGGAGGACAGCCGCCCCCATTGCGGCGCCGGCGCCACGCCGAAATTGCCGAAGAACGGATCCAGCGGCAGTTCCTGCCCCCAGGGCATCGTCGCGATGCGCCTCTTGCCGTCCACCGGGAAATGGATGCGCCGCAGCTCGGGGAAATCCTCCGGCAGCGTGCCGAGGAACGGCATCTGGATGTTCCAGCCCCAGTCCGCCCGGAACGCGATGTCGAGCAGCCGCACCTCCAGCACGTCGCCCGGCTCGGCGCCCTCGACGAAGATCGGCCCGGTCAGCATGTGCGGGCCCGGCCCGCGGAAGGTGCTGGCGAATACCTCCGCCTGCCCCGGCACCGGCGTGAAGCCGAGCGCCGGGTCCGGCATGTCCTCCGGCTCGCCCGACAGCGTGTCGATCACCACGAGGTCGCCGGACTTGATGCTCAGCGCCGGCTTCAGCCCGGCGTCCCACTGGCCCCAGTTCACGTTGCCGGGCGTGGCGGGCAGATGATGTTGCATGATGGTCACCCCTTCACCGCGCCGAGCGTCAGGCCGCGGACAATGTGCCGTTGCAGCACGAACACCACCGCGAGCACCGGGATGAGCGCCGTCATGCCGACGACGGCCATCTCGCCCCAGCGCACGCCCTGGCTGGTGATCAGCTTCGGGATCGAGACCGGCAGCGTCGTCACCGCCTTGCCGCCGAGCATGAAGGCGAACAGGAACTCGTTCCACGCGAAGATGAAGCACAGCACGCTGGTGGCCACGATGCCGTTGCGCAGCAGCGGGAACACCACCCGGCGGAAGATCTCCGCCTTGGACCAGCCCTCCAGCGCCGCCGCCTCCTCCAGCTCCACCGGCAGGTCGCGGCAGAAGCTGCGCAGCACCCAGACATAGAAGGAGAGGTTGAAGGTCATGTAGGCCAGCGTCAGGCCGAGGAAGCTGTCGAGCAGCCCGATCTTGGCGTAGATCAGGTAGAACGGGATGACGAGGCAGACCGGCGGCGCCATGCGCGAGCCGAGGATGAACAGGAACAGGTCGTCCTTGGCCCGCATCTCGAAGCGCGCGAACGCATAGGCGGCCGGCGTGCCGATGATCACCACCAGCGCCGTCGACACCGCGCACAGCACGAAGGAGGTCAGCAGGCTCCAGTGGAAGCCCTGGGCGATGACATAGTCGAAATGCTCCAGCGTCGGCACGAACAGCCACTGCGTCGGCCGCGCGAACATGGCGTCGTTGGGCTTCACCATCATGGTCGCCATCCAGAAGATGGGGAACAGCACGATGGCGGCGTAGACGACGGTGATCGTGGTCCAGAACAGACCGCGCGACCCCTCGGGACGGCTTTGGGCTTCGGCCATGAACGTCCTCCGAGATATCAGCCGACCGAGCGGTGGGGGAAATGGCCTGCGTGCTTCGAGACGCGGGGCCGAGCCCCGCTCCTCAGCATGACGGGCCCAAGTGGCGCCTGTCGGGGCGCCCGTCGGACAGCCGTCATCCTGAGGTGCACGCCGCAGGCGGGCCTCGAAGGACGCACAAGGTGTTCCGCGATCGTCATGCGCAGCGCTCCATCAGAAGGCGTTCAGGCGCTTTTTGGCGACCTGGTAGAAGATGTTGCAGAAGGCGAAGAAGGCGATCCACACCAGCACCGCCAGCGCCGACGCCTCGCCGATGTTCCAGAACTCGAAGGTCATCTTGTTGGCGAGGATGGAGGGCGTCTCGGTCGAGGTGCCCGGCCCGCCATTGGTCAGGATGTAGATGGTGTCGAACACCTTGAAGGCGTCGATGAAGCGCAGCAGGCCGATCACCGCCAGCAGCGGCGTCATCATCGGCAGGGTGATGTGGAAGAACATCTGCAACGGGTTCGCCCCGTCCACCGCCGCGGCGCGATAGGGGCCGAGCGGCAGCGCCTGCAGGCCGGCGAAGAAGGCCAGCATCATGAACGGCGTCCACTGCCAGATGTCGACGAAGATCAGCGCATAGAGCGCGAGGTCCGGCGAGGCGAAGATCGAGGTGCCCTCGAGGATGTTGAACCGCTCCAGCACGTTGTAGGAGAAGAACCCCCACGATCCCGCGAGCATGATCTTCCACAGAAGGCCGACGACGATCGGCGCCATCATGGTCGGCATGAACAAGAGCGGGATGAGGATGGAGCGCCCGCGCACGTTCTGGTTCAGCACCAGCGCGCCGGCCAGCCCGAGCATGAACTCGATCGGCACGGCGATGAACACGAAGGTCGCCGCGACGCCGATCGAGTTCCAGAAACGCTCGTCGGACAGCAGCGTCGCGTAATTGTCGAAGCCGACGAAGTCGCGCACCCGGCCGAACTTGGCCTCGTGGAAGCTCAGGTAGATCGCGTAGATGAACGGCACCAGCGAGACCACGGTCAGCGTGATCATCGACGGCGCGATCAGGAGATAGGGATACCAGGCACGCTCGCGCAGGGCCGCCCCCTGCGGCTCAGCCGCCGTCACCGTCTCGCTTGCGCTCGCCATGTGAATTCCGGTCCTCGATGCTTCGGGCGACGTCTTCTTTTCCTCTCCCCGTGGGGGAGAGGTTCGGGTGACGTCTTCTTTTCCCTCTCCCCGTCGGGGGAGAGGGTAGGGTGAGGGGCTTGTAACGGCGCTCGGGAAAGACCCCTCACCCCATCCCTCTCCCCGTCGGGGAGAGGGAGCAGCCCCTCTTGGGAGCCTCCCTCCTGGGAGCGTCCCTCTTGGAAACGTCCTTCTCCAGGGAGATGGCTCAAACCCTCACAGCGTGCAGGACTTGCCGCCGCAGAGCTTCACCAGGATGGCCTGGCCTTCCTTGGCACCCTGCTCCGGCGTCATCTTGCCGAGGCCGACCTGCTGGGCGATGCCGCTCATCGCGTCGATAATTTCCGGGTACTTCTCCATCTTCGGCCGCGCCGAGGCGACGTCGAGCGAGGTCTTCATCGCCGCGAACAGCGTCGGGTTGGCGCTGCCGGTGATCGCCGGCGCCGCCCACGAGCTCTCGCGGATCGGCACGCCGCCCTGGCCCATCTCGATCAGCTTGTCCTGCTGCTTCTTGGAGGCCAGCCATTCCAGGAACAGGAAGGTCGCCTCCGGGTTCTTCGAGGCGGCGCTGATCACCGTCACCGACGGCTCGGCGTCGGCATGGCGGTGCGCCTCGTTGCCGGCCTTGGCCGGGATCGGGGCATAGACGAACTTGCCGGCGTAGGGCGACACGCCCGGCTTGTCGATGCCGAGCACGAAGTCCGACCAGGCGAGCGACTGCGCGGCGATGCCGTTGCCCATCACGGTCGGCACGTCGACCAGCGAATACTCGGCGATGCCGGGCGGGGCGAAGGTCCACAGCTCGCGCCACATCTTCAGCGCGGCGACGGTCTGCGGGCTGTCGAACACCGGCATGCCCTTGTCGTCGAGCATGTTGCCGCCGTAGTTCTGGATGAAGTTCACCCACAGGTTCGAGAAGGTCGAGCCGCCCTTGATGCCTTCCAGCACGATCCCGTAGAAATCGCTGGTCAGCGGCGTGCCGGCCAGCTTCTCGCCCTTCTTGCGGGTGAAGAACTCGGCGATGTCGCGCATCTGCTCGATGGTCTTGGCCGGGGCGAGGTCGTAGCCGTACTTGGCCTTGAACGCCGCCTTCTCCTCCGGGTTGTTCAAGAGGTCGGCCCGCGCCCAGTAGACGTGGTTGTAGTTCCAGTTGATGAAGCCGTACTGCTTGCCGTCGCTGAAGGCGGTGGTCTTGTACGGCGTCTGGATGAAGTCGCCGGCGTTGAAGCCCGGATCCGACAGCTTGGGATCGGCGGCGTATTTGTCGATCGGCATGATCACGCCGGCCGAGAGCATCGGGCCGAGCTGGGCGCCGTGCAGCATGATGGCGTCGTAATAGCCGCGGCCGGACAGCATGTCGGCCTGACCCTTGTTGATCACCTCGAAATGGTTCAGCAGCTCCCACTCGACCTTGATGCCGGTCTCCTTCTCGAAATCCGGCACGATCTTGGAGAGCGTCTCCTGCAGCGGCGTGATCTCGTCGAGCACCCGGATGGTGGTGCCCTTGTAGGGCTTGGCGGCTTCGGTGTAGAAGCTCGCGTCCTGCGCCATGGCGGAGAACGTCGCCGGCGCCGTCAGCGCCGTCGTTGCCGCCAAGGCGGCGGCGAAACACCAGATTTTACGCTTCATCGCTCTTTCCCTCTGTATGTGCCGTTAGCGGCTTATGGTCGTCAGTTTCCGGACAAGGCCCGGCCGGTGGCGCCGTCG
The DNA here is from genome assembly GCF_058809335.1 of Ancylobacter sp. GW821-FHT10E12. Lineage (NCBI taxonomy): Bacteria > Pseudomonadati > Pseudomonadota > Alphaproteobacteria > Hyphomicrobiales > Xanthobacteraceae > Ancylobacter > Ancylobacter sp. GW821-FHT10E12. The sequence goes on along the minus strand of NZ_JBXASN010000001.1, from coordinate 272,042 downwards.
AAGAGCACCAGCCCTTCGCCGGGAAGTGTGATGCCGATGGTGCGGCCGATGCCGCCATCCGCGCCCAGCGCAGCGGCGTCCTGCATCGAGGTCTTCACCTTGGCGAGCAGGCTGCCGAGGTCGATGGTGACGATGGCGTGCTTGCCGAACGGCTCGTTGGAATAGACCTCGGCCGGCACCGCCCCCGGTGCATCCGGGGCGGAAAAGCCGATGGCGTCCGGCCACAGGCCCAGCGTCGCCGCCGGCCCTCTCGCCGCCTCCGCTGCCCGCGCCAGCGCACCGGCCAGCCTGACGCGCAGCGCCCGGCGCACGAAGAACAGCTCGCCATCCTCGCGCAGGAGCTCGCCGTCGATCAGGTTCATCGGCGGGTCGCCGAGCAGCCGGGCGACGCGCGCGCTCGCCGGCCGCAGCCAGATCTCCTCCGGCGTGCCGATCTGCTCGAGGCGCCCGCCATCGATCACCGCCACCCGGTCGCCGACCGACAGCGCCTCCATGCCGTCCGGCGTCGACCAGACGGTCGGCACCGGCAGGCCGGAGAGCCGGCGGCGGATTTCCCCGCGCAGCTTGTGGCGCAGCTTGGCGTCGAGATGCGAGATCGGCTCGTCGAGCAGGTACAGCGCCGGCGACTGCACCAGCAGGCGAGCCAGCGCCACCCGCTGCTTCTGCCCGCCGGAGAGAGCGCCCGGCAGCCGCGCGCCGAGATGGCGGATCTCCAGCAGTTCCAGCACCTCGTCGACGCGCTTGTCGGCGTCCGCCGGCGACAGCCTGCCGCCCGGCGCCTGCAGCGGCGACAGCGCGTTGCCGCGCACGGTGAGATGCGGATAGAGCGCATAGGATTCGAACATCAGCGCCACGCGGCGCTGGCCGGCCGGCACCCCGGCGAGCGAGCGCCCGCCAAGCTCGACGCTGCCGGCATCCGGCCGCTCCAGCCCGGCGAGGATGCGGCAGAAGGTGGTCTTGCCGGCGCCCGAGGGGCCGGTAATGGCGAGCAATTCGCCCGGCGCCACCTCGATGCCGATCTCGGACAGCACCTTGTGCTGCGGGCTCTTGGACGCAAAGCTCTTGGAGATGCCGCGGGCCACGAGCCCGCCATGCGCGGCCGGGCTCATTGCGCCACCTCCAGGTTCCGCTCGCTCTTTTCGTCGAAGACCAGCAGCTTGCCGACATCGAGCCCGACCGACACATGGTCGCCCGCCCGCCAGGCCGAAGGCCCGGCGATCTCCGCCACCAGCCTGCCGCCGACCGCACTGCCTGCATCGAGCGCGATGGTGAGCACGTCGGCATCGCCGCGCGGCTCGCGATAGGTGACGACGCCCCGCGCCGCGTCGCCCGTCGCGTCCGGCCCCGCCACCGCGACATGCTCGGGGCGGATGCCGGCGACGATGGCGCCGTCGGGCAGCCTGGCGCGCCGCGCCGTGCCCAGCGTCACCGCCCAGCCCTCGCCGACGATGCGGTTGCCGGCATAGGCCGCCTTCATCAGGTTCATCGGCGGCTCGCCGATGAAATTGGCGACGAACAGGTTGGCCGGGCGCTCGTAGAGGTCCTGCGGCGCACCGACCTGCTGCAGCACGCCATGGTTCATCACCGCCACCCGGTCGGCCATGGCGATCGCCTCGGTCTGGTCGTGGGTGACGAGGATCGAGGTGACCTGCCGCAGCTTCTGCAGCCGCTTGATCTCGGCGCGCAGTTGCACCTTCTGGTCGGCGTCGAGATGCGACAGCGGCTCGTCGAACAGGATCACTTCCGGGTCGCGCACCAGCGCCCGGCCGATGGCGACGCGCTGCATCGCGCCGCCGGACAGGCCGCGCACCGGCTGGTCGGCCATCTGCCGCAGCCCGAGCAGTTGCAGCACCTCGCCGATGCGCGCGGAGGCCGGCTGGCCGGTGATGCCGCGCACCTTCAGCGGAAAGCCGACATTCTCCCACACCGTCATGTTCGGGTAGAGCGCATAATCCTCGAACACCATGGCGATGTTGCGCTCGCCCGGCGCGAGCCGCGACACCGGCTTGTCGCCGAAATAGATCTCGCCTTCGGTGACGCTCTCGATCCCCGCCGCCATTTTCAGCGTGGTGCTCTTGCCGCAGCCGGAAGGCCCCAGCAAAGCGAGCATCTCGCCGGAAGCGCAGGCGAGGTCGAGATGCTTGACGGCATCGACCTCGCCGTAGCGCTTGAAAACCGACTGAAAGGCGATCGACGACATCCGGCACTCCAACAGCTATGCCGATGAACAATCCAAGTTCTGTGCCAAAGTGTGCTGGTGTATAGACACTCTATCCGACAGGCGGTCGAAATACCGTTTTGCCGTTGAACACCTGCTTAAAAAAGCAGCCGAGAGGCACCTTCTGCTACCGGATTGGGCGACCGGAGGCCGCCTAGGCGCCGACCCCGGCCGCCACCTCGTCGAGCAGCCCGGCCAGCGCCTCCGGCGCGCCGAGAAAGGGCGAATGGTCGCCCTCCAGCGTGAACACCTGCCGGCAGGGCGTGGCGGCGGTCATGGCGCGCTGATAGGCAAGCGAGACGGCGTTGTCCCGCGTGCCCTCGACATAGAAGCGCGGCACCGTGCCGAACCGCGCCGGCGTGAGCGCGAGCGCGTCGTGATAGACCTTCATGCGCTGCGGCGTCAGCCGGCCGGCCGCCCATGCGGCGTCTTCCGGCGCGCAGGTGTTGTAGAACACGTCCGCGGCCGCCTCGCGCGGGAAGGTCGCGGTCAGCCCGTCCGCCGACACCTGCATGTTCTTCAGCACCAGGTCCTCGACGCCGAGATGCGCCTGCGCCCCGAGGAAGCTGACCAGGCTCTCGCCCGATTGCAGCAGCAGGCCGTTGACATAGACGCATGCCGCCAGCCGGTGCGCCCGCCGCTCGCTCACCTGCGCGGCGACGATGCCGCCCATGGAATGACCCACCAGCACCACATTGTCCGGCAGCGTGTCGATGGCCCAGCAGATGCGGGTCACATAGCTTTCGAGGTCGGCGGTCTCCGGCGGCGCGGCGTCCCCGCCGCTCGCCGGCAGGTCCGGCGCCAGCACCGTGTGGCCCTCCGCCTCCAGCAGCGGTATCAGCCGCTGCCAGCACCAGGCGCCGTGAAACGATCCGTGCACGAGAACGAACTGCGCCATGGGTCTCTCCTATCGTCAGCTTAGGGATGCGCCGGCAAAATTCCTTCGGCGGCGAGCGCCCGGCGCGAACGGGATTCCGCCGGCAGGGCATCGAGACGCGACAGATCGCCGGGCGTGTCGACATCGAAGGCAAGCCCCGGCAAGGACAGCCCAGGCAAAGACAGCCCGGACAAGCCCGGCCCCGGCAAAGACAGCCCCGGCAAGGCGGAAGCCGGCGGCGCGCCGTCCCCGTGCACCCGCGCCGTCACCCCGATGGCGGCGGCGCGCGCGCGGTGGGCCTCGAGGCTGCCCGGACCGAAGGCGAAGCCGATCAGGTCCGGCGGCGTCGCCAGCAGCGCATTGGTGCCCTGCCCGTCATGCGCGGCGACGAGGCTGAGCGCCCGCCCCTCTCCATGAGCGCCGACGAGCCGCGCCACCTCGCCCGCCGTCACCCCCGGCACGTCGCCGGGAATGGCCAGGAGCCCGCCGGCGCCAAGCGCGACGAGGTGCCCGGCCGCGCGCGCCAGCGCCGCATTCAGCCCGGCGGCCTCCGCCTCCGGCAGCAGCACCGCCCCGTGCGCGTGCGCGATCGCCGCCGCCTCCGGCTCGGCGGAGACGACCAGCGTGCCGGCGAGTTGCTCGGCCCCGGTAAGCGCCGCCAGCACGTCCTCCAGCATCGCCCGCGCCAGCCGCGCCCGTATCGCCGGCGCCAGCGCCGGGGCGAGCCGCTGCTTGGCGAGGCCGAACGGCTTCACCGGCACCACCGCCCACAGCCCGCCAGCCGGCAGCGGCCGGTTCACCGGAACAGGTCCTCCTGCGCCGGGCGGATCAGCGCCCCGGCGGGATTCTCGGCAGCGGTCCAGCTCAGCCCCCGCGCCAGCACCGCCGGCGTCGCCTCCTCCGCCTGCCCCATCACCAGCGAGGCGCCGGCGGCGATCTCGTCGGCATAGCCGATCAGCGTGGCCCGCAGCGTGCGGCCGAACAGGTCACTCTCGCCGCGCCGGTCGACCAGCGCCGGCAGCCCGGCGGCGCCGATGGCGATGCCGGTAGTGCCGCGCCGCCATGCCCGGCCGAAACTGTCGTTGATCACCACCGCCGGCGCCACGCCGCAGCGCCCGGCGATCTCCCCGCGCAGCCGGGCGGCGCTGGCATCGGGGTCGAGCGGCAGCAGCAGCGCCGCCTCGCCGCCGTCATGGCGCACATTCGACTGGTCGATGCCGGCATTGGCCATGACGAGGCCGAGCCGGTGCTCGACGATCAGCACGTCCGGCCGCGCCCGCACCACCCGCACGCTCTCGGCGAGGATCAGCTCGACGAGGCGCGGGTCCTTGCGCACCTCGCCCGCCAGCGCCAGCGCCCGCGCGGAGGGCACCACCTCCGCCAGCCGCACCAGCCGCCCCTCGGCCTTGGACACCACTTTCTGCGCCAGCACCACGACGTCGCCCGCGCGGAGCTGCATCCCCAGCCGCGCGATCCCGTCGAGGACGAAGCCGGCGAGGTCGTCGCCCGGCTCCACCAGCGGGAAATCCGGCAGCGCGAGAAGGTCCAGACGGGAAGGTGCGCGTGCGCTCATGGCTGTGGCTCAGCCGAACCGGGCGCGCAGGCGCGGCAGCACCTGCTCGGCATACAGCGTCAGGAACCGCTCCTGGTCCTCGCCCGGCGCATGGAAGACGAGGTGGTCGAAGCCGAGCGCGACATAGGCGGCGAGGCGCTCGACATGCTCGTCCGGGTCGGTGGAGACGATCCAGCGCGAGGCCGCCCGCTCCACCGGCAGCGCGTCGGCCAGCTTCTCCATCTCCCGCGGGTCCTCCACCGACATCTTCTCCTCCGGCGACAGCGCCAGTGCCGCCCACAGCTTGGTGTCGGCCATCGCCCTGGCGCGGTCGGCGTCGAAGGAGACCTTCATCTCGATCATGCGGCCATAGCGCCGGCCGGGAGTGTCGGACGCTTCCAGCCCCGCCGCCACGTTCGGCAGCAGGGTCTCGGTATAGAGCTCCCACTTCTTGCCGGAGGTGCAGATGAAGCCGTCTCCCGCCCGTCCGGCGAACTTCGCCACCATCGGCCCGGCGCCGGCGATGTAGATCGGCACCGGCTCGTCGGGCCGGTCATAGATGGTGGCGCCCTCGGTGCGGTAGAACTCGCCCTCGAACGTCACCCGCTCCTCGCTCCACAGCTGGCGGATCAGCCGCACCGCCTCGCGCAGCCGGGCGAAGCGCTCCTTCATTTCCGGCCAGGGCGCCCCGGTGGCCGGCACCTCGTTCAGCGATTCGCCCGAGCCGACGCCGAGCACCACGCGGCCCGGAAACAGCTGGCCGAGCGTGCCGAAGGCCTGCGCCACCATGGCGGGGTGGTGGCGGAAGGTCGGGGTCAGCACGCTGGTGCCCATGACGATCCGCGAGGTCGAGGCGCCGAGCGCGCCCATCCAGGCGATGGCAGCGGGCGCATGGCCGCCGGTATGACGCCACGGCTGGAAATGGTCGCTGACGAAGACGGAGTCGAACCCCTTTTTTTCCGCCAGCACGGAGAAATCGAGCAGCTTGCGCGCGTCGAACTGCTCCGCGGAGGCCTTGTAGCCGAGCTTCAGCACCCTGCCCACTCCATCTCGCTAGGGAATAGAATTGATATTATAATGCAGCACAATAAGACGAATAATCATTCAATCACAATAGGCTGATTTTTCCATCCTCGTGATCGCGCTTCCCATCCCGCCGCCGCGCGACGGTATTGTCTTGTCGCCGGGCGGCGCAGGCTTTATCCGGCATCAGGCATCTTCTGGCGAGAGAGATATGAGCAGCCGCGGCACCCTGATTCTCCTCGGCATCATCGCCGCCATCCTCATCGGCGCGGCTCTGTTCATCGCCCGTTCCATCATCGCGCCGGTGGCCTTCGCGCTGTTCTTCATGGCGCTGGTCTGGCCGCTGCAGAAGACGCTGCAGGCGCGGCTGCCGCAACTGCTCGCCCTGTTCATCAGCCTCGCGGTCAGCCTCGTCGTCATCCTCGCCCTCACCTCGATGACGGTATGGGGCTTCGGCCGCGCCGCCCAGTGGCTGGTCGCCAACGCCAACCGCTTCCAGACCCTCTATCTCAACGGCGCGACGTGGCTGGAGGGGCACGGGCTCTATGTCGCCGGCACCTTCATGGAGACCTTCAACGTCTCCTGGCTGATCCGCTTCTTCCAGGGCGTGGCGGCGCGGCTGAACGGCATGGCCGGCTTCGCCGTCGTCACCTTCATCTTCGTGCTGCTCGGCCTGCTGGAGGTCGACATCGTGCGCCGCAAGCTCGCCGGCGGCGAGGGGGGCGAAGGCGGGGCGCGGCTGCTTGCCGCCGCCGAGGACATCGGCACCAAGTTCCGCCGCTACATGATCGTGCGCACGGCGATGAGCGCCATTACCGGCCTCGCCATCTGGGGCTTCACCGCGGCGGCGGGGCTCGACCTCGCCTTCGCCTGGGGCGTGATCGCCTTCGCGCTCAACTATATCCCCTTCATCGGCCCGCTGGTGGCGACGCTGCTGCCGACGCTGTTCGCCGTCGCCCAGTTCGAATCCTGGCAGACGGCGATTGCGGTCTTCGCCGGCATGAACGTCATCCAGTTCTTCTCCGGCTCCTATATCGAGCCGCGCATCGCCGGCCGCGCGCTCGCCATGTCGCCGTTCCTGGTGCTGCTGGCGGTATTTTTCTGGTCGTTCATGTGGGGCCTGCCGGGCGCCTTCATCGGCGTGCCGCTCACCATCGCCGCGCTCACCTTGTGCGAGCACATCCCGTCCGCCCGCTGGGTCGCCCGGCTGCTCTCCGGCCGCGCACCGGAAGCCTGAGCGAACCCGCGCCCGCGAAGGAGCAACCCGCATGGCCGCCCGCCTCAAGCGCCTCGTCCTCTGGCTCGCCGCCGCGCTGGTGCTGATGCTGGCGACCTTCGTCGGCACCCGCGTCTATTTCTCGCAGACCGGCGCGCCGCTGGAGCCCTGGCACACCTTCGTGCCGCACGAGCTCACCGTCGGAGAGATGGACGAGACCGACTGGGCCGGCTTCCTCCAAGCCGAGGACCGCATCTTCGACGAGGTGTGGGAAAACGTCATCCAGCGGCTGCCGGAGGAGGAGCGCGTCCCCTCCAACCGCTATTTCGCCGGCAGCGTCGTCTACCCGCCGAAGCTGACCCGCGACTTCAACCGCTCCTACGAGATCGTGCCCACCACCGCACCCAAGGGCGCGGTGGTGCTGCTGCACGGGCTCACCGATTCCCCCTACAGCCTGCGCCACATCGCCCGGCTCTACGAGCAGGCCGGCTGGGCGGTGGTGGCGATCCGCATGCCGGGCCACGGCACCGTGCCGGCCGGACTCGCCGAGTCGGAATGGGAGGACTGGCTCGCCGCCACCCGGCTCGCCGTGCGGGAAGCCCACCGCCTCGCCGGAGCCGCTCCCCTCCATATCGTCGGCTTCTCCAATGGCGGCGCGCTGGCGCTGAAATATGCGCTGGACGCGCTGGACGATCCGGCGCTGGCACGGCCGGACCGGCTGATCCTGCTGTCGCCGATGATCGGCATCACCCGCTTCGCCCGTTTCGCCGGCCTGGCAGGCCTCCCGGCCTTCCTGCCGGCCTTCGCCAAAGCCGCGTGGCTGTCGGTGCTGCCGGAATTCAATCCGTTCAAATACAACTCGTTCCCGGTCAACGGCGCCCGGCAGTCGCACCGGCTGACGCAGGCCCTGCAGGATTCGATCTCCCGCCAGGCCGCACGCGGCGGGCTGGCGATGCTGCCGCCGACGCTCACCTTCCAGTCGGCGCTCGACTTCACCGTCTCCACCCGCGCCGTCGTCACCGCCTTCTACGGGCTGCTGCCGGACAATGGCAGCGAGCTGGTGCTGTTCGACCTCAACCGCAACACCAAGCTGGGACCGCTGCTGCGCGGGGCGACCTCGGCGGCGGCGCTGAACCGGAACGTCCCGCCGGCGCCGCGCCGTTTCGCCCTGTCGCTGATCACCAATGCCGGCCCCGACAGCGCCGAAGTGGTCGAGCGCACCACCCCGGCCGGCGCCACCGACACCGCCGAGCGGCCGCTGAACCTGTTCTACCCGCCGGACGTGTTCTCGCTGTCGCATGTCGCCCTGCCCTTCCCGGAGAGCGACGGGCTCTATGGCTCCAACCCCGATCCGGCGGAGAATTTCGGCCTGCAGCTGGGGGCGATGGCGGTGCGCGGCGAGCGCGGGGCGCTGATCGTCAGCCTCGACGCGCTGACCCGCATGTCGTCCAACCCGTTCTTCCCCTATGTCGCCGAGCGGGTCGGCCAGCAGATCGCCACCCCGCGCCGCTGAGGATTCGCCGGGGTCTGGACTGAATGCCGGGGCGGCGGAGTGGCGAGAGCCTGCGTGCTTCGAGACGCGGGGCTCCGCCCCGCTCCTCAGCATGACGGGGACATGGAATCGTCTTTCCGTCCCCCGTCATCCTGAGGCGCCCGGCGCAGCCGGGCCTCGAAGGACGCACGCCGCCGCCCCTCGCCACGTCCCGGCCGTCAAAAACAAAACGGCCGTGCATCCCTCGATGCACGGCCGCTCTGCAACACGTCGGAAAGATCAGTTCGCGGTTGCCGCGCCGATCACCGCGCCGGTGCCGGCGCCGACCGCCGCACCCACCGCCGCGCCGGTGCCGCCGCCGGCAATGCCGCCGATGATGGCGCCGGCGCCGCCACCGATCAGCGCGCCGGTACCGGCCCGCTTCTCGGTGGTGGTGCAACCGGCGATAGAAAGAGCAACGAGAGAAATTGCAATCACGCGAACCATGTCAGACGTTCCCCATAGTGAATCGATACCACCTACATACCGTCGGCAGGTTTGGCCAACAATAGGCATCGATTTCGATTTTTCGGCTGCGTCCGATTACGTGATCGAAAAGCACATGCCGCGCGCTATTCATGTCGCGATGCAGCAAATGAATGTCGAAGTCGCGGAACTACCCCGCGCGCCGAACCACTCGACGCTGGGCGAACGTTCCGACTTCGACGGCAACCGCATGATCGCGCCAACCGGACCGCCTCGGCCCGATCGGCTCGCGCGGCGGCCGGCTATGCCGCCGCCGGCCGGTCCCTGATGGTGGCGACATAGAGCGCCGGCAGGAAGATCAGCGTCAGCACGGTGGCGACCAGCAGCCCGCCCATGATGGCGAAGGCCATCGGCCCCCAGAACACCGTCGGCGCGATGGGGATCATGCCGAGCACGGTCGACACCGCGGTCAGCATGATCGGACGGAAGCGGGCGCTGGAGGCGTCGAGCACCGCCTCGCGCACGCTCTTGCCCGCCTCGCGCTCCGCCTCGATCTGGCCGATCAGGATCACCGCGTTCTTGATGATCATGCCGAGCAGCGCCAGCACGCCGAGAATGGCGACGAAGCCGAGCGGGCGGCCGGAGAGCAGCAGCGCCAGCACCACGCCGATCAGCCCCAGCGGCGCCACCGACAGCACCAGGAACAGCAGCGAGAAGCGCCGCAGCTGGAACATCAGCACGGTGAGCATGATGAAGATCATCAGCGGCACCACCGCCACCACCGAGGCCTGCGAGGTGGCGCTCTCCTCCACCGTGCCGCCGGTCTCGATGCGGTAGCCGCGCGGCAGCTCGGCGGCGAGCGCGTCGATCTTCGGGGCGAGCGCGCGCACCACCTCGTCCGGCAGCGTGCCGGGCGCCACGTCGGCCTGCACCGTCAGGCTCGGCACCCGGTCGCGGCGCCAGACCAGCGGGTAGGACTGGGCATAGTCGAACGTGGCGAACTGGCTGAGCGGCACGGTGCGTCCGCCGGGGATCGGCACCTGGATGGTGCGCAGGTTGTCGAGCGAGACGCGCTGCTCGTCGGTGGCGCGCAGCACCACGTCGACCAGATAGATGTCGTCGCGCACCTGCGTCACCGGCTGGCCGGAGATCACCGTGTTGAGCACGCCGCTGATCGCCTCGGAGGAGAGGCCGAGGCGGCGCGCCTCGTCCTGGTCGACCTTGATGCGGACTTCCCGCGCCGGCTCGATCCAGTCGTAGTTCACCTGCACCGCGTCGGGCTCGGCGGCGATCACCTGCGCCAGCTTGAAGGCGATGTCGCGCACCTGCGCGAGATCGGGGCCCAGCACGCGATACTGCACCGGCCAGCCGACCGGCGGGCCGAGCTCGAGCGGCGAGACGCGCGCCACCACGCCGGGGAAATCCTCGGCGAGCAGCTTCTCCAGCTTCGCCTGCAGGCGGATGCGCGCCGGCGTGTCCCTGGCCACCACCACCGCCTGGCCGAAGAAGTCGTTCGGCAGCTGGGCGTTGAGCGGCAGGTAGAAGCGGATGGCGCCGCGCCCGACATAGCCGCTCCAGCGCTCGACGTCGGGATCGCCCTTCAGCGCCGCGTCGAGCCGCTCCATGGCGCTCTCGGTGGCATAGATCGAGGAATTCTGCTGCAGGGTCATGTCGACCAGCAGCTCGGGCCGGTCGGACGAGGGGAAGAACTGGCTCGGGATCAGCGGCAGCAGCAGGATCGAGGCGACGAACAGGCCGAGCGTCGCCGCGATGGTGACCCAGCGCGCGGTCAGCGCCGCCGACAGGAAGCCGCGATAGGCCCGCATCACCCGCCCCGGCTCGGTGCCGGCGTTCTTCGGCGGCTTGAGGATGGCGAGGCCGATCAGCGGCGCGAACAGCACCGCCACCAGCCACGACACCAGCAGCGCGATGCTCACCACCGCGAACAGCGAGAAGGTGTACTCGCCCGCCGAAGACGCGGCGAAGCCGATCGGCACGAAGCCGGCAATGGTCACCAGCGTGCCGGCCAGCATGGCGAAGGCATAGGTCTTGAAGGCGAAGACCGCCGCCACTTCCTTCTTCTCGCCGAGCGCCAGTCGGTTGATGGTGGCGTCGGTGGTGGTCATCGCGTCGTCGACCATCAGGGCGAGGGCGATGATCAGCGCGCCGAGCGAGATGCGCTGCATGTCGATATTGGCGAGCTCCATGACGGAGAACACCGCCGCCAGCGTCAGCGGGATCGACAGCGCCACCACGAGGCCCGGCCGCACGCCGAGCGCGATGAAGCTCACCACCAGGATGATGGCGATGGCCTGCCACAGCGATTCCATGAACTCGGCGATGGCGTGGTCCACCGTCACCGCCTGGTCGGCGACCAGGTTGACGCCGATGCCGATCGGCAGGTCGGCGGTGATCGCGTCCACCGCCTTCTGCACGTTGGCGCCGAGCCGCAGGATGTCGCCGCCCTCGCGCATGGCGATGGCGAGGCCGATCGCCGGCTGGCCGTTGACCCGGAACAGCGGCTGCGGCGGGTCGGCAAAGCCGCGCCGCACCGTGGCGATGTCGGCGAGCCGCAGCATCCGCCCGTCGACGGCGAAGTTGATATTGGCGATGTCGCGCTCGCTGTCGAAGGCGCCGGAGACCTGCAGCGCCAGCTTCTCGTCGCCGGTCTCGATGGTGCCGGAGGGCTGCACCACGTTCTGGCTGCGCAGCGCCGCCACCAGCGCCTGCCGGTTGACGCCGAGGCTGGCGAGCTCCTCCACCGAGAACTCGACGAAGATGCGCTCGTCCTGCGCGCCGAGGATCTCGATCTTGGAGACGTCCGGCACCTGCAGCAGCTTCGAGCGCACCTCCTCGACATAGTCGCGCAGCTCGCGATGGGTGAAGCCGTCGGCGGTGAAGCCGTAGATCAGCCCGAACGTGTCGCCGAACTCGTCGTTGAAGCCCGGCCCGACCACGCCCTGCGGCAGGGTGTGGCGCATGTCGCCGATGCTCTTGCGCACGTGATACCAGACGTCCGGCACCTGCGCGGCGGTGGTCGCGCCTTCGAGGTCGACGAAGATCGTCGTCACGCCGGGCTTGGTATAGGAGCGCAGCCGGTCGAGATGCGGCGTTTCCTGCAGCGTGCGCTCCAGCCGCTCGGTGACCTGCTGCAGCATGTCCTCGGTGGAAGCGCCCGGCCAGGCCGCCTGCACCACCATGGTCTTGATGATGAAGGCCGGGTCCTCGCTGCGTCCCAGCCGGAAATAGGACGTCAGGCCCGCGACCACCACCACCAGCATGAAGAACAGCACGAGCGAGCGTTCGCGGATCGCCCATTCCGATAGATTGAAGCGCATCACGAACCCGCCGCTTCCGACGCGGCGCCCAGCAGGCGGACCTTCTGGCCCGGATGCAGCGCCTGCACGCCGGCGGTGACGACGACGTCGCCGACGCCGAGGCCGGTGGCGATCGCCACCGTCGCCGGATTGAACCGCGCCACCTCGACATTGCGCAGCGCCACCGTGGCGGTGGACGGATCGACCACCCACACCGCCGGCTGGCCGTTGACGGCGGTCAGCGCCGAGGCGGGAACCTCCATGCCGGAGGCGGATTCGAGATCGACGCGGCCGGTCACGGTGGAGCCGAGCCGCATCGCCGCCGGCGGGTTGTCGAGCCCGACCCGCACCCGGAAGGTGCGCGTCACCGGATCGGCCTGCGGCGCGACCTCGCGCACCCGCCCGGTCGCGCTCACCGAGGCGTCGTCGGCCAGGGTGACGGTGATCACCGGATCGCCCGGCACCTGCCGGATGATCTGGGCGGAAACGTCGAACACCGCGTCGCGCCCGTCCTGCCGGGCCAGCTGCACGATCATCTGCCCGGCCTGCACCACCTCGCCGGGCTCGGCGCCGCGCGCCGTCACCACGCCGGGGGCGTCGGCCTTCAGTTCGGTATAGCCGACATTGTCCTCGGCGATCTTCAGCTGCGCCTGCGCGTTGTCGACCTGCGCCTGCGCCGACAGGCGGCCCTGCCGGGCCTCGTCATAGAGCGCGCGGGTGGTGAAGCCGCTCTGCAGCAGCCGCTCCTGGCGGTCGTAATGGTTGGAGGCCTGCACCAGCTGGCCCTCCGCCGCGGTCAGCGCCGCCTGCGCCGAGCGCAGCGTATTAAGTGCGTTCTGCGGGTCGAGCCGGGCGACCACCTGCCCGCCGGTCACGCGGTCGCCGACATTGACCAGCCGCTCGATCATCCGCCCGGAGATGCGGAAGGCGAGCGCCGCCTCGTCCTCGGCCTGGATGGTGCCGGTGATCGACACCGACTGGCTGGAGGGCGCGTCCGTCACCGTGACCACCCGCACCGGGCGCACCTGCGGCGCCGCCGCCTGCTCTTCCTGCGAGCAGGCCCCCGCGAGCAGCGCCACGCCGGCGGCCAGAAGGATGGCGGGCCGGGCGGATTTCCCGGAGCGAGGGCGCTTCAACATGGGGACGACATCTCGTTCGATTATCATTCGGCCAAGCTATGGCACGGTCGCACGGCTACGACATCGCACCTGTGACGAATGGTGCCCCTTTTCGCGTTTTCGGGATACTCAACTCCGTCGCGGACGGCGGAACGCAACCGCAGCCAAAAACAGCCGGGATCGAAAGACGATGATTTGCAGCGGCTTGCGCCGGCATTGGAAAAAAGTCGCATCGGCCCGTCATTTGAATACCTCCGCGAGCGGGGCATGCTCCCGGCAGGCGGCAGGCGCGTCGATTCGCGCTGGATATCCGTCCACCGTCGCTTTGCCGCGGCGAGCATGAGGGAGGCGGCGACATGACGACCGGCCTGCCGATGCGCCCCTCGCATGAGCGAGGCCACGCCCATAAGCGAGGCAACGCCGCGATGGCCTTCGCCCTGCGAGGGGCGGGCCTGCTCCTGCTCTGGCTGGTGATGGCCGATGGCGGTGCCCTCGCCCCCGGCATCGTCGCCGCGGCAGCCGCCGCCGCGATCAGCCTGCGGCTGGCGCCGCCTTCGGCGTTCCACCTGCGCCCGCTGGCCGCGCTGGTGCTGGCGGGGCGGCTGGCGGCCGCCACCCTCATCGGCGGCATCGACGTGGCGCGGCGCGCCTTCGCGCCCTCGCTGCCGATCGCTCCCGGCTTCGTCCGCTACCGTCCTCGCCTGCCGGCCGGCGAGGCGCGCGACGCTTTCCGCGCGCTGATGGGGCTTCAGCCCGGCGCACTGCCGATCGAGGCGGAGGACGGCGACGGTTGGCTCGTTCATTGCCTCGACAAAAGCATGCCGGTCGCTACCGCCCTCGCGCAGGAGGAGGCGCGGTTCGCCCGCGCCTTCGGACCATCGGACGCGACATGAGCGACTTTCTCCACGCCGCCGCCGCCTTCGTCGCGCTCGCCGCCGTGCTCGGCCTGGTGCGGCTGCTGCGCGGGCCGGGCGCGGTGGACCGGATGATGGCGGTGCAGCTGGTCGGCACCGCCGGCGCCGCCATCTGCCTGCTGCTGTCGACCGCGCGCGCGGCGCCGGCGCTGGTCGACGTCGCCCTCACCCTCGCCTTGCTGGCGGCGCTGGCGACCGCCGCCATGAGCCGGGGGGCGGTCGGCCGGCAGGGAGCGGGCCCGGATGCCAACCCGAAGCCCGCCGCCGCGAACCCCCCGCACCCGGCGGAGCGGCCGCTGCCGCATCCGAGCGGTGAGCGATGATCGCCGATCTGCTCACCATCGCCCTCGTTTGCGCCGGCGCGGCCTTCTTCCTCGCCGGGACGGTCGGCCTGCTGCGCTTTCCCGATCCGCTGTCGCGCCTCCATGCCCTCACCAAGGCGGATACGCTCGGCCTCGGCCTCATCGCGCTCGGCCTGGTGTCGCAGGCGGGCAGCGTGTGGATGGCGCTCAAGCTCCTGCTGGTCTGGCTGCTGGTGCTGGCGGGCAGCACCGCCGCCGGTCAGCTTCTCGCCCGCCTGCACCGCGACGGGGAGGCCGCCGCCCATGCGGGAGCCGCCGATGCGGGAGAAGGCGATGAATGAGCTGCTGGCGGGCCTCATCGCGGTGCCGCTGGTCGCCGGCGCCTTCTTCGTGATCGCCGCGCGGCAGACCCGCGCCGCCCTGTTCGGCTTCATGGCCTTCGGGCTGTTCCTGGCGCTCGCCTGGGTGGAGCTGGAAGCGGTCGACGTCGCCCTCACCGAAGCGGCCATCGGCGGCGGCGCAACCGGCATCCTGCTGCTGCGGGCGAGCGGGCGGCTGACGCGGCCGGTGCGGCTCGGCGCCGCCGCCGGGCCGCGGCTGCGGCTGGCGGCGGCCGGCCTGGCGGCGCTGGCGACCTTCGCCCTCGCCGCGCTGCTGCTCGCCTTGCCGGATCCGGCCCCGAGCCTCGCCGCCGCCGCGATGGAATCCCTGCCGCGGACCGAGCTCGGCAATCCGGTCGCCGCGGTGCTGCTCGCCTATCGCGCGCTCGATACGCTGCTGGAGATCGTGGTGCTGCTGATCGCGGTGATCGGCATGCGGGTGCTCGGGCCGGCGGGCGGCTGGGGCGCGCGCCCGCTTCCCTGGCCGGCGGGCCCGCCTTCGCCCGCCCTCGCCTTCCTCGCCCGCATGCTGATCCCGGCCGGCCTGGTCTTCGCCGCCTACCTGTTCTGGATCGGCGCCGACGAGCCGGGCGGCAAGTTCCAGGCGAGCACGGTCGCCGCCGCCATGTGGCTCATCGCCATCATGGCCGGGCTGGCCCCGGCGCCGCGCACCGGGGCGCGGGCGGTCGGCGTCGCGCTGGCCGTCGGCCCGCTCGCCTTCATCGCCGCCGGGCTGCTGGGCCTCGCCACCGAGGGCAGCTTCCTCGCCTGGCCGGAGGGCTACGCCAAGCCGGCCATCGTCGTCGTCGAGCTGGCGCTCGCCGCTTCCGTCGTCACCGCGCTGGTGATGCTGGTCGCGGGCCCTCCCGAAGCGGACGCCCTGCCATCCGGCACGCGAGCCCCGGCGACCGACATGGAGGCCGACATGGAGGCCGGATCATGAGCGGCGCGCTCCTCATCGGCCTCACCGGCGCGGCACTGGCCGGCATCGGTGTTTTCGGGCTCATCGTACACCCCACTGCACTGCGCAAGCTGCTCGCCTTCAACCTGCTCGGCGCCGGAATCTTCCTCGTCTTCGGCGTGGCGGCGCGACGGGCGGCGGCCGCCGGGCTGGCCGGGGACCCCGTGCCGCAAGCCATTGTGATTACAGGCATTGTCGTCGCCTTCGCCGCCACCGCGCTCGCCGCGACGCTGCTGGTGCGGCTGGCCGAGCCCGACGACGGGCCGGGAGACCGGCCATGATGGGCGCTAACCTGTTGCCGGTGCTCGCGATTCTTTCCCCCGTGGTGGGGATGTGCGCGATCCTCGCCTTCGAGCGCCGCGTGCGGCCGGAACGGATCGCCGCCCCTTTCGTCGCGTTTGGCGTTATCATAGCGTTCTCAACGCTTTACGAGGTAACGACCAAAGGGAACGCGCTCGCCTACGCGCTGGGCGGCTGGCTGCCGCCGCTCGGCCTGACGCTGCGGGTCGACGGGGTCGGCGCGACGATGCTGACGCTCACGGCGCTGGTGATGGCCGGCGTCGCCATCTGCGCCTGGGCGCCGTTCCGCGCAGCCGGGGAGCGCGCCGGACTGGGGTTCTGGACGCTGCTGCTGGCGCTGTGGTCGGCGCTCGACCTCGCCTTTGTCGGGCAGGACCTGTTCAATTTTTTCGTGTCCCTGGAGATGCTTAGCTTCGGCGCCGTGGCGCTGGTGGCGCTCGACGGCAAGCGCGAGGCGCTGGTCGCCGCGCTGCGCTACCTTCTCTTCGCCCTCGCCGGATCGGTGCTCTACCTGCTCGGCGTCGGCCTGATCTATGGCCGCTACGCGGTGCTCGACCTCGCCGGATTGCGCGAGATCGTGCAGCCCGACCCCGTCACCCTCGCCGCGGTCGCGCTGATGACGGTGGGTCTCATGGCGAAGGCCGCGCTGTTCCCGCTGCACCTGTGGCTGCCGCCCGCCCATGCCGGCGCCCCGGCCCCCGCCAGCGCGGTGCTCTCGGCGCTGGTGGTGAAAGCACCGTTCTTCCTCATCCTGCGCCTGTGGTTCGACCTGATGCCGCCGCTGCCGGCGCCGGCCGCCTATGAATTCCTGGCGGTGCTCGGCGGTGCGGCGATCCTGTTCTGCAGCGTTCTGGCGCTGCGGCAGGCCCGGCTGAAGCTGATGATCGCCTATTCGACCATCGCCCAGATCGGCTACCTGTTCCTCATGTTCCCGCTGGTGTCCGGCCCCACGCCCTGGGACGGCATCGGCTGGACCGGCGGCATCCTGCAACTGGTCTCGCACGGCTTTGCCAAGGCCGCGATGTTCCTCGCCGCCGGGCTGATCGCCGAGGCGCTCGGCCATGACCGGATCGGCGAGCTCGCCGGCCTCGCCCGCCGGTTGCCGGTAACGCTCGCCGCCTTCGCCCTGGCGGGCCTGTCGCTGATGGGCCTGCCCCCGAGCGGCGGCTTCGTCGCCAAGCTGCTGCTGCTCACCGCCGCGGTCGAGGCCGGCGCCTGGTGGATCGCCGCCATCATCCTCGCCGGCGGCATCCTCGCCGCCTTCTACGTGTTCCGCGTGCTCGGCAGCGCCCTCTCCGAGGGAGAACCGGCGGTCGCGCCCGTCGCACCCTACCGACAGGGCGCGGTGCTGGCGCTCGCCTTGTGCGCGCTGGCGCTCGGCTTCGTACCGCTGCGGCCCTTCGCATTGCTGGCGATCGGACGCCCGCTCGAGGCGATGGAGGCGCTGCCATGAACGCCCTTCTGCTGGCGGCGAGCTTCGCCCTTCCCCTCGCCCTCGTCGTTGCGGCTTTGTGGCCGGCGGTGCGGGCGCACCTGCTCCACGCCCTGCCTGTCGCGCCCTTGCCGGCATTGGCGGCGGCAATCCTGGCGCCGGGCGGCTCGCTGATGCTGGCGCCCGACCCGCTGCGCCTCACCCTGGCGCTGGACGCGGCCGGGGCGATGCTGCTCGGCGGCAGCGCCCTGCTCTGGTGCGCGGCCGGCGCCTATGCCGCCATCTATCTCGCGGCCTCGCCGCGGCGCACCGCGTTTGCGATCTGGTGGCTCCTCACCATGGCCGGCAGCCTCGGGCTCTGCCTCGTCGCCGACATGACGAGCTTCTACCTGTTCTTCACCGTCGCCAGCCTCGCCGCCTATGGCCTCGTCGCCTACGAGGAAACTCCGGCGGCGCGGCGCGCGAGCGGCGTGTATATGGCGTTGGCGCTGCTCGGGGAGGCCTTTCTGCTGCTCGCCTTCGTCATGCTGGCAACCGGGGCGCCGGGAGGAAATCCGCCCATCGCCGATGCGGTGGCGAACCTTGCCGCCTCGCCCTGGCGCGGCGGCATTCTCGTCCTGCTGTTTCTCGGCTTCGGGCTGAAAATGGGGCTGGTGCCGCTGCATGTCTGGATGCCGCTCGCCCATCCGGTGGCGCCGATGCCGGCTTCCGCCGTGCTGTCGGGCATCGTGGTCAAGGCCGGCATCATCGGCCTCATCCGCTTCCTGCCCTTCGGAGCGCCGCTGGAATTCTGGGGCGAGGTGCTGACCGCCGCCGGCCTGTTCACCGCCTTCTATGCCGTCGCGGTCGGCCTCACCCAGAAGCACCCGAAAGTGGTGCTCGCTTATTCGACGGTGAGCCAGATGGGTATCGTCGCCGCCATCGTCGGCGCCGGGCTCGCCGCCGGCAGCGCCGCGACCCCGGTGCTCGCCGCCTATTACGCGCTGCACCACATGCTGGTGAAGGGCGCGCTGTTCCTCGGTGTCGGCGTCGCCGGCAAGGCCGGTGGACGCGCGGCGCGGCCGGTGTTCATCGTCATGGCGGCGCTGGCGCTGTCGCTGGCCGGCCTGCCGTTCACCTCGGGCGCGCTCGCGAAATACGTAACCAAGGACCTGTTCGGCGACGGTCTCGCGGCACTGGTCGCCACCCTTTCGGCGACGGGTAGCACATTGCTGATGCTGCATTTCCTTCGCCGCCTCGCGACCCTGTTCCCCTCCGACGCCGCAGAAACGCCGCCCGCCGGCCTGCTGCTGCCCTTCCTCGCCACGGCGGCGGCCTCCCTCCTCGTCGTCGGCGCACTGCTGCCGGCAACCGGCACCTCCTATGCCGCCGCCCTCGCACCGGCCTCGCTTTGGAAGGCAGTCTGGCCGCTGCTGCTCGGCGGCGCCCTTGCCGTGCTTCTGCATCGTGCGGTGCCCCGCCTGCCGCGATTGCCGGAGGGCGACCTGATCGTCATCGCCGAGCGCGCGCTGCCGCTGTTGCGCCGGCTGGTCGCCACGGCCGAGCGCAGCGACGAGGTGCTGCGCCGCTGGCCGGTCGCCGGCGTTCTGCTGCTCGTCGTGCTGTTCGCCCTTGGTGCCGCCCTGCAACTGTCGGCGGGAATCGGTCGGCCGGGCGGCTGATGTCGCCGCCCGCGCTTGAGCCCCCTGCCGGGTTTCGATAATCGTGGAGGGCTTGGAGTGCGGTGGAGCGGGTCATCCGCGCGACAGACGGGGCTGTGTGACGAGTATGCGCGCCGGAATGTCTTTGTCCGGGCGGCGAATGAGGGGGGTGGGAACCCGTCTCCTCGCCGTCGTTGTCGCCGGCGCGCTGCTTGCCGGCTGTGCCAGCCGGCCGATCGGCGTGCTGGCACCGGTCGCCGAGACGGCACCCGAGGCGACCAAGGTCGACATGCTGGTCGCCACCACCCGCGCGCCCTCGACCGATCCCGCCATCCTGTTCACCGGCGAACGCGGCGGGCAGATGTCGCTCACCTCGTTCGTGGTGTCGATCCCTGCGGACCAGAATCGGCAGGTTGGCGAAGTACAATGGCCGCGCCGCCTGCCTCCCAATCCGCAGACCGATTTCGCCACCCTCGAGGTGGATCCTCTGGAGAGCAAGGACGCCGCGCGCGGCTGGCTGCACAAGCACCTGACGCCGAGCAAGCGGGTGCTGATCTTCGTGCACGGCTTCAACAACCGCTTCGAGGACGCCGTCTACCGCTTCGCCCAGATCGCGCACGATTCCGAGGCCAATGTCGCGCCGGTGCTGTTCACCTGGCCCTCGCGCGCCCGGGTGTTCGACTATCTGTTCGACCGCGAGAGCACGATCTATTCCCGCGACGCCTTCGAGGAGACGGTCTGGCAGATCGCCAGCGACCCGGAGGTGAAGGACGTCACCATCATGGCGCACTCCATGGGGGCCTGGCTCGCGATGGAGGGCCTGCGCCAGATGACGATCCGGCGCGGCAAGCTGCCGCCCAAGATCACCGACGTGATCCTCGCGTCGCCGGATGTCGATGTCGACGTGTTCGCCTCGCAATGGCGGGCGCTGAACCGCCCGACGTCGCGCTTCACGCTGTTCGTGTCGCGCGACGACCGGGCGCTGCAGGTGTCGCGGCGGATCGCCGGCAACGTCGACCGCGTCGGGCAGATCGACCCCCAGCAATATTACGCCCAGCTCGAGAAGGCCGGCATCGTCGTCGTCGACCTCACCGCGCTGCGCAGCGGCGACGCGCTGAACCATGGCCGCTTCGCCAGCTCGCCGGAAGTGGTGCGGCTCATCGGCACGCGCCTCGTCGCCGGCCAGACGATCACGGATTCCGAGGTGAGCCTCGGCGACCGCATCGGCACCGTCGCCATGGGCGTCGGGCAGACGGTCGGCAGCGCCGCCAGCGTCGCCATCAGCGCGCCGATCGCGGT
Source organism: Ancylobacter sp. GW821-FHT10E12 (assembly GCF_058809335.1). Lineage (NCBI taxonomy): Bacteria > Pseudomonadati > Pseudomonadota > Alphaproteobacteria > Hyphomicrobiales > Xanthobacteraceae > Ancylobacter > Ancylobacter sp. GW821-FHT10E12. The sequence goes on along the minus strand of NZ_JBXASN010000001.1, from coordinate 251,536 downwards.
GTTCGACCCCGCGACGCGCCGAACCTACGAGGCGCAGGTCGACCAGTTCGGCCAGGTCATCGGCGGTACCGCCGCCAATCCCGCCCGGCAATAGTATCCCCGGCCGGCGACGGTGCCGGACGTCCTTGAGAAGGCCGCCCGGCGCGCGAAGTCAGCTCACCAGCTGCGCACCCAGCGGCCGGGCTCGTAGACCCACACGCCGCGGCGCAGCACCCAGCGTGGCCCGACGAAGGTGAAGCCGCGCCGGTTCGGCTCCCAATAGCCCGGCTGCCATATCCAGCCCGGACCGCGCCGCCAGTTCCAGTGGCCCGGCACCCAGGTATAGCCGCGGCGCGCGGCCGGTCGCGGTTCCCGGCGCGGCGGAGGCGGCGCCATCATCGGGCCGGCCTGTGCCTCGGCGTCGGTGGAGGTGCCGAGCGCGGCAAGAGGCACCAGCGCGGCGGCCGAGAAAAGTCCGGCGAGAAGCGAACGGCGGTCGATCATCTATCCATTCCCGAGTAGGGCCCGCCGACCATCGAGGCGGTCAGCGGACGAGGAAGCCGATCATCGCAGCATTGGCGATATCGATGAAAAAGGCGGAAACGAGCGGCAAGATAATGAAAGCCCGTGTCGCCGGCCCATGCACCTTGGTCACCGCCGTCATATTGGCGATCGCGGTAGGCGTGGCGCCGAGGCTGATGCCGGTGAAACCGGCCGAGAGCACGGCCGCCTCGTAATTCTTCCCCATCGCCGGGAACACCACGAAGATGATGTAGGCCACCGCCACCAGCGTCTGGATGGCAAGCACGATGACCAGCACCAGCCCAAGCCCGCCCAGCGTCCACAGCTGCATGCTCATCAGCGACATCGCCAGGAACACGTTGAGCGACAGGTCCGAGACCAGAGCCAGCGCCCGCGAGCGCGTCGGCCACACGATACGCGGCAGCAGGCGCGGCACGGTATTGGTGAGCACGATGCCGACCAGCAGGCAGATGACGAACAGCGGCAGCTTCAGTGCCACGTCCTCCATCAGCGTCTCGATGCCGAAGCCGATCAGGATGGCGGCGTTCATCACCAGGATGGTGCGCAGCAGGCTGACATGGTTCACGTCGTCATCGCCAGCGTGGCCGAGCTTGTCGGGCAGGCCCATCACCGTCTCGCCCGAGCGCGGACCGTGAAGATTATGACGTCCAATCAGATATTTGGCGATCGGGCCGCCCACGAGGCTCGCCACGACCAGGCCGAGGGTGGCCACGGCGATGCCGACCTCGAGCGCGTTGGTAAGGCCGAAGCGCTGGGAGATCAGCGGCGCCCAGGCGATGGTGGTGCCGTGCCCGCCGATCAGCGATGCCGACCCGAGGAAGACCGAGATGCCCTCCGGCAAGCCGAGCGCGGCGACGCTGCCGGCGGCGATCAGGTTCTGGATGACGAGATAGATCAGCGTCAGTCCCAGCAGTACCAGCAGCGGTCGCCCGCCGGAGATCAGGTCGCTGAGACGGGCATTGAGGCCGATGCCGGTGAAGAAGTACAGCAGCAGCATGTCGCGCGCTTCAAGCGCAAAGACGATCTCGACGCCGAAGAAGCGATAGGCGATCAGCGTCGCCAGGGCGGCCAGCAGGCCGCCGGTCACCGCCTCGGGAATGTTCCAGCGGCGCAGCGGCGCCACCGCGCGATTGATGCCGGCCCCGGTGAAGAATACCAGAATGGCGATGGTGAAGCTCAGCAGCCCCGAGACCTGGATCGTCGACATTATTCCTCGCGCCAATTCTGACGCATCGCAGCGCCCGCAAGCGATCCGGCCAGTTCAGAACGACCCGACCGCCGAGCCGACGACGATGACGGCGACAAGCGCCAGAACGGCGCCGACGATGCCGACCATCACGATGTCGAAATAGCTCTGGCGGTGCGTTGTGCCGCATACCGCCAGCAAAGTCACCACCGCGCCATTATGCGGCAGGCTGTCGAGCGTGCCGGAACCGATCACCGCCACGCGATGCATCAGGGCGGGGTCGAGGCCGGTGGTGCTGGCGATCTGCATGAAGGTCGGCCCCAGCGCGTCGAGTGCGATGGTCAGGCCGCCGGAGGCCGAGCCGGTGAGCGCGGCAAGGATGTTGGTGGCCACCGCGAGCGAGACGAGCGGCCCGCCGTCGATGCCGAGCACCCATTCGCGCACCAGTTCGAACGCCGGCAGCGCCGCCACCACGGCACCGAAGCCGACCAGGCTCGCCACGCTGAAGACCGGCAGCACCGAGGCGTTGGCGCCGGCATCGATGGTGGCCCGCAGGCCCGGCAGCCGCCGCCAGTTGATGGCGAGCGCCGTCAGGATCGCCGCCGTCAGCGCCACCGCCACCGACCACACGCCGCCCACGGCGGCGAGCGAAGTCTCGCCCCAGCGCGGTTCGGCGAGATAGGACACGTCGAGATTTGGCAGCACCGCCATCGACATGATCAGGTTCACCACCACCACCACGATGAGCGGCAGCGCCGCGAGCGTGATCGGCGGATGGCTGTAGGCATGGACGCCGTTATGGATTTCGGCGGGGTCGAACTCGCGCGCGGTGGTTGCCCGCTCGCGGACCAGCAGGTCGTCGGCCGCGGCGTCGACGGGGGCCGGCTCATCAGCCCCGAAACCTTCGCCGGCGGTGCGGGCCTTTGCCTCGGCGTGCCGCAGCCACCACAGCCCGAAGGCCAGCATGATGGCGGAGGCCAGGATGCCGAGCCCCGGCGCCGCGAAGGGCGTGGTGCCGAAGAACGGCATCGGGATGGCGTTCTGGATCGAGGGCGTACCCGGCAGCGCCGACATGGTGAAGGTCGAGGTGCCGAGCGCGATCGCCGCCGGCATCAGCCGGCGCGGCACCCCGGCGGCACGGAACAGCGCGAGGCCCATCGGCGCCAGCACGAAGAAGGCGACGAACAGGCTGACGCCGCCATAGGTGACGAAGGCGCCGGCCAGCACCACGGCGAGCACCGCGCGCTCGGCGCCGAGCTTCTCGGTCATGAACTCGGCGATGGCGGTCACCGAGCCGCTGTCGTCCATGATCTTGCCGAACAGCGCGCCGAGCAGGAACAGCGGGAAGAACTGCGCCACGAAGCGCGCCGCGCTGCCCATGAAGGTCTGCGTCCAGTGCGCCAGCAGCGGCTCGCCGGCGAAGGCGGCGGCGATGAGGGCGGCGATCGGCGCCAGCAGCAGCACCGACCAGCCGCGGAAGGCCAGCGCGATCAGCAGGCCGAGGCCGACGAGGATTCCGAGGAGGCCCATGCTTCACACCCCTTCCAGCAATTGGTCGATGTCGAGCGTAGACCGCTTGCCGATATCATCGCCATGGATGTCGAGGAAGGATTGCGCCGCCGCCCGGCCCTCGTCGCGCAGCATGCGGAGGAATTCCCATTCGGCGTTCAGCTTGGAGGAATAGCCGAGCGTGCCCATCACCGGGTTGGGCACCATGTGGATGCGCATCTTCGCCCATTGCGCGCCCTCGCTGTTGCCGGGATCGGCGACCTTGCGCATCAGCGCCATCATGCGCAGTTCCTTGAGCAGCACGGCATTGAACGACACCTCGTTCAGCCGGTTGAGGATATCGCGCGCATTGTCCGGCGTGCCCTCGCGCTGCACCGGATTGATCGGCACGAGGATGGTGTCGTCGGAATCGAGTTCGCGCACCAGCGGCGTCATGGTCGGATTACCGGAATAGCCACCGTCCCAATAGGGCTCGCCGTCGATCTCGACCGCCTGGAACATGGTCGGCAGGCAGGCGGACGCGAGCAGCACGTCGGGGGTGATCTCGCCGTTGCGGAAGACCTTGCCGCGCCCGGTACGCACGCTGGTGGCGGTGATGAACAGTTTGATGGGCGAGGATTTCAGCAGCTCGAAGTCGATCAGTCCCTCGAGAATGCTGCGGAGCGGGTTGCCGCCGCCCGGATTGAGATCGTAGGGAGAAACCAGCCGCGACATCAGGTCCATGGCGATGAACATCGGCGAATTGTCGAGCGTCCAGCGCCCCAGCAGCCGGTCGAGAGGACCGCGCTGGAAGGGGCTGAAGCGCGCGGCCTTCGAGACTTCGCTCCAGAAGGTTGCCAGCGCCTCGCGTCCGCCCTCGGCCCCACCCCTGGCATAGCCGTAGCCGAGCACCGCGGCATTCATCGCCCCGGCCGAGGTGCCGGAAATGCCGTCGATCTTCAGCCAGCTCTCCTCAAGCAGCCGGTCCAGCACGCCCCATGTGAAGGCGCCATGCGAACCGCCGCCCTGGAGGGCCAGATCGACCAGCAACGGCGTGCGGCCGTTCCCGGCCGGGGGACCATCATCATCGGGACCGGCAGCAGATGAGGAATCCTGACTCTCGTTCATATCGTCCCGCCTTGCCGTTCGCGCCGATCCGCTCGACTTCGGGACGCCATGCGCCACCGCCCGATCGAGGATGGGACCTGCCCATTACTCGGACGTGACGACCACGCGGGATGCCCCCCGAGCCGCGACCTTATTCCACTGCCTCCCCCCAAGAAATGCTTCGTACGCATTTTCTGCCGCATTGCAGCAAAATTCTCGGTCCGACGGGGAACATCCGCCAAGGCCTTCCGTTAGCCGCTTAGGCTAACGAGGAGTGGAATGCATGAATGCTGTCGAGCGCGCCGCCGACCAGCTCCAGAGGCTGCTCTATTGGGCCCCTGGCTGGGCGATCAGCCTGCTGTTCTTCGCCATCGCCATCGTCGTCGCCGTGTTCGCGCATCGCATTGCGTTTCGGCTCATCACCCGGCTGGTCCGCGACATGGATCTGTTCTGGCGCTCGCTGGTCTCGCGCACCGAAGGCCCGACACGGCTCGCCGCCATCGTCGTCCTGCTCGGAATAGCCGCTGCCGTCGCCCCGCTGACCGGCGACGAGACGCTCTATGTCCGCCGGTTCCTGGTTCTATGCTTCATCGGCCTCGTCGCCTGGCTCGCTCATACCGCTCTGCATATCTGGGTGACCGTCTATCTGCGCCGGTTCAAGCTCGACGCGGAGGACAATCTGCTTGCCCGCAAGCACGTGACGCAGACCCGCATCCTGCGCCGCGTCGCCGCGACGGCGATCTTCACCCTGGCGCTGGCGGCAGGGCTGATGACCTTCGAAAGCGTGCAGCAATACGGCGTGTCGCTGCTGGCCTCCGCCGGCGCCGCCGGCCTCGTGGTCGGCCTCGCGCTGCAGCCGGTGCTCAAGAACCTCATCGCCGGCATCCAGCTTGCCGTCACCCAGCCGATCCGCATCGACGACGCGCTGCTGGTCGAGGGCGAATGGGGCAATGTCGAGGAGATCACCTCGACCTATGTCGTGGTGCGCATCTGGGACTGGCGGCGGCTGATCCTGCCGCTCAGCTACTTCATCGAGCAGCCGTTCCAGAACTGGACGCGCGAGGGTGCCGCGCTGATCGGCACGGTGATGATCTATCTCGACTACAGCGTTCCGGTCGACGTGCTGCGCGCCAAGGTGGACGAGATCGTGCGGGCTTCGCCGCTCTGGGACCGCAAGGTGGTGAACGTGCAGGTCACCGACTTCAAGGAGAGCGTGATGGAAGTACGCATCCTCGTCAGCGCCTCCAGTTCCGGCCGCACCTTCGACATACGTTGCGACGTGCGCGAGCAGCTCATCGCCTTCCTGCAGGCGAGCTATCCCGGCGCGCTGCCGCGCATGCGCGCCGAATTCGCCGGTGCGCCGCTGCCCTCCGGCCAGCGCCCGGTCGGCGCGCCGCTCGCGTCGTGAGGCCGCGCCGGGCAACGGAAACGGACTTCCCTTTGCCCGCATAACGTCTATCTCCCACGCGCGCAGCGCAGGGAACCGGCAATGTTCACGATCGACGAACTGGAAGCGGCCAGCACGCTCATCCATGATGTTTTCGCGCCGACGCCATCCTATGCCTGGCCGCTTCTCGCCGAGCGGACCGGCACGGCGGTCTGGGTCAAGCACGAGAACCAGACGCCGACCGGCGCCTTCAAGGTGCGCGGCGGGTTGATCCATGTCGAGCGCGTGGCACGCGAGGGACTGGCGCCGAACGGCCTCATCTCGGCGACGCGCGGCAATCACGGCCAGTCGCTCGCCTTCGCCGGCCGGCGGTTCGGCGTTCCGGTCACCATCGTCGTGCCCGAAGGCAACAGCGTCGAGAAGAACGCCGCCATGCGGGCCTTCGGTGCCGACCTTGTCGAGCACGGCACCGACTTCGATGCGGCGCGCATCGAGGCGATGCGGCTCGCGCAGGAGCGAAATCTCACATTCGCTCCCTCCTTCCACCCGGATCTCGTGCTCGGCGTCGCCACCTGGGCGCTGGAACTGTTCCGCGCCGCGCCGCCGCTCGATGCGCTCTACGTGCCCATCGGCCTCGGCTCCAGCATCTGCGGCGCCATCGCAGTGCGCGACCTGCTCGGTCTCTCCACCGAGATCATCGGCGTGCAGAGCGCCGGCGCCCCCGCCTATGCGCTGTCGTTCGAGGCCGGATACGCGGTGGAGATCGAGCGCGCCGACACCTTCGCCGACGGCCTCGCCGTGCGCATCCCTTCTCCGGCAGCGCTCGACATCATCCGCGGCGGCGCCTCCCGCATCGTCACGGTGAGCGATGACGAGATCGCCGAAGCCATCCGCATCTACTGGACCGACACGCATCACCTTGCAGAAGGTGCCGGCGCCGCCCCGCTCGCCGCGCTGATGAAGGAGCGCGAAGCCATGGCCGGCCGGCGCGTCGGCCTGCCGCTCAGCGGCGGCAATATCGATCTGGCGCTGTTCCGGTCACGCGTGCTCGGCGTTTCGTGACACCGTTCAGGAGGCGATCGCCGCCCGCCCGCGCCGGCCGAACAGGCCGAGCACCAGAGCGCAGCCGCACATCACCACGGCCGTACCTATCATCTGAACCGGCGACAGCGTCTCGCCCAGCCATCCGGCACCGATCACCACCGCGACCACCGTCACCGCGAACTCGACGCTGATCGCCCGCGTGGCGCCGATGCTGGCGACGAGACGGAAATAGAGCACATAGGTGAGCGCGCTCATGAGCACGCTGGCGGTGAGCAGGTAGAGATAGTCCGCCGCCGTCGGCACGCCCGGCACCGGTACCACCACCATCAGCGGCAGCGTCATCATGCCGCCGGCCAGGAACGAGGCGATGGTCACTTCCCACGAACCGACCTTGCGCAGCCGGTAGCTGGCATAGATCGACCCCACCGCCGCGAAGAAGGCCGACCCGAGCGAGGCGAGGCAGCCGACGACGAAGCTCATGGTCATCGGTGCCGCCGGAAACCCGACCAGCAGCACGACGCCGCCGAAGCCCAGCGCGAGGCCGAGCCGGCCGGCGCCGCTCAGGCGCTCGATCCCGGTGAGCTGGCCGATCAGCATGGAGAACAGCGGAATCGTCGCCACCAGGATCGCGGCCATGGCGGTGCCGATCAATGGCGTCGCGTAGGACAACCCGATCAGCTGCAGCGCCACGGTGGTTGCTCCCACCACGGCGAAGGGCGCCCAGCCGACGCTGAAGTCGAGCCGGCGGCGAGTGAGCGCGGCGAGCACGATCAGCGTCGCGGCCGCCACCAGGCAGCGCAGCGCCACCGCCCCGGCCCAGCCGAAGGCGGTCACCACCTTCAACACCACCAGGAACGACAATCCCCATACCAGCGCCAGCGCCACATAGGCGGCGAGGTCACGCATCTTCATTGAAAACTCACGGAACGGCAGCCGGCCCAGCGTTCGCCGGTATCACGCCCGCTATTAGCCCGGCCCGCTCCTGTCAAGCGCCCGGCGCTCAACGCATCCGCACACCCTGTCCCTGTTCGCCAGGCGGCAGCAGCACCACGCCGGCCTCCTGCAGAGTGCTGATCAGCAGGGACTCGGTACCACGGTGCAGCATGTGCCGGTGACGCTCGAAATCGCGTACCGTGCTGCGCGACACCCCGGCGCGGGCGGCGAGCCGCTCCTGCGTCCAGTCGAGGAGACCGCGCGCGGCGCGGCACTGTTCGGGCGACAGATCCATCGTTTCCGCCTTGCCTTCGGACGCCCAAATCAACCATAATGGGCGAAATCGCGCAAGAACGAGGGTTTAAGCCGATTAGGAGGGAGGCGGCTCAACCATGTCGAACGGCCTGCTCCTTCTACTCGCGCTGTTTTTGCCCTTTGCAGGAAGTGCACTCGCCGCCTTTCTGCCCACCCATGCCCGCAACGTCGCGGCGCTGATGGCCGGCACCATTGCCGTCGTCGGTTGCGCCCTGATCGTGTGGATGTACGGGTCGACCGCTCAGGACCAGCCGGTACGCCTCGCCATCGAATGGCTGCCGATGCTCGGGGTGAATGTCAGCCTGCGGCTCGACGGCCTAGCCTGGCTGTTCGCGCTGCTGGTGTTCGGCATCGGCGCGCTGGTGGTGCTCTATGCCCGCTACTACATGTCGGCCGAGGACCCCGTCCCCCGCTTCTTCTCCTTCCTGCTCGCCTTCATGGGCGCGATGCTCGGCGTGGTGCTCTCCGGCAACCTCGTGCAGCTCGTGTTCTTCTGGGAACTGACCAGCCTCTTCTCCTTCCTGCTGATCGGCTACTGGCACCACACGGCCGCGGCGCGCGACGGCGCACGCATGGCGCTCACTATTACCGGGGCGGGCGGGCTGTGCCTGTTCGTCGCCGTGCTGCTGATCGGCCGCATCGTCGGCAGCTATGAGCTCGACCAGGTGCTGGAAGCTGGCGGCCTCATCCGCTCCAGCCCGCTCTACGTGCCGGTGGTGGTGCTGGTGCTGCTCGGCGCCTTCACCAAGAGCGCGCAGTTCCCGTTCCATTTCTGGCTGCCGCACGCCATGGCGGCACCGACGCCGGTCTCGGCCTATCTGCACTCGGCGACCATGGTGAAGGCCGGCATCTTCCTGATGACCCGGCTATGGCCGGTGCTTGCCGGCACCGACACCTGGTTCTACCTCGTGGTGCCGACCGGGCTCGTCACCCTGCTCGTCGGCGCCTATTCGGCGATCTTCCAGCAGGACCTGAAGGGCCTGCTCGCCTATTCCACCATCAGCCATCTCGGTCTCACCACCTTGCTGCTCGGCCTCGGCAGCCCGCTGGCGGCGGTGGCGGCCATCTTCCACACCGTGAACCATGCCATCTTCAAGGCGTCGCTGTTCATGGCCGCCGGCATCATCGACCATGAAAGCGGCACCCGCGACATGCGCCGGCTCTCCGGCCTGTTCCGCTACATGCCGTTCACCGCCACGCTCGCGATGGTGGCGGCGGCCTCGATGGCCGGAATTCCGCTGCTCAACGGCTTCCTGTCGAAGGAGATGTTCTTCGCCGAGGCGGTGGAGAACCACACCGGCTCGCTGCTCGACGACAGCCTGCCCTATTGGGCGACGCTTGCCGGCGTGTTCAGCGTCACCTATTCGCTGCGCTTCATCACCGGCGTGTTCTTCGGCCCGCCGCCGACCGACCTGCCGCGCACCCCGCACGAACCGGCGCACTGGATGCGCTTTCCCATCGAACTGCTGGTGTTGATCTGCCTGCTGATCGGCATCGTGCCGAGCTTCACCGTCGGGCCGATGCTCGCCAATGCCGCCCGTTCGGTGGTGGGGCCGGACCTGCCCTATTACAGCCTCGCCATCTGGCACGGCGTCACCTGGGCGCTGGTGATGAGCATCATCGCCATGATCGGCGGCGTGATCCTGTTCCTCGCCCTGCGGGACTATCTCAACAGCGGCGTCGAAGGGCCGCCGGTGGTGCGGGAGCTCAAGGGCCAGCGCATCTTCGAACGCATCCTCGTCGTGGTGTCCTGGCAGCTCGCCCGGGCGCTGGAGCGCGCGCTCGGCAGCCGGCGCCTGCAGCCGCAGCTGCGCATCGTCGTGGCGGTGGCGCTGCTCGCCGCGGTCTCGCCATTGTGGCTGCGCGGCATGGTCGCCGACGGCACGCAGCCGCGCACCGAATTCGACCCTGCCTTCGCGCTGCTCTGGGCCATCGGCGCCGGCTGCGCCCTCGCCGCCGCCTGGCAGGCGAAGTTCCACCGCTTCGCCGCCCTCGTCCTGCTCGGCGGCGCCGGGCTGGTGAGTTCAATCACCTTCGCCTGGCTGTCGGCGCCGGACCTCGCGCTGACCCAGCTGCTGGTCGAGATCGTCACTACGGTGCTGCTGCTGCTCGGCCTGCGCTGGTTGCCCAAGCGCCTGGAGGAGCCCTATCCGACACGGGCGCCGGCCTCGGTGCTGCTGCGTCGCTACACCGATCTCGCCATCGCCATGGGCGTCGGTGCCGGCATCGCCGTGATCTCCTATGCCATGATGACCCGGCCGCTGGCGGAGAGTGTCTCGCGCTATTTCGTCGAACGCGCCTATGTCGGCGGCGGCGGCACCAATATCGTCAATGTCATCCTGGTCGATTTCCGCGGCTTCGATACGCTGGGCGAGGTGGTGGTGCTCTGCCTGGTCGGGCTCACCGTCTATGCGCTGTTGCGCCGCTTCCGCCCGGCAGCGGAGAGCATCGAGATGCCCGAGCAACAGCGCGTCCAGGACGCCCTGGACGAGGCGGCGCCCGACCGCACGCCCGGCGACACCGTGGCGGACTATCTGATGATCCCGCGCCTGGTCATGCAGTGGCTGTTCCCGGTCATCGCCACCTTCGCGGTCTATCTGTTCATGCGCGGGCACGATCTGCCAGGCGGCGGCTTCGCGGCCGGCATCACTCTCTCCATCGGCTTCATCGTCCAGTACATGGCCAACGGCACCCGCTGGGTGGAGGACCATCTGCGCGTGCTGCCGCTGCGCTGGATGGGTCTCGGCCTCCTGGTGGCGGCGGCGACCGGCACCGGCTCGTGGTGGTTCGGCTATCCGTTCCTCACCACCCATATGCGCTATCTCGACTGGCCGCTGGTCGGCAAGTTCCCGGTGGCGAGCGCGCTGCTGTTCGATCTCGGCATCTTCGCGGTGGTGGTCGGGGCCACGGTGCTCATGCTGGTGGCGCTGGCGCATCAGTCGCTGCGCAGCACGCGCTCGAGCCGCACGGCGGAGGGCGAGTAGATGGAAATGGTGCTCGCCATCGGCATAGGGGTGTTTGCCGGTTCGGGCGTGTGGCTGCTGCTGCGCCCGCGCACCTATCAGGTCATTATCGGCCTGTCGCTGCTTTCCTATGCGGTGAACCTGTTCATCTTCAGCATGGGCCGGCTGAAGGTGGGGGCGGCGCCGATCCTGCCCGGCCCGGTGGTCGGCGATCCGGCGACCATGGCGGATCCGACCCCGCAGGCGCTGGTGCTCACCGCCATCGTCATCGGCTTCGCCATGACCGCGCTGTTCCTCGTGCTGCTGCTGGCGGCACGCGGCCTCACCGGCACCGATCACGTCAACGGTCGGGAGGATTGATGGTCCGCTCTCTCGCCGACCACCTCGTCATCGCCCCGATCCTGCTGCCGCTGGCGGTGGGGGCCGCCATGCTGCTGCTCGACGAGCGGCGGCGGCAGCTCAAGATGACGTTGAGCCTCGCCACGGTGACGGCGCTGCTCGCGGTGGCGGCCCTGCTGCTCCTGCGCGCCAACACCATCGAATCCGACGGCGACGCCACCGTGCTGGTCTACCCGCTCGGCAACTGGCCGGCACCCTTCGGCATCGTGCTGGTGGTGGACCGGCTGTCGGCCATGATGCTGGTGCTGACCGCGGTGCTGGGGGTCTCCAGCCTGCTCTACGCGCTGGCGCGCTGGCACAAGGCGGGGCCGCGCTTCCACACGCTGTTCCTGTTGCTGCTCGCCGGGCTCAACGGCGCCTTCCTCACCGGCGACCTGTTCAATCTGTTCGTGTTCTTCGAGGTGATGCTCGCCGCCTCCTATGGCCTGGTGCTGCACGGCTCCGGCACGGCGCGGGTCAAGGCCGGGCTGCACTACATCCCGGTCAACCTCGTCGCCTCCTCGCTGTTCCTCATCGGCGTCGCGATCATCTACGGCGTCACCGGCACGCTGAACATGGCCGACATCGCCCGGCTGGTGCCGACGCTGAATGTCGACGAGCGCGCGCTGTTCGAGACCGGGGCGGCGGTGCTCGGCGTCGCCTTCCTGATCAAGGCCGGCATGTGGCCGCTCTCGTTCTGGCTGCCGACCACCTATGCCGCCGCCTGCGCGCCCATCGCCGCCATGTTCGCCATCATGACCAAAGTGGGCGCCTATGTGATCCTGCGCCTGTTCCTGCTGTGCTTCGGCGGCGATGCCGGCAATTCGGCAGGCTTCGGGGCGGATTGGCTGTATTTCGGCGGCATGGCGACCCTGGCCTTCGGCGGCATCGGCGTGCTCGCCTCGCAATCGATGCTGCGGCTCGCCGGCTACAGCGTGCTGGTGTCGTCGGGCACCATCCTTGCCGCCGTCGGCACCACCAACAGCGCCGTCATCTCCGGCGCCCTGTTCTACCTCGTCACCTCCACCCTGGCGATCTCCGCCCTGTTCCTGCTCATCGAGCTCATCGAGCGCGGCCGCGAAGCCGGCGCCGACGTGCTGGCCGTCACCATGGAGGCGTTCGGCGACCCCGAGGACGATATCGAGGACGAGGACGAGGAGGTCGGCATCGCCATTCCGGCCACCATCGCCCTGCTCGGCGGCGCCTTCGTCGCCTGCACGGCGCTGCTCGCCGGCCTGCCGCCGCTCTCGGGCTTCGTCGGCAAGCTCGCCATGCTCTCGGCGCTGATCAACGAGGCCGGCGCCATCTCCTTCTCGCACTGGACGCTCGTCGCGCTGCTGATGCTCACCGGCCTCGCCACGCTGATCGCCATGACGCGCACCGGCATCCGCACCCTGTGGATGCCGAACGAAGGTGCCATCCCGCGGGTGCGCGCGGTCGAGGCGGCGCCGATCGGCGCGCTGCTGCTGCTCTGCGCCGCGCTGACGGTGTTCGGCGGACCGGCCATGCGCTACATGGACGCCACCGCCCAGATGCTCTACTGGCCGCAGGAATATGCCCGCGACATCATGGGGATGACGCCGGCCGGCATGGTGCCGCTGCGCCCCACTTCCGGCAGCGGGGTCACGCCATGACCCTGCTCCGCCGGATATTGCCCTTCCCCCTGCTGTTCCTGTCGCTGCTTGCCATGTGGCTGCTGCTCAACCAGACGCTGGCGGCCGGCCATATGGTGCTGGGCGCCATCGTCGCCTTCGGCGGCACCTGGGCGATGGTGGCGCTGCGGCCCGAGCCGGTGCGGCTGCGGCGGCCTGCGGCGATGGTGCGCCTTGCGGGGCGCGTGCTCGTCGACGTGTTCCGCTCCAATCTCGCGGTCGGCACCATCATCCTGCGCGGCGGGCAGCGGGCGGCCCATGCCGGCTTCATGACCGTGGAACTCGACCTGCGCAGCCATTACGGGCTGGCGGTGCTGGCGATCGTCCTGACCTGCACGCCGGGCACGCTATGGGTCAATTACGATCCCTCTCGCGGCACGCTGCTGCTGCATGTGCTCGACCTCGTCGACGAACAGGCGTGGATCGACCTCATCAAGCTACGCTATGAGCGCCTGCTGATGGAGATCTTCGAATGACCGCCCCGCTCGGCATGACAGTCCTCGGCTGGTCCCTCACCCTCGCGCAGGTCCTCATCGGCCTTGCCATGGCCTGCGCCTTCTACCGCATCCTCATCGGCCCGCGCGCGCAGGACCGTATCCTCGGCCTCGACACGTTCTATGTGAACGCGATGCTGCTGCTGCTCACCGTCGGCATCCGCTCCGGCACCACGCTCTATTTCGAGGCCGCACTGGTGATCGGCCTGCTCGGCTTCAGCGGCACGGTGGCGCTCGCCAAGTTCCTCATGCGCGGCGAGGTGATCGAATGACCGCCGCTCCCGACCTGCCGCTCTGGGCGGCGCTCCTTGTCGGCTTCTTCGTCGTTGCCGGCGCCGCCATCGCCCTTGTCGGCTCCATCGGCCTCATCCGGCTGGACAGTTTCTACGCCCGTGTCCACGCACCGACGCTGGGCGCGACCTTGGGCGTCGGCGGCATCCTGATCGGCTCGATGATCTGCTTCAGCGTGCTGCAGAGCCGGCCGATGGTGCACGAAGTGCTGATCGCGGTGTTCGTCACCGTCACCACGCCGGTCACGCTGATGCTGCTCGCCCGCGCCTCGCTCCACCGCGACCGCGTGGAGGGAAATCCCGAGGTGCCTCCGACCGATACGGCCTCGCTGGAGCGGCGCGAACCGTGAACCTCAGTTCGCGCTGAGCAGCCGTCGATACAGCGTCGAGCGGTTGATGCCGAGGGCCCGCGCCGCCTTCGAGACGTTGCCGCCATGGGCGTCCAGCGCCCGGCGCATCGCCGCGAGCTCGATGGCCTGCAGGTCCTCAGACCCGGCGTTCGGCGCCTCCTTGCCCGGCTCGCGCCGCGCGGCGGCGGATGCCACGTCCTCGGGCAGCATATCGGCATCGACCGGCTGACCCGGCTCGGCCAGCGCGGCGAGCACGCGCAGCGTGCCGACCAGCTGGCGAAAATTGCCGGGCCAGTCATGGGCGGCCAATCGGCTCTCGCAGGCGGCCGACAAGGTGAGATCCGCATCGGACGCCGCCCGCCGCCACAATTCGCGCACCGTCGAAAGGCGATCCGGCAGGTCGCGCACCGCCGGCAGGTCGATCGTGTAGTGGGCGATGCGGAAATAGAGGTCGGACCGGAAGGCCTGTTTCTCGATCAGCTCCCGGAGATTGCGGTGCGTGGCGCAGACCAGCGCGAAATCGACGCTGACCGGCTTTCCCCCGCCCAGCGGCTGCACCTCGCGGTCCTGCAGCACCCGCAGCAGCCGCGATTGCAGGGCGAGCGGCATGTCGCCGATCTCGTCGAGGAACAGCACGCCGCCATCGGCCTCGCGCAGCAGGCCCTTGCGGCCATGGCGGCGGGCTCCGGTGAAGGCTCCCTCCTCATAGCCAAACAGTTCGGCCTCGATCAGCGTTTCCGGGATCGCCGCGCAGTTCACCGCCACGAAGGGCGCTGCTGCGCGCGGCCCGCGGCGATGAATCTCCCGCGCGGCCATCTCCTTGCCGGTGCCGGTCTCACCCTGGATCAATACCGGTACGCCCGCCTCGATCATCCGAACCGCCCGCGACAGCGCCCGCTCGTCCTCCTCGCGCAGCAGCAGATCGCCGAAATGCGGCAGCCCCTTCGCTGCCGGACGAACGGCGACGCCGCGACGGCGCGGCGCTTCCGCCTCCTCGCCGTCCAGCCGGGCGAACAGGGCGCGTCCACCCGCCGTCTCCAGCCTCGCGATGCCCGATCCATGCGGCAGCCCTTCGACCAGTTCGTCGGCCCGGCGGACACCGAGCGCCGACCAGTCCATGCCGAACAGCCCCAGCCCGTGGCGGTTCGCCGCCACCAGCCGCTCGCCGTCGAACACCAGCACGCCCTCGCGCGCGGTCCCGAGCAGCGCCCTGTCGGCGCCGACACGCAGCACCCGCAGGCCGGAAAACCCGTCATCGAAGAAGCGATGCTCGATCTGCTCGGCCGCGAGCCGCACCAGCCCCAGCGCGTGGCGATGGTCCACCGCCGCGGGGCCGGAGAGATCGAGCACCCCGACCGCGTGGCCGAACGGGTCCATGATCGGCGCCGCCGAACAGCTCAATATGCCGTGCGGGTCGAGATAGTGCTCGCCGCCATGCACGGCGATCGGCCGGCTCTCCAGCAGCGCGGTACCGACCGCATTGGTGCCGGTCGCCGCCTCGCTCCAGTCGACGCCGGGCCGCAGCGCCACCTGCGCCGCGCGCGAGGCGAAGGCGGTATGGCCGCGCGATTCGAGGATGAGCCCCGACGCATCGGTCAGGATAACCACGCAGCCGGTCTGCATCGCCTCGGCATAGAGGCTCTCGATCTCCGGCCGGCTGAGCCGCCGCAGCCGCTCGTTGCGCTCGCTCGCTTCGCGCAGCTCGGGCGCCGTCAGCGGAACCAGGGAGGGCAGGGAATGATTGTCCAGGCCGCGGTCGGCGCAGCGACGCCAGGACCGCAGGATCGGCTCGGCGACCAGCGATTGCGGCGGCCGTCCCTGGTCGAAGAACTGCCTGCGGGCGGCCGAAACCGCCCTCGACATCGTGTCGGTTCGCATGCGCTCCTCCCGGAGTGTTGCATTGTGCAACACCTGTTCTAGTTCTTGTTGTTTTGCACGACAGTTGTGGCAAAGTTCCGGCGCAAGGTCCACACCCTTTCTTTTGAAACGAATGTGAGCTGAATTCTTTCACCAATCGTTTCAATATTTTGCCGTGCTGCGTCAACGATTTTGTGCGTCGCCACAGAGCTCTGGCACGTGCGGTGCAGTCTTGGGGTCCACCAACATGGGAGGACCCAAAATGAATAAACCGGAAATCGCCATCACCAAGCAGTCGCCGTTCAAGGCGCGCTACGGCAATTATATCGGCGGGCAGTTCGTCGAGCCGGTCAATGGCCGCTACTTCGACAACACCTCGCCGGTCACCGGCGGCAAGATCTGCGAGATACCGCGTTCCGATAAGGACGACATCGAAAAGGCGCTCGACGCCGCCCACAAGGCCAAGGACGCCTGGGGCAAGACCAGCGCCGCCGAGCGTGCGATCATCCTCAACAAGATCGCCGACCGGATGGAGGACAACCTCGATCTCCTGGCGCTCGCCGAGACCTGGGACAACGGCAAGCCGATCCGCGAGACGACGGCCGCCGACATGCCGCTCGCCATCGATCATTTCCGCTATTTCGCCGGCGCCGTGCGGGCGCAGGAAGGCGGCCTCTCCGAGATCGATCATGACACCGTGGCCTATCATTTCCATGAGCCGCTGGGCGTGGTCGGCCAGATCATCCCGTGGAACTTCCCGATCCTGATGGCGGTGTGGAAGCTCGCTCCCGCACTGGCGGCCGGAAATTGCGTGGTGCTGAAGCCCGCCGAGCAGACCCCGGCGAGCATCCTCGTGCTGGTCGAGCTGATCGGCGACCTGCTGCCGCCGGGCGTCCTCAACATCGTCAACGGCTTCGGCCTCGAGGCCGGCAAGCCGCTGGCCTCCTCGCCGCGCATCGCCAAGATCGCCTTCACCGGCGAGACGACGACGGGCCGGCTGATCATGCAGTATGCCAGCCAGAACCTCATTCCGGTGACGCTCGAGCTCGGCGGCAAGTCGCCCAACATCTTCTTCAGCGACGTGACGGCCGAGGACGACGACTTCTTCGACAAGGCGGTCGAGGGCTTCGTGATGTTCGCGCTCAACCAGGGCGAGGTCTGCACCTGCCCCAGCCGCGCTCTGATCCAGGAGAAGGTCTATGACCGCTTCATGGAGAAGGCGCTGAAGCGCGTCGAGGCCATCGTGCAGGGCTCGCCGCTCGATCCCGCGACGATGATCGGCGCGCAGGCCTCCTCCGAGCAGCTGGAGAAGATCCTGTCCTATATCGACATCGGCAAGCAGGAAGGCGCGCAGGTGCTTACCGGCGGCGAGCGCAACAACCTGTCCGGCGACCTTGCCGGCGGCTACTATGTGAAGCCCACGGTGTTCAAGGGCCACAACAAGATGCGCATCTTCCAGGAGGAGATCTTCGGGCCGGTCGTGTCCGTGACCACCTTCAAGGATGAGGACGAGGCGCTCTCCATCGCCAACGACACGCTCTATGGCCTCGGCGCCGGCGTGTGGACCCGCGACGGCAACCGCGCCTATCGCTTCGGCCGCGCCATCCAGGCCGGCCGCGTGTGGACCAACTGCTACCACGCCTATCCCGCGCATGCGGCGTTCGGCGGCTACAAGCAGTCCGGCATCGGGCGCGAGAACCACAAGATGATGCTCGACCACTATCAGCAGACCAAGAACCTGCTGGTCAGCTACAGCCCGAAGAAGCTCGGCTTCTTCTGATACGGTCGCATATCCCTCGCCCCGGCCGCGCGCCGGGGCGATCGGGACGGCAGCACCATTCTCGGGAGAACGACGATGACGCAGGACATGATCGTTGACGCCGAGACGGTGCCGCGCGTGCGGGCGACGACGGACGCCCTGAATCTGATCGAGGAACTTCGCGCGGAATACGGCCCGGTGCTGTTCCACCAGTCCGGCGGCTGCTGCGACGGCTCCTCGCCGATGTGCTACCCGCAGGGCGACTATATCGTCGGCGACGACGACGTCCGCATGGGCGAGATCGGCGGGGCGCCCTTCTACATGAGCTCGTCGCAATTCGACTATTGGCAGCACACGCAATTGATCATCGACGTGGTGCCGGGGCGCGGCGGCATGTTCAGCTTAGAGAACGGGCGTGGCGTGCGCTTCCTCACCCGCTCGCGGCTCTTCACCGACGCCGATCTGGACCACCTCGCGCCGCTCGGCCGCGGTCCGGCCGTCTAGCCGCGAAGGCGCTGCGGATCACGTCCAAGGCGACGCGCGATCTCCCCGGCGGTCAGTTCGACAGCAAAACGCCCCGGCTTGCGGCCGAGGCGCGTATACGTTCATGGAGCGCGCACGTCAGCGGGCGCCGCGACCTATTGGCAGAGCAGGATCGCCTGCTCGCGGGTCAGCTTGTAGGACGTCGTCCGCTTCGCCACCGAGCGCACGTCGCCGCTGCTGTTCAGGCAATAATCGAACAACCGCCCGTCGCCCCAGCTGATCCGTACCGCGACCGGGTTACGGCAGAGATTCTGGATGCGGATGCTTTCGCTGCTCGGCGAGGTGATCTCGACGACGCACAGGCGCTCGGCCGTCTCGGCCATCGCCCCCTGCTGCATGGGAGCGGCGACCACCGGCCCCTGCACCGCGGCGCAAAGCAGCGATGCACAACCCCAAAGCCCCAGTCCCTGCTTCATCTCGTCCCCCCGTCGGCGCGGGATTCTTCCAGCTTGATTGACGGGGCGATTATGGCGGATAAATTCGTTGTATTTTCAAGTAAATTATATTCTAAAATCGAAATACATCCCAGTCGCGACGTTTTGACGCGCCAAACCAGGGCGATGCCGGCCTCATCGGGTGATCCGGCGCAGGCTCATACCTGATTATCTCGGGCGAGAAAACGCCGGACGCCCGAAGGCGCACCGGCACGGCACACCGACACGGTGCACCGCTATCGCGGCGTGAGCGTCGTCACGGCCAGCGCGGTCGCGGCGGCGCGATTCTCGACGCCGATCTTCGAATAGATCTGCTCCAGGTGCTTGTTCACCGTGCGCGGCGACAGGCCGAGAATCTCGCCGATATCGCGATTGGCCTTGCCGCGCGCCAGCCACATCAATACCTCCGCTTCGCGAAGCGTCAGGTTCAGCCTGGCCTTGAGCACCTGCTGGGGAGCGAGGCCTTCGTCCTCGACGATGCGCAGCAGCAGCTCGTCCGGGCCGATCTGCCCGACATAGGAAAGGCGGAGCCGCCGCGTCGATCCCTCGATCGGCAGTTCGATCGCCTCTCGCTCCACACCCGGCGCGCCGTCGCCGCGACGGCCGGCGAGCCAGCGGCGCACCGCCTCCGGCAGCAGGAAGGCATCGCCCGGCGGCGAGACGGTGATGGCCGTCAGCAGCGACGTCGCCTGAGGGGTGCTCCACAGCACCCGGCCCTCGGCGGTGGACGACATGAGGAAGCGGCCCGAGGCATCGAGCGCCGCCCGCGCGCTATGGGTCTGCCGGGCATTGGCGAGATGCACCTTGATGCGGGCGATCAGCTCATAGGGCGAGATCGGCTTGGTGACATAGTCGACGCCGCCGACCTCCAGTCCCTTCACGATCTGCTCGGTTTCCGACAGTCCGGTCATGAAGATCACCGGCACATGGGCGATGGACTTGTTGCTCTTCAACCGCCGGCAGGTCTCGAAGCCGTCCATCCCCGGCATCACCGCGTCCATCAGGATGACGTCGGGCGTGATGCGCTCGACCAGCGCCAAGGCGTTGGCGCCCTCGACGGCCACCAGCACGGTGGCGCCGGCGGCTTCCAGCGCATCGGTGAGAAGGCTGAGGGTCTCGGGCGAATCGTCCACCACCAGGACGATGTCGCGGCGCTCCACGCTATGCATCATTGGTGCGCAACGCCTCCAGGACGGCCATATATTGCTTGAGGTCGAACGTTTCCATCAGGTCCCGCATGTGCGAGACGAACGCACCATGGTCCGGCGAGACGGTCTCGATCTCGGCGAGCTTGGCCTGAATGCCGCGCACATAGCCGATCTCGCCCAGCTTCATCAGGTCCTCGATATGCACGTTCGCCGGCGGACGCAGCACCGGCGGCGCGGCCGGAACCGCTACCGGCGGCTGCCCCTCGCCCGTCCAGTCGAGATCGAGCAGTTTCTCCAGCTTGTCCAGCAGGGCGCCGAGCTGCACCGGCTTGGCCATCTGGTCGTCATGGTGCCGGTCATCGAGGCTCTCGCTGATGATCTCGCCGGCATTGGCGGAGATCATCAGGATCCGCAGCCGCAGGAAGCCCTCGTCCCGAAGCTGGCGCGCCACCTCCCAGCCGTTGAGGCCCGGCATGGCGATGTCGAGCAGCAGGAGGTCCGGGTCCCATTGCCGCACCATTTCCAGCGCCGCCACCCCGTCGGCCGCGGCAACGACGGTGAAGCCGAGCGGCACCAGCACCTCATGCATGAGGTCGCGATGCGCCGCATCGTCGTCGGCGACCAGCACGGTGCGGCGCCGGCCGACATAGCCGGAGATGCGCCGGTGTGGAATCGAGGCGTTGCGGGTCGGCCGCGCCACCTCCGACAGCATCATCTTGACGCGGAAGGTGCTACCGCTGCCCGGCGTCGAGACCAGCGAGATCTCGCCGCCCATGATCTCGGTCAGCAGCTTGGTGATGGTCAGGCCGAGGCCGATGCCGCTGGTCGAATAGGTGCCGGCCCGCTCCCCACGCTCGAAAGGCTCGAAGATGCGCTTGTGATCGGTCTTGGGGATGCCGATGCCGGTATCCTCCACCTCGAACTCGGCGACCTGGTTGCGGTAGGAAATGCGGAGCGCAACCCGCCCGGCATGGGTGAATTTGATGGCGTTGGACAACAGGTTGATGAGGATCTGCCGCAGCCGCTTCTCGTCGGTATAGACCACCGCCGGCAACCGTTCCGCCCGGACATAGACGAAGTCGATGCCCTTGGCGGTGGCCTGCAGGCGGAACATGTCGACCAGCTGATCGAGGAACTCGCCGATGCGCACCTCGTCGCGGGTCAGATGCAGCCGCCCGGCCTCGATCTTTGAAATGTCGAGCAGGCCGTCGATCAATCCCGACAGATGCTCCGCCGAGCGCCGCACCACCCGGATGGCATCGCGTCGGTGCGTGGGAATGGCGGTATCGCGCTCCAGAAGCTGCGCGTAGCCGAGAATGGCGTTGAGCGGCGTGCGCAGCTCGTGGCTGATGCCGACGACGTAGCGACTCTTGGCGAGATTGGCGGCCTCGGCGACTTCCTTGGCCTTCTGCAGCTTGGCGTCGGTGCGCTTGTGCGCCTCGATCTCGCGCATCAGCAGCGCGGTCTGGCGGCTGCTCTCCTCCTGTGCGACGCGCCGGCTCTCCTGCGCCAGCACGAACAGCCAGGCGGCGACGCCGGCAATGATCAGCAGGATGAAATACAGCGTGAACAGGATGCCGCCGATCGCCTCGTGCTCGGCCGGCGGCGACAACGCCGCCTGGAAATAGATCACGCCGAGAATGGCGCCGATGACGGAGGCGAGCAGCGCCAGCACGCCGATATAATGGCCGAGCCGCGAATTGATCTGCGCCACCGCCCATACCGGCAGCGTCGCGCGCAGCACCGCGAGGATCTGGTCGGGAAACCGCGCCTCTTCCTTGCAGCGGTCATGGCAGCGGGCGTCGAGCGAGCAGCACAGCGAACAGATCGGCCCGGCATAGACCGGGCAATGCGCCATGTCCTCCGGCTCGAACTTGTGCTCGCAGATGCAGCATTTGAGCGCCGCCCGCCCCTCCCATTTCTTGGAGGCGCGACGGGCGAGATAGTAGCGCCCCCCGGTGCCCCAGGCGACGCCGCAGGCGGTTCCGAACGAGACCACCAGCGCCACGAAAGGGGCGAAGGCCTGCAGCGCCGGACCGAAAAGCCCGGCAAAGGCCAGCACCGCGACACCGGTCCCGGCAATGAGCGCGAGAACGCCGACCGGGTTGATGTCGTAGAGATGCGCCCGCTTGAACTCGATGCCGGGCGGGCTCCAGCCCATCGGCTTGTTGACCACGAGATCGGCCACCAGCGCCGCGACCCAGGCCACCGCCACGATGGCGTAGAGACCGAGAATCTGTTCCAGCGCCTTGTAGATGCCGAGCGCCATCAGCATCAGCGCGATGGTCACGTTGAACACCAGCCACACCACCCGTCCCGGATGGCTGTGCGTCAGGCGCGAGAAGAAGTTCGACCAGGCGATCGAACCGGCATACGAGTTCGTCACATTGATCTTGAGCTGCGCGAGAATGACGAAGACGCCGGTGAAGGCCAAGGCGACCGGCGGCGAGAACACGGTTTCGAACGCCACCCGATACATCTGGGTCGGCTCGGCGGCATGGATGAACGGCACGCCGTGCGTCAGCGCGAAATAGGCGAGGAACGAGCCGGCGAGCATCTTCAACCCGCCCGGAACGATCCATCCCGGCCCGGCCGAGAGCAGCGCAAACCACCAAACCGCGTTGCGCATCGCCTCGCTGCGGCCCGGCGCCCGCCGCGGCAGAAAGCGCAGGAAATCCACCTGCTCGCCGATCTGCGCCACCAGCGCGAAGATGACGGTCGCGGCGGCGCCGAATTGCAGGATGTCGAACGAGCCGTCCGACGCGCCCAGACGACCGGTGTAGCCGGTCCATGCGGCAAACGAGGCGCCGTGATTGAAGAAGATGAAAACGAAGGGGATCAGGTTCAGCGCCAGCCAGATCGGCTGCGTCCAGAGCTGGAAACGGCTGATGAAGGTGATGCCATGCGTCACCAGGGGAATGACGACCAGGGCGCTGATGAAATAGCCCACCATCAGCGGCACGCCGAAGCACATCTCCAGCGCCAGCGCCATGATCGCCGCCTCGATGGCGAAGAACAGGTAGGTGAAGGAGGCGTAGATCAGCGAGGTAACGGTCGAGCCGATATAGCCGAAGCCGGCACCGCGGGTCAGCAGGTCGATGTCGACGCCGAATTTGGCGGCGTAGTAGCTGATGGGCAGGCCGGCGGCGAAGATCAGCACGCAGACGACGAGGATGGCCGCGACGGCGTTGTGGAATCCGTAGGTCAGCGTCACCGCGCCGCCGATCGCCTCCAGCGCCAGGAAGGATACCGCCCCGAGCGCGGTGTTGGCGACCCGCAACGCCGACCAGCGCCGCGCGCTCTTGGCGGTGAAGCGCAGCGCGTAGTCCTCGAGCGTTTCGTTGACGACCCACTGGTTGTAGCGGCGTCGCACGCGCACGATCTTCTGCTCGGCCGCCATGGATTCCTGCCTCGCCACCCTGCCGCCCGACATCCCCTCCGCCTGCCTCCCACGCCTGTTCTGCTGCCAGCCTCGTTCCGGGCCGGTCATACGCCAGCAAAAACCGCACCACGCACGCCAGGATTGTACAGCGCCAACTCCGGCCATGAACTCGCACCGCCATCGACAATGAAGCGCCGTCTAGATGGCCGGAAACCTGGCTCCTCTCCGATCAAACAAAAAGTATAGGCCGCGCCATGCCTCACGCGCGCGCGTAAAAATAAATAGCACGATTGACAGAACCTATTCCGCCAAGCTCGCAGACATGGTGAGGCGTATGGCGCGAAACCCCTATACGTCAATCGACGTATTGCTGCGGCGCGGCATCGGCCACCACGATCACACCAACACAAGCACATCGACAAGCTTGTTGAGACCACGTCAAACCCGTGGAGGGGATCGTATGCCTTCGTACAACGACGATTCGAATGATTTTTCGTCGACGCGCCGCAAACTTCTCAAAGGTCTTGCCGTCCTTCCGGCGGCACCTCTGCTTTCATCGACCGCCCTGTTTTCTTCGAGCGCCTTCGCCCAGGCGCCGGCGACATCCGCCATCAACACGACAGGCCTCGCCGTTACCGACACGGAAGTCACCGTCGGCATCCTGCACTCTGTGACCGGCACCATGGCGATCTCGGAAACCGGCTCGGTGCAGGCCGAGAAGCTCGCCATCGAGCAGATCAACGCCACGGGCGGCGTGCTCGGCCGCAAGATCAAGTTCATCCAGGAGGACGGCGCCTCCGACTGGCCGACCTTCGCCGAAAAGGCCAAGAAGCTGCTGGTGAACGACAAGGTCGCGGCCATCATGGGCTGCTGGACCTCGGCCTCGCGCAAGGCGGTGCTCCCGGTCGTCGAGCAGTATAACGGCATGCTCTATTACCCGACCTTCTATGAAGGCCTCGAGCAGTCGAAGAACGTCATCTATACCGGCCAGGAAGCCACCCAGCAGATCCTCGCCGGCCTCGACTGGGTCTCCAAGACCAAGAACGGCAAGAGCTTCTACCTCATCGGCTCGGACTATATCTGGCCGCGCACCTCGATGAAGATCGCCCGCAAGCATATCGAAGGGCATCTCGGCGGCAAGGTTTCCGGCGAAGAGTATTTCCCGCTCGGTCACACCCAGTTCAACTCGGTGATCAACAAGATCAAGCTGACCAAGCCGGACGTGATCTATGCCGCGGTCGTCGGCGGCTCCAACGTCGCCTTCTACAAGCAGCTCAAGGCGGCCGGCATCGACCTCAGCAAGCAGACCATGCTGACCATCTCGGTGACCGAGGACGAAATCGACGGCATCGGCGGCGAGAACATCGCCGGCGCCTATGCCTGCATGAAGTACTTCCAGTCGCTCGACAATCCGAACAACAAGGAATTCGTCGCCGCCTTCAAGAAGATGTGGGGCGAGAAGACCGTGATCGGCGACGTGACGCAGGCCGCCTATCTCGGCCCGTGGCTGTGGAAGATGACGGTCGAGAAGGCCGGCTCCTTCGACGTCGACAAGATTGCCGCCGCCTCGGCCGGCATCGAGTTCACCAAGGCGCCGGAAGGCTACGTCAAGATCCATCCGAACCACCATCTGTGGTCGAAGGCCCGCGTCGGCCAGGCCCAGCTCGATGGCCAGTTCAAGGTGGTCTACGAGACGCCCGAGCTCATCGAGCCGGATCCCTTCCCCAAGGGCTACCAGTGATCGGCAGGACGGCCACCCGGAGAGGGCCAACGCGTCCTCTCCGGGCAACTTCCGTTCGATCGGGGATCGCGTCGCAGCGCACATGCCGGGGGATTCGTGATGTTTTCTGACTATTCGCTGGCCGAACTCAGCTCCATCTTCCTGATGCAGGGCTTTGCCGGCCTGATATTGTTCTCCGTCTTCCTGCTGATGGCGCTGGGACTGGCGATCATTTTCGGCCAGATGGGCGTCATCAACATGGCGCACGGCGAATTCATGATCCTCGGCGCCTACGTCACCTACTTCACCTCGCAGTTCTTCCTGAATTTCCTGCCCGGCCTGTTCGCCGGCTATTTCTTCGTGGCGATGGCGCTGGCCTTCGTCGCCTCCGGGGCCCTCGGCATGGCGGTCGAATGGCTGATGATCCGGCATCTGTACAAGCGCCCGCTGGATACGCTGCTGGCGACCTGGGGACTCAGCCTCATCCTTCAGCAGTTCTATCGCTCGGTGTTCGGCCCGCGCGAGGTCGGCGTCGAGCTGCCGAGCTGGATGATGGGCTCGCTCCCGGTGACGGATGTCGTCGAGGTGCAGATCAACGGCCTGTTCGTCATGGGCCTGACCATCGCGATCACCATCGCGGTCGCGCTGCTGATGTACAAGTCGAGATGGGGCAAGCAGGTGCGTGCCGTGGTGCAGAACCGCGTCATGGCCGGCGCCGTCGGCATCAACACCGAGAAGGTGGATCGCTACACGTTCGGCCTCGGCTGCGGCATCGCGGGTGTCGCCGGCTCGGCCTTCACCATGATCGGCTCCACCGGTCCGACCTCCGGCCAGCTCTACATCGTCGACACCTTTCTGGTCGTCGTCTTCGGCGGCGCGCAGAGCCTGCTCGGCACCATCGCGTCGGCCTTCACCATCTCCCAGGCCCAGTCGACCATGGAGTTCTTCCTCTCCGGTTCGATGGCCAAGGTTCTCACATTGCTCGGCGTGGTCATCATCCTGATGCTGCGGCCCCAGGGGCTGTTCGTCATCAAGGTCCGGCGTTGAGGAGGCGAACATGACGAAATCGGGCCGTACCTTCTTCCTCGCGCCGAAAGACATGATCGGCGTTGCCCTCCTCATCGTGCTGCTGGTGGTGGTGCTGCCGCTGACCCTCGACAGCTTCCGGCTGCAATTCGTCGGCAAATACCTCACCTACGCCTTCGTCGCGCTCGGCCTGGTGCTGTGCTGGGGCTATGCCGGCATTCTGTCGCTGGGCCAGGGCGTGTTCTTCGGCCTCGGCGGCTACTGCATGGCGATGTATCTCAAGCTGGAGGCCTCCAGCGTCGAGAACACCAAGATCCAGTCCACGCCCGGCATCCCGGATTTCATGGATTGGAACCAGATCACCGAACTCCCGCTGATGTGGCAGCCCTTCAACAATCTCGGGCTGACCCTGCTGGCGGTCATCCTGGTGCCGGCGCTGTTCGCCTTCATCGTCGGCTTCGCCATGTTCAAGCGGCGCGTCGGCGGCGTCTACTTCGCCATCATCACCCAGGCGCTGGCCGCGATCCTCACCATCCTCATCGTCGGTCAGCAGGGCTATACGGGCGGCATCAACGGCATCACCGACCTGCGAACCCTGCACGGCTGGGACATCCGCACCGACAGCGCCAAGAACATCCTCTATTTCGTCTGCGTCGGCCTGCTGCTCGCCTGCATCCTCATCGCGTATTTCGTGAAGTCCTCGAAACTCGGCCGCATCCTGGTCGCCATGCGCGACAAGGAGGACCGGGTGCGGTTCTCCGGCTATGACGTGGCGAATTTCAAGGTGTTCGTGTTCTGCCTCGCCGCCTCGCTGTCGGCCATCGGCGGCGCGATGTTCACGCTGCAGGTCGGCTTCATGTCCCCCTCCTTCGTCGGCATCGTGCCGTCGATCGAGATGGTGATCTACACGGCGGTCGGCGGGCGCCTGTCCATCCTCGGCGCCATCTACGGCACGCTGCTGGTGAACTGGGCGAAGACCTCGTTCTCGGAGAGCTTCCCGGAACTCTGGCTGTTCGGTCTCGGCGGCCTGTTCATCGCCGTGGTGCTGCTGTTCCCCAACGGCCTTGCCGGCCTCTGGCAGTCCTATGTCGCCCCGCGCCTCGGCCCGCTCTTCGGCTCCAGGCCGAAAAGCCCCGATGCCGCTCCCGTCGCCGCCGAGTGAGGACGCCTCCCATGAACGCGCAAGTGATCAGCGACACGATGAACCCGGACTTCGTGCTGGCGGTCGAGGGACTGACCGTCTCCTTCGACGGCTTCAAGGCGGTCGACGACCTGTCCTTCTATGTCGACGAGAACGAGATCCGCGTCATCATCGGCCCCAACGGCGCCGGCAAGACCACCGTGCTCGACCTCATCTGCGGCCGCACCAAGGCGACCGCCGGCTCGATCCGCTTCAAGGAGCGCGAGCTGACCACGCTGAAGGAGCACGAGATCGTGCGCGCCGGCGTCGGGCGCAAGTTCCAGAATCCCTCGATCTACGAGGACCTCACCGTCTTCGAGAACCTGGAAATCTCCTATCCCAAGGGGCGCTCGGTGTTGGGCGCCCTCACCTTCCGGCGCGACGCCGCGGTGAAGAGCCGGGTGCAGGAGGTCGCCGAGACCATCTTCCTCGCCGACCAGCTCGACCAGCGCGCCGAATTCCTCTCCCACGGCCAGAAGCAGTGGCTGGAGATCGGCATGCTGCTCATCCAGGACCCCGAGCTGCTGATGCTCGACGAGCCGGTCGCCGGCATGAGCGTATCCGAGCGCAAGAAGACCGCCGAATTGCTCAACCGCATCATCAAGGATCGCTCGGTGATCGTGATCGAGCACGACATGAAATTCGTCGAGGACATCGCCCACAAGGTCACCGTGCTGCACCAGGGCAAGATCCTGTCGGAAGGCTCCATGGCCAAGGTCCAGGCGGACCCCAAGGTCATCGAAGTCTATCTCGGCCATTGAGGGAGCGCTTCATGCTGGACGTGTCCAAACTCGTCGTCTCCTACGGCCAGAGCGAGGTCCTCCACGGCATCGACGTCAAGGTCGCGCCGAACGAGATCGTCGCCATCATGGGCCGCAACGGCATGGGCAAGACCACGCTCATGAAATCGCTCATGGGCATCGTGCCGACCAGGAGCGGCTCGGTCTCCATCGGCCCGACCGACATCACCCGGCTCAAGAGCTATGAGCGGGTTGCCAACGGCATCGCCTATGTGCCGCAGGGCCGCATGATCTTCTCCACCATGACGGTGCAGGAGAATATCGAGACCGGCCTCATCCCGCGCGGCAAGATCGCCGTGCCGCCGGACCTCTACGAGCTGTTCCCGGTGCTGCTGGAGATGAAGGGCCGGCGTGGCGGCAACCTCTCCGGCGGCCAGCAGCAGCAGCTCGCCATCGCCCGCGCGCTCGCCACCCAGCCCAAGGTGCTGCTGCTCGACGAGCCGACGGAAGGCATCCAGCCCTCCATCATCCGCGAGATGGCGCGCACGCTGAAGCGCATCCGCGACCAGCGCGGCCTGTCGATCGTGGTGTCCGAGCAGGTCCTGTCCTTCGCGCTCGACATCGCCGACCGGGTGCTGGTGATCGAAAACGGTGAAATCGTCCACGAAGATCTGCGCGCCGACGTCGACGAGGCGAAGGTCGCGCGCTTCCTGTCCGTGTAGTTCGGCCCAAGGGGAACGGAGAAAAAGCATGCCCGATACGCTGATCAAGATAGATCTGTCGCAGTCAGCCTATGACAACGACATGGTTCACAACCGCTGGCACCCGGACATTCCGATGGTGGCCTGGGTGAAGCCGGGCGACGACTTTATCGTCGAGACCTATGACTGGACCGGCGGCTTCATCAAGAACAATGACAGCGCCGACGACGTGCGCGACATCGACCTGTCGATCGTCCACTTCCTGTCCGGCCCCATCGGCGTCAAGGGCGCCGAGCCCGGCGATCTCCTGGTGGTCGACCTGCTCGACATCGGCGCCATCCCCGGCAATGAATGGGGCTTCAACGGCTTCTTCTCCAAGAAGAACGGCGGCGGCTTCCTGACCGACCACTTCCCGCTGGCCCAGAAGTCGATCTGGGACTTCAAGGGCATGTACACGAACTCGCGCCACATCCCGGGCGTGAACTTCGCCGGCCTCATCCATCCCGGCCTGATCGGCTGCCTGCCGGACCCGAAGCTGCTCGCCACCTGGAACGAGCGCGAGGTCGGCTTCATCGCCACCAACCCGACCCGCGTGCCGCCGCTGGCCAACCCGCCCTTCGCGGCGACCGCCCATATGGGCCAGCTCACCGGCGACGCCAAGGCGAAGGCGGCGGCCGAGGGCGCGCGCACCGTCCCGCCGCGCGAGCATGGCGGCAATTGCGACATCAAGGACCTGTCGCGCGGCTCGAAGATCTACTTCCCGGTCTATGTCGACGGCGGCGGCCTGTCGATGGGCGACCTGCATTTCAGCCAGGGCGACGGCGAGATCACCTTCTGCGGCGCCATCGAAATGGCCGGCTGGGTGCATCTCAAGGTCGACGTGCTGAAGGGCGGCATGGCCAAGTACGGCATCAAGACGCCGATCTTCAAGCCCTCGCCCATGACCCCGAATTACAAGGACTATCTCATCTTCGAGGGCATCTCGGTCGACGAGCACGGCCAGCAGCACTATCTCGACGTCAATGTCGCCTACCGGCAGGCCTGCCTCAACGCCATAGAATATCTGAAGAAATTCGGCTATTCGGGCGCGCAGGCCTATTCGATCCTCGGCACCGCGCCGGTGCAGGGTCACATCTCCGGCGTCGTCGACATCCCGAATGCCTGCGCCACGCTGTGGCTGCCGACCGAGATCTTCGATTTCGACATCAACCCGACCGCCGCCGGGCCTACGAAGTTCATCGACGGCACCGTCGACATGCCGCTTTCGCCGGACCTTTGACCCCCCGCTTAGTCCGGCAGGCGGGGCGGTCGAAAGGCCGTCCCGCCACCTGATCGAGGAAACGCCCAAGCAACCGTTCAAGGTGCCCAAGGAACCCGCCGATGCCCGTCTATGAATATATGTGCGACGCCTGCGGCGACTTCACCGCCGTCCGGCCGATGAGCGAATATCGCGACCCGCAGCCCTGCCCGGATTGCGGCATCGCCGCGCCGCGGGTGATGCTGACCGCGCCGCATTTCTCCGGCATGTCGCGCGACAGCCTTGTCGCCCACGCCACCAACGAGCGAGCCGCCAACGCGCCGCTCACCAATGGCGAGTTCGCGGCGAAGCAGAGGCACGGCTCGGGATGCTCCTGCTGCTCGGCCGGCATGAAGAGCCGGAAGAGCAAGACCGCGACCGCCCCGGCCGGCGTCAAGAGCTTCCCCTCGGCGCGGCCCTGGATGATCAGCCACTGAATCGGCGGTCGGCTACTCACCGACGACCGCTCCCTCCCGGCGCGGGTCGGCGGCGCCGGTCAACCCGTCCGGGCCGATCGCCACCGCCTGCACGCCCGAGGTCATCGGTGCCTTCTTCACCTTGAAGCCGAGCGCGGTCAGCTTCGGCTCCAATGCTTCGGCCGATGTCCCCTGCTCGATCTCGACCGTATCGAAACGTGCCAGCACGTTGGGCGCCGCGATCGCCTCCGGCAGGGCCATGCCCCAGTCGAGATGGGCGATCAGCGTCTTGGCGACATAGCCGATGATCTGGCTGCCGCCCGGCGAGCCCAGCGCCAGCATCGGCTTGCCGTCCTTCAGAACGATGGTCGGTGCCATGGAGGAGCGCGGGCGCTTGCCCGGCTCGACGCGATTGGCGATCGGCACGCCGTCGCGCTGCGAGCGGAAGGAGAAATCGGTCAGCTCGTTGTTGAGCAGGAAGCCGCGCACCATCAGCCGCGAGCCGAAGCCGGCCTCGATGGTCGAGGTCATGGAAGCGACGTTGCCCTCCTCGTCGACGATGGTGACCTGCGTGGTCGAGGGCAGTTCGATCGCCTCGTCGTCGGCCCGCTTCGGCGCCAGCATGGCGTGGTCCCAGGTCGGCGTGCCGGGCGCCACCTCGGGCAGCGCATCGTCGCCCCTGAGCAAGGCCGCCCGCGCCTTCAAATATTCCGGGTCCAGCAGCCCCTTGGTCGGCATCGGCACGAAATCCTGATCCGCCATGTAGCGGTCGCGATCGGCGAAGGCGAGGCGCGAGGCATCGGCGATCAGCCGCCACGCCTCCGGCGATTGCGGGCCCAGTCCCTTAAGGTCATAGGGCTCCAGCAGCCCGAGGATCTGGCCCAGCGTCAGCGCACCGGAGCTCGGCGGCCCCATGCCGCACACGTCGAGCCCGCGATAGGCGGCGCAGACGGCCGCGCGCTCCTTCACGCGATAGGCGCGCAGGTCCTCCAGCGACAGCACGCCCGGATTGCCGGCCCCCCGCACGGTGCGCACGATGTCGCGGGCGATCGGGCCGCGATAGAAGGCAGGGGAGCCATGGCGGGCGAGCTGGCGCAGCGTGTCGCCATAGGCCGGGTTCTTCAGCGTCGTGCCGACGGCCACCGGCGCGCCCGCGTCGTCGAAGAAATAGGCCGCGGTGACCGGGTTCGCCTTCAGCGTCTCGGCGTCCTCGGCGATCAGCTGCGACAGGCGCGGCGAGACCGGGAAGCCGTCCTCGGCGAGCCGGACCGCCGGACGGAACAGATGGCTCCAGGCGAGATGCCCGTAGCGCCGGTGCACGAAATCCAGCAGCCGCGGCGTGCCCGGCGTGCCGACCGAACGCCCGCCGACCACCGCGGCCATGAATTTCAGCGGCTCGCCCTTCTCGTCCTGGAACAGCGTCGGCGTCGCCGCCCTCGGCGCGGTTTCCCGCCCGTCGAAGGTGGTGAGCTTGCCGGCCGCCGCGTCCCAATAGACCAGGAACGCCCCGCCGCCGAGGCCGGAGGATTGCGGCTCGACGAGGCCGAGCACCAGTTGCACCGCCACCAGCGCGTCGATGGCGTTGCCGCCGGCGCGCAGCGTCGCGGCGCCGGCGCGGGTGGCGAGCGGATTGGCGGTCGCCACCATCCAGTGCCCGGACGTCGCCGATTTCGAAGCGGCCGCGACGGCGCTGGGAGCTTCCGGCACCTGCGTATCCGACGCCTGCTGCCCGAAGGCGGGAACCGCCATCAGCATCAGCGCCATCATCCATCCGACTGACTTGCCGACTGACTTGCGCATCGGTCACCTCCCGCGTCGCGCGTCGCGCACCAAACATGTCACACCGTAACCGGAAGTGAACGGTCGTCGCACGGGGGAGGATGACGAAGGCGCGAATCACGCTAAGCTCCAATGGTCGTCAACAATTGAAAGGAGGTGATCCAGTGTCTGATCGTCTTGATCCGCGGTCGTCGGTTTCCGTGACCTGGACACTTGCCTCTTGCGAGGTCCGTGCCGCGTGAAGCGACACTTCGCGCCGCCCTTGAGGCGGCTACCGGGCCGGACCGCGGTCTGACATGGGAAGGGCTGCTCGCAAGGGCAGCCCTTCTTTCTTGAGCCCTCCTCACGATCACTGCGGAATACCTTGGCCAAGCCCATCCTCATCTATGTCGATGCCGATGCCTGCCCGGTGAAGGCGGAAACCTACCGGGTCGCCGAGCGGCACCGGCTGAAAGTGTTCGTCGTCTCCAACAGCTTCATCGCGGTGCCGCGCGAGGACTGGATCGAGCGGGTGATCGTGCCGGCCGGCCTCGATGTCGCCGATGACTGGATCGCCGAACGGGTGGAGCCGGGCGACGTCGTGATCACCGCCGACGTGCCGCTGGCCGCGCGGTCCGTCGCCAAGGGTGCCGAGGCGCTGGCGCCGAACGGCAAGGCATTCACCGCCTCGTCCATCGGCCTGCAGCTCGCCACCCGCAACCTCATGCAGGAGTTGCGCGAGGTCGGCGAAATCACCGGCGGCCCCCGCCCCTTCTCGCCGCGCGACCGCTCCGAATTCCTTCAGGCGCTGGAGAGAACCGTCTCCCGATTGAAACGAATGGGCTTCCAGGCGGGTTGAAGGAGAGCAATCCTCACGCGACAAGGAAACCCATCATGCTCCAGGCTTGCCTCAACGGTTCGCGCGACAAGGGCTTTCACGCCGAGACGCCGCTCTCTCCCGCCGAACTCGCCTTCCAGGCGGAGGCGACGGTGGCGGCGGGTGCCGGCGAACTGCATGTCCATCCACGCGACGGCAGCGGCGCCGAGACGCTGGATCCCGCCCATGTCGCTGCGGCGCTCATCGCCATTCGCAAGCGGGTGCCCGGCGTGCCGGTCGGCCTGTCGACCCATGCCGGCATCGCGCCCGGCGGGCGCGGGCGGCTCGACGCCGTCGCCGCGTGGACGGAGCGGCCCGACTACGTCTCGGTCAATCTCAGCGAGGACGACGCGCCGGAAATGATCGCGCTGGCGCTCGGACAGGACATCGGCGTCGAGGCCGGCCTGTGGTCGGTCGCCGACGCCGAGCGTTTCGTGAAGCTCGACACGGCGCCGAAATGCCTGCGCATACTCGTCGAGATCAACGAGCAGGACGAGGCCGAGGGCCTCGCCGCCGCCGCCGCCATCCGCACCGTGCTCGCTCGCGCCAGCCTCGACCTGCCGGTGCTGCAGCACGGCTATGACGCCACCGTCTGGCCGGTCTATCGCGACGCGCTGATGCGTGGCCTCGATAGCCGCATCGGCCTGGAGGACGGCAAGCATTTGCCGGGCGGCGAGGAGGCCGCCGGCAATGCCGAGCTCATCAAGGCCGCGTTCCTGATGGCGCGGCTGCCGCCTGCGGCGGCCGCGACGGCCTGAGCCTCAGCCGGAATTGCGCAGGCCGGCCGAGATGCCGTTGATGGTGAGCTGGATGCCCTGCAGCACCTTCTCGTCGGTGTCGTTGGCGCGGTACTTCCTCAAAAGCCCGACCTGCACATGGTTGAGGGGATCGATATAGGGGAAGCGCGCGCGGATCGAGCGGTCGAGCATCGGGTTGGAGCCCAGCAGCTTCGGCTGCTCGGAAATGACGAGCAGCGCGTCGATCGCCGCCTGATGCTCGGCGCGGATCCGCCCGAAAATGCTCTCGCGCAGTTCCGCGTCCTCCACCAGCTGCGCGTAGCGCGAGGCGATGGCGATGGAGCTTTTCGCCAGCACCATGTCCATATTGGACAGCTGGGTTCGGAAGAACGGCCACTCGCGATACATTTCTTGCAGCAGCGGCAGGCCGTTCGGGTTCTTGGCCAGCCATTCGCGGATGGCGGTGCCGAAACCGTACCAGCCCGGCAGCATCAGCCGGCACTGCGCCCAGGAGAACACCCAGGGAATGGCGCGCAGGTCCTCGATGCGCCGCGTCTTCTTGCGGGAGGCCGGGCGCGAGCCGATGTTCAGCGTCGCGATCTCGTTGATGACGGTCGATTCCCAGAAATAATCCTCGAAGCGCGGGGTCTCGTAGACGAGGCCGCGATAGGCCTTGAAGGCGGCGTCCGACAGCGCCTCCATCACGGTGAGATATTCCTCGCGCGGCGCCTTGGCATCGCCGGAGAGCAGCGTCGCCTCCAGCGTCGCCGCCGCCAGGATCTCCAGATTGCCGCGCCCGACCTGCGGGTTGGAATATTTCGACGAGATGATCTCGCCCTGCTCGGTGATGCGGATCAGCCCCTGCACCGCCCCGCCCGGCTGGGCGAGAATGGCGTCGTAGCTCGGCCCGCCGCCGCGCCCCACCGAACCGCCGCGGCCATGGAACAGCCGCAGCCGCACCCCATGGCGCTTGAACACCTCGATGAGCTCGATCTCGGCCTTGTAGAGCTCCCAGCCGGAGGTGACGAAGCCGCCATCCTTGTTGCTGTCGGAATAGCCGAGCATCACCTCCTGCATGCCGCCGCGGCTGTCCACCAGCTTGCGGTATTCCGGCAGGCGGAACATCTGCTCCATCACCCTGGCCGAGTTGCGCAGGTCCTCGATGGTCTCGAACAGCGGCACGATGTTCACCGCGCTCGACCCGGCCGGGTCGACGAGGCCGACCTCTTTGAGCAGCAGCGCCAGCTCCAGCATGTCCGAGACGCCCTCGGCCTTGGAGATGATGCAGGTCTGGATCGCCTCGGCGCCGAAAATGGTGTGGATGCGGGCGCAGGTGCGCAGCATGTCCATCTCGCCGACCGTCTCGTCGGAATAGGCGGCGAAGGGCGAGGTCAGCGGTCGCGCGGTGGTCAATTCGCGCAGCAGCAGTGCCACGCGCGTGCCCTCCGGCAGGCTTTTGTAGCCGGTGCCGGGCGCCGCCACCTCGAACAGTTCGCCGATGCAGCGCTCATGCACGTCCGAATTCTGCCGCGAGTCGAGGATGGCCAGGTGGAAGCCGAAGCAATCGACGGCGCGGCGCAGGGCGCGGAGCTTGCCGCGGGCGATGGCGCCGGACTTGTGGGTCTTCAGCGAGCGGTCGATCACGTCGAGATCGGCGTGGAACTCGGCCGCCGACGCATAGGGCAGCACGCCCGGCTTGTCGGTCAGCCCGAGCAGATCGGCGACTTCCAGCCGGAACGCCGTCGCCTTCAGCTTCCGCTGGATGGAGGTAACGGCGAGGCGGTAGGGCTCGTTGCGCCGGTGCGGCGAGAGGTCGGGCGAGGCATCCACCAGCGCCAGCAATTCGTCGGAGACGTCGACGCGGATGGTGCTGATCGACAACTCGGCACCCAGCGCGTGCAGTTCATGCAGATAGAAGCGCACCGCCTGCGCGCTCTGCATGCGCATGGTTTCGCGCGTCACATCGGCGGTGACGAACGGGTTGCCGTCGCGGTCGCCGCCGATCCAGCTGCCCATGCGCAGAAAGGAGGCGATCTCCGGCGCCGCCGTGCCGGTGCCCTCGATGGCGGCGAGCCGGTCTTCCAGCGCCGCATAGAGCCGCGGCAGCTGCTTGAGGAAGGTGTAGTCGTAATAGGCAAGGCCGTTCGCCACCTCGTCCAGCACGGTCAGCTTGGTCTTGCGCAACAGGTTGGTCTGCCAGAGCGTCAGTACCCGGCGACGGAGTTCGTCGTCGAGAAGGGCGAGTTCCTCCGGCGTCGGCTCGATGCGCTCGCGGTCGGCGAGCAACTCGGCGATGCGCATCTCATGCGTCATGGTGCTGCGCCGGCGCACCTCGGTCGGATGCGCGGTCAGAACCGGGCTCGCCAGAGCGGTGTCGAAGAACTTGCGCAGCCCGTCGGCGGAGATGCCCGCCTCGATGGCCCGCTCGACGGCATTCTCCAGCGTCGCCGGGCGCGGCCCGCTTCCGGTGGCGGCGAGCGCGCGGGAGCGGCGGATGACGTGCTGGTCCTCGGCGATATTGGCGAGATGGGAGAAATAGCTGAAGGCGCGGACGATGGAGATGGTCTGGTCGGGGTCGAGGCCGAGCAGGATCTCCTCCAGCTCCAACCGCGCGCCCTCGTCCACCTCGCGGTGGAACCGCGTCGAGACCCGGCGGATGGTCTCCACCAGCTCGTAGATCGAATCGCCCTCCTGGTCGCGCAGCGTGTCGCCGAGCACGCGGCCCAGCATGCGGATGTCGTCGCGCAGCGAATGGTCGAGCTCGGTGTCGACGTCGGGTTCGGAGTCCGGCTGCGCGAGGGTGAGGGCAAATGACATGGCGTAAACGCTCCCGTGATGGACGCAACTTAGCAATTAGCATGCCGGGGTGTAGCCGATCGGCCGCAGCGGCATCGAATTCATACCCTCTCCGGCCACTGCCGTTGAGTTACCCCCTCTTTGCCGCGAACCTGCCGCGATTCTGAACGAAACCCCTGTCGATATGAACGGACCGGTCAGTCCTCGTTCAGGACGGATCGTTCATAAAGGCCACGTAGACTACTTGTTGCAGACTTCACATTCGCGACGACCGCGTATCGCGTAGCAGGAAGGATTGAGTTATGTCCGCCGTCAGGAATCGCGCCGAGGAACGAGCTCCCGCCGCGCTCCGTCAGAATGCCGCCCCGCTCAAGGCAGCCTCCCGTGCCGTCGAGACCCCCTCCGACAAGCGGGTTCCGTTCGTAGCCCCCGCGCCGGTCGGCTCCATCGCCGACATCGAGTCGCAGCTCGGCTTCTGAAGACTGCCGCTCCCACAGGCTTGATCGCCATGGGAGGTGACAAACGGCCATCCCCTCCCCATATGCTGACGCAGCGTCACATCGTGACCCCGTGTCAGTTCCGAGAGAGGCCATGACCGTCAAGTCCTTGTTTCGTCTGCCCGCCCTTGCTACCGCCGCGCGTCTTGGTGCGGCGGCCGTGATCGTGGCCGGCAGCCTCGTCGCCTTTGTCCCGAATGCCGATGCCCGTGCGGGCGGCGGCAGCAGCATGGGCAGCCGCGGCATGCGTACCTGGTCCGCTCCCGCGCCGACCCCGACCTCCCCCTCCGCCCAGACCATGCAGCGTTCCGCCGCGCAGCCTGCGCAGGCGACGCGCCCCGCCGCGACCGCACCCGCCCAGCAGGGCGGGCTGTTCAGCCGTCCCGGCTTCATGGGCGGGCTGATGGGCGGCCTGCTCGGCGCCGGCCTGTTCGGCCTGCTGATGGGCGGCGGCTTCTTCTCCGGCCTCGGCAGCCTGTCCGGTGTTCTCGGCCTCCTGCTGCAGATCGGGCTGATCTTCATCGTCGTTCGCCTGGTCATGGGCTGGCTCGCCAGCCGCAACCGCCCGGCCTATGCGCAGGGTCCGCAGCCCGGCGCCCCGCTGTCGCGCGACATGTTCGGCGGTGGATCGGCGTCCGGCTCGGGCACCGGCTCCTCCAGCCGGCCCGGCTTCTCCACCGGTCCGCGCGGGCGCCCGCTACAGCTTCAGGGAGCGGATTTCGACATGTTCGAACGCCGCCTCACCGAGGTGCAGGACGCCTATGCCCGCGACGACCGCGCCGCTCTGGCGCAGCTGCTGACGCCGGAAATGCTCGGCTATATGGGCGAGGAGCTGGACCAGTACGCGCAGGACGGGCTGCAGAACCGCCTCACCGACATCAAGCTGGTGCAGGGCGACCTCTCGGAAGCCTGGAGCGAGGACGGAAGCGACTATGCCACCGTCGCCATGCGCTACCAGCTGAAGGACACGGTCGTCGAGCGCGCCACCGGCCGGCTGGTGCGTGGGGATGCCGACCGCCTGCAGACCGTGGCCGAGTTCTGGACGTTCACCCGACCCGCCGGCGGCGGCGAATGGACGGTGAGTGCCATCCAGCAGGGCACCTGAGCGCCGGGAGACGCTCCGCCGCGGCGAAAATTACGCAAGCCGCTTAACGCCTGCCTGCCTCCAAGATGGGCAGGATGCCTCCATCGATA
This sequence comes from Ancylobacter sp. GW821-FHT10E12, assembly GCF_058809335.1. Lineage (NCBI taxonomy): Bacteria > Pseudomonadati > Pseudomonadota > Alphaproteobacteria > Hyphomicrobiales > Xanthobacteraceae > Ancylobacter > Ancylobacter sp. GW821-FHT10E12. Next base: position 213,365 of record NZ_JBXASN010000001.1, on the reverse strand, counting down.
GAGGATGGAGCCTCCCGCTTCCCTCGCCCACGCGGCCCGGCGACCTTCCTGTCGCCGGGCCGACGTCGTTCCGGGCGGCCGCGAGCGGCAGTCGCCCGGCCCGGACCTTACGCCCGCGGGTCGGGGCCGAAGCGGTTCGGGCCTTCCGTGCCCTTCATCATGAACCAGAAGAAGATCACCAGCGTGCCGATGCCGGTCAGGCCGATCAGCATCCACCAGCCGGTGCGGTCCATGTCGTGAAAGCGCCGGACGCCGACGGCGATGGACGGGATGATCAGCGCCAGCCCGACCAGCGTGGTGATCGGCGTGAAGGCCTGCATCTCGCCATAGTGCAGCAGCGAGAAGGCGCCGAAGACCAGCGCGTCGAGGAACGACGTCGCCCATTGCACGAGCACCGAGAACAGCACCCACCACCAATATTCCGAGCGTGGCGCGCGCCCCTCGAAGGTCGCGTACTTGCCGAGAACGCTCGACACCGCTTGCGTGAATCCCATCGAATCCCCCTGCCTGTCACCCAGCGGCAGGAGTGGACGCCCGCCCGCACCGGCTGTCAAACAACCGGATCGGCCCGCCGACGCCGGGTTCAGCGCCCCTTGCGGCGGCCGCCCTTGCGATGGCCCTTGGTCATCGGATCCGGCCGCTCCGGCCGCGTCCAGTCGGTGGCGCTGAGCGGTTCGACCCGATCGGTGCCGGGGCCCATGTCGTCGAGCGACGGCTTGACGATGCGCGACGCGCGGGGAGCCTGGGCCGGGATTTCCCCGCTGCCCGGATCGTAGCCGGCCTGCGCCTCGTCCGCCCGCGCCTCCGCGCCGGAGGACACATGGCCCGGCGACGGGCGGGGGCCGCGCGCGCCTGCCTTGGCCTTCTTCTCCGGCAGATTGGCGGCGCGGCCATATTTGCGCTCGCCGCGATAGCCGCCGGTCTTGTCGTCGATCGCCTCCTGCCGCGCCAGCGGGTCGTCCGAAATCGCCAGCTCGGTCGCCTGCAGCCGCTTGATCTCGTCGCGCAGCCGCGCCGCCTTCTCGAAATCGAGGTCGGCCGCCACCGCCCGCATGCGCTTTTCGAGATCGGCGATCACCGCGGCGAGATTGTTGCCATAGGCAGCCGGCGCCTCGGCGAGGCCGGTATCGACGGTGACGTGGTCGCGCTCATAGACGCTGTTGAGGATGTCGCCGATCGCCTTCTTGACGCTTTCCGGCGTGATGCCGTGCTCGACGTTCCAGGCGACCTGCTTGGTGCGGCGGCGCTCGGTCTCCGCCATTGCCCGCTCCATCGAGCCGGTAATCTGGTCGGCATAGAGGATCACCCGACCGTCGACATTGCGCGCCGCGCGACCGATGGTCTGCACCAGCGAGGTTTCCGAGCGCAGGAAGCCCTCCTTGTCGGCGTCGAGAATGGCGACCAGCCCGCATTCCGGGATGTCGAGCCCTTCGCGCAGCAGGTTGATGCCGATCAGCACGTCGAAGGCGCCGAGCCTGAGGTCGCGCAGGATCTCGATGCGCTCGATGGTGTCGATGTCCGAATGCATGTAGCGCACGCGGATGCCGTTCTCGTGCAGATATTCGGTCAGGTCCTCGGACATCCGCTTGGTCAGCGTCGTCACCAGCGTGCGGTATCCCTTGGCCGCCACCTGCCGCACCTCGCCGAGCAGGTCGTCGACCTGGGTGCGCGCCGGGCGCACCTCCACCGGCGGGTCGACGAGCCCGGTCGGGCGGATCACCTGCTCGACGAACACGCCGCCGGCGCGCTCCATCTCCCACGGTCCGGGCGTCGCCGAGACATGCACCGTCTGCGGCCGCATCGCCTCCCATTCCTCGAAGCGCAGCGGCCGGTTGTCCATGCAGCTCGGCAGGCGGAAGCCGTATTCCGCCAGCGTCGCCTTGCGCCGGAAGTCGCCGCGATACATGGCGCCGATCTGCGGGATGGTCACATGGCTCTCGTCGCAGAAGATCAGCGCATTGTCCGGCACATATTCGAACAGCGTCGGCGGCGGCTCGCCGGGCAGGCGGCCGGTGAGCCAGCGCGAATAGTTCTCGATGCCGGCGCAGCTTCCCGTCGCCTCCATCATTTCGAGGTCGAAGGTGCAGCGCTGCTCCAGCCGCTGCGCCTCGAGATAGCGGCCCATGGCGTTCAGTTCGTCGAGCCGCATCTTCAGCTCAGCCTTGATGCCCTGGATCGCCTGGATCAGCGTCGGGCGCGGCGTCACGTAATGCGAATTCGCATAGACCTTGACGAATTTCAGGTCCTGCGACTTCTGGCCGGTGAGCGGGTCGAATTCCTGGATGCTCTCCACCTCGTCGCCGAACAGCGACACGCGCCACGCGCGGTCTTCATAATGCGCCGGGAATATCTCGATCACGTCGCCGCGCACCCGGAACGTGCCGCGGCCGAAATCGGCCTGGGTGCGCTTGTATTGCAGCGCCACCAGGTCGGCGAGGATGCCGCGCTGGTCGATGCGGTCCCCCACCTCGATCTTGAAGGTCATCGAGGCATAGGTCTCGACCGAGCCGATGCCGTAGATGCAGGACACCGAGGCGACGATGATGACGTCGTCGCGCTCCAGCAGCGCACGGGTGGCTGAGTGGCGCATGCGGTCGATCTGCTCGTTGATCGACGATTCCTTCTCGATGAAGGTATCGGTGCGCGGCACATAGGCTTCCGGCTGGTAGTAGTCGTAATAGGAGACGAAATACTCCACCGCGTTGTCGGGGAAGAAGCTCTTGAACTCGCCGTAGAGCTGGGCGGCCAGCGTCTTGTTCGGGGCGAGCACCAATGCCGGGCGCTGCACCCGCTCGATGACGTTGGCCATGGTGAAGGTCTTGCCGGAGCCGGTGACGCCGAGCAGCACCTGGTCGCGCTCGCCCTGCTCGGCGGCGGCCACCAGTTCGTCGATCGCCTGCGGCTGGTCGCCGGCCGGCGTGTAGTCGGACTTGATGACGAACCTGACGCCGCCTTCGGATTTTTCCGGCCGTGCCGGCCGGTGCGGCATCCACAACTGCCCGTCGACCTCCGGGCGGCCGCCCTCGATCAGCGCCGACAGCGCGGCGACGGTGGCGGAGGCACCCGAAGTCGGCGCCACGCCGAGCTTCTCGGCGAGGACGGGATCGAGCGTGGCGGGCTGTGCGGGTTCGAAGGCGCGCTGCGAGCGCTCCCCGAATCCGCCGGGTCGGGCGGCTTTCGGCATCGGGGGAATATGGGGCTCCTTCCGCCGGGAGGAAAGAGCGCCCGTCAGCGGCTCGCCGTCATGTTACGCGGCAGCGGCAGCACGGCGAACACCATCGACCTGCCGGTCACCTTGTCGGCGGTGTCCTGTCGGATCTGCGCCTGCAGCTGGGGCTCGATCGAGGCGAGCGCGATGCCGATATTGCCCTGCCCGCCAATATTCCGCTTCCGGGACAATACGACGTCGCCGGTATAGACGGAGGCGATCTGATAGATGGCGTGCGTCGGCAGCTTGTTGTTCAGGTTCCCTTTCCAATCGATGCAATCGGAGCGCTTGCTCAGGATCGAATAAAGCTTTTCCGCATCCGCATGCGTCACGCTGGATTTGATCACGTTGGTCAGGTGCAAATCATAATAGGTGGTGATGTCGCCGCTGAGCCCGGCATTCAGCAGCTTGTACCTTATGCCCGACAGGCCGGCCCCTCCGGCAAAGGTGCGGGTGACGTCGATGTCGGATATTCCCACCGGATCGACCAGCGAAATGCCGTGAAGCGACAGGTCGGTAAAGCAGAAGGGCTCGATCGCCAGCGGCCGGCTCAACTCTTCGGTCGGCGCTTCACGCGCATAATAGAGCGAACCCACGCGTACATTGGTTTGCGGCGGCTTCAGCGACCGCGCCTCGATCCAGTCCGACGGAACGAGGCTCGGTGGCGCCTGCATTGCGCCCTGGTGGCACGCCCCAAGCAGCAGAGACAGACCGATCGGGAAAATGCGCGTTGCCATACTGCTCCCCCAAGCTGAATATCATCATATATACTCGTTAAAATTGCATCGAATCAAATGATTGATTCCAAGGCCGACGCCGGCGATCTCCCGCCGAACGAGCCAGCCGCAGCGCTTCGCGCTTGCCGATATCGCCCCTCCCGGCCGAGCGCCGCAGGCGGCAGATCAGAAGAACGGAAACGGACCGGGGAAGCGGCCGATCGGCACGAAATGGGTGACGAGACCGTCTTCCGGCGTCCAGCGATGCAGCAGCATGGCCGGCGGCTCGATGAAGGAGGCCGGCTCCGCCTCGGGCCGCAGCCGCAGCGCGATGGCCGTGGTCGTGCTCGGCGCCGTCACCAGCATCGTGCCGCCGAACCGCAATTGCATGAAGCGGTGCACATGCCCGCACAGCACCCGCTCGACCTGGGGATGGCGCGCAAGGATCGCGGCGAGGCGTTCGCCGTTCCGGCAATTATACTCGTCGATGCAGGCGATGCCGCTGCGGAATGGCGGCTGGTGCATCATCACGATGGTCGGCCGGCCCGGCTCGGCGGCCAGCGTCGTCTCCAGCCAGCCGCAGGCGGCATCGTCCATGTCGCCGTGGTGCTCGCCGGGCACGGTGATATCGAGCCCGACGATCCGTACCGGCCCGAAATGGCCGGCCGTCACATGCAACGGCCCTGACGCCGGCAGATGGCCGAGCCCGGCAAAGGCCGCGCGGAAGGCTGCGCGCTCGTCATGGTTGCCAGGGATCGCCAGCAGCGGCAGGCCAATTCCGGCCAGCATCTCGACTGCGACCGCATATTCCGCCGTCGAGCCCTCGTCGACGACATCGCCGGTGAGCAGGACCAGGTCCGGCCGTGGATCGAGTTCGGCGAGATGGCGCAGCGCCGCCGCGAACATGGCGTTGGAGTCGACGAGGTCCTGATAGAGGTGGCCGCGCGGCCGCAGATGCGGGTCCGAGAGATGAGCGATCAGCATGACCGAATCCGGTGGAGTTGAAGCCGACTATGCCGTCACATCGCACCAGTCCGGCGAGATGGGAAACCCGGCCGGCCCATCGAGGCGCATGGAGGAAGCGACGTCGCCCCCCTGCACACGCATCGCCCTACCCGCAGAATGAACATTTTTTAGTCACAACGATCGCGCGACGCAGGAAAACCGGCACCGGGCCCGATTGTTCAGTCAAAATAATCGATTGATATATAACGTATTTTTTCAAAACTGATGTTGGCACGCTCAATGCATGCATCGTTGTATGCATGCGGCGTCGGCACCGGTGGTGGGGCGCTGCCGGTCCACTCCCCCGTGCCGCCAGCGGAGCCGCCATGACACAGCTTCTCCTCCCAGCCGAACCGACGCCCCTCCCCTTCGATCCCGCCCGCACCGCGCTCGTCATCATCGACATGCAGCGCGACTTCCTCGAACCCGGCGGCTTCGGCGAGACGCTGGGAAATGACGTCTCGCTGCTCCAGGCCGCCGTCGGCCCCTGCAAGGCGGCGCTTGCCGCCGCCCGCGCTGCCGGCATGCTGATCATCCACACGCGCGAGGGCCATCGCCCGGACATGGCCGACGCCCCGCCCGCCAAGGTGGAGCGCGGCGAGCCCAAGGCGCGCATCGGCTGCGCCGGGCCGATGGGCCGCATCCTCATCCGCGGCGAGGCCGGCCACGACATCATCGCCGAGCTGTACCCTGCCGAGGGCGAAGTCGTGCTCGACAAGCCCGGCAAGGGCGCCTTCTACCAGACCGACCTCGAGCTCATCCTGAAGAACCGCAGCGTCGACACGCTGCTGGTCTGCGGCGTCACCACCGAGGTCTGCGTCCACACCACCATCCGCGAGGGCAATGACCGCGGCTTTCGCTGCGTGGCGCTGGCCGATTGCTGCGCCTCCTATTTCCCGGAATTCCACCGCGTCGGCCTTGAGATGATCAAGGCGCAGGGCGGCATTTTCGGCTGGGTGTCGGATGCCGGCGCCTTCGTTGCGGCGCTCGATGCCAAATCCGGGGCCGAATCCGCCGCCGCTGCCTGATCGCCGTGCCCTCCGCCGGCCCGGCCGGCTCACCTGCGCATGCGCCTGAACGCCATTCGTCCTTCCGAGGAGCCCCGAGCATGTCTGCGACCGAGATGACCCCGCTTTCGCCCATGCGCACCGGCATGCGGCCAACCCTGTGGACCAAGGGCGACTGGAACGCCCTGTTCGGCTTCGGCACCAACATCCTCGTCAACATGCTGGTGTTGACCGGGTTGCTGCAATTCGTGCTGAAGATGCCGCCCGAGATCGTGTTCGGCCGCATCCTGCCGGCGGTCGGGCTGATGATGTTCCTGTCCACCGCCTATTACGCCTGGCTCGGCTACCAGCTCGCCAAGAAGACCGGCCGCGACGACGTCTGCGCCCTGCCCTCGGGCATCAGCGTGCCGCATATGTTCGTCGTGGTCTTCGTCATCATGCTGCCGATCGGCGCCGCCTCCGGCGACCCGATCCAGGGTTGGGAAGCCGGCCTCGTCTGGGTGTTCTTCCAGAGCTTCATCCTGATGATCGGCGGCTTCGTGGCGCCTTACATCCGCAAGATCACCCCGCGCGCGGCACTTCTCGGCACCCTCGCCGGCGTGTCGGTGGCCTTCATCTCGATGCGCCCGGCCTTCGAGATCTTCATGACCCCGGTCATCGGCCTCACCTGCTTCGCCATCATCATGGTGAGCTGGTTCGGCGGGGTGAAATATCCCAAGGGCATTCCCGCCGGCCTCATCGCCATCGCGGTCGGCATGATCATCGCCTGGGGCTCGAACCTGTTCGGCCTCGGCTATGGCGGCATGAGCGTCGAGAAGCTCGGCGCCTCCTTCGCCAATTTCGGCTTCTCGATCCCGCTGCCGGCCTTCGACCACGTCTTCCACGGCTTCAACTATCTCGGCGTGATCCTCATCACCGCCATCCCCTTCGGCATCTACGATCTCGTCGAGGCGATGGACAATGTGGAGAGCGCCGAGGCGGCGGGCGACCATTACCCCACCACCCGCGTGCTCACCGCCGACGGCGTCGTCAGCCTGATCGGCTGCCTGATGGGCAATCCCTTCATCAACGCGGTGTATATCGGCCATCCCGGCTGGAAATCGATGGGCGGACGCATCGGCTACTCCGCCGCCACCGGGCTGATGGTCATCCTGCTCTCGTGGTTCGGCATCATCGCCGTGCTGCTAGCGCTGGTGCCGGTCGTCGCCATCTCGCCGATCCTGCTCTACATCGGCATGCTCATCGGCGCGCAGGCGTTCCAGACCACCCCCTCGCGTCATGCCCCGGCGGTGATCCTCGCGCTTACCCCGCATCTCGCCGCCTGGGCGAAGCTGCTCATCGACAATTCGCTCGGCATGGCCGGCACCTCCGCCCATGCTATCGGCATGGAGAAGCTCGGCGCGGTCGGCGTGCTCTATCACGGGCTGGAGGTCATGGGCGGCGGCGCCATCCTGGTCGGCTTGGTGCTCGGCGCCATCGGCGTGTTCGTGATCGACCGCAAGTTCACCCATGCCGCCGCCTTCGCGCTCGCCGGCGCGGTGCTGACCTTCTTCGGCTTCATGCATGGCGAGATGGTCGGCATCGCGGTGACGCCCGGCGTGTCGCTCGCCTATGTGATGGTCGCCGGCTTCCTGCTGGTCTGCGCCAAATATGCGCAGGTGGAGGCGCTGCCGGAAGCCGAGCTCGCCGGAGCGGAGCCGGCCCCGGCCGAATAGGCCCATTCCCGCATCGCACCGGCGGCGGGGGGCTTACAGCCTCCGGTCCGGGCGGGTTAGCGTCGGGCGTGCGATACAGGTCGCACGCCCGACGTTTTGATTTGTACGGCACGGAGCCTATCTTCCCCCGAGAAGCGCGAGAAACGGTCCCGTCTACATCGCGCCTTTCGCTCACAGGGAGAAACAGCCATGTCGATCTTGAAGAAGGGCCTCGCCGGCGCCCCGGTCAAAATCCTGCAGGAAAAACTGGGCGTACCCGCCGACGGCCAGTTCGGCCCCAAGACCGAGGAGGCGCTGAAGGCGTACCAGAAGCAGAACGCCTTGTCGGTCGACGGCATTGCCGGGCCCGACACCTTCGCCGCCCTCGGCCTTTACGAACTCATCCTTCTCAAGGTCGGCACCTCGGGCGAAACCGTCAAGAAGCTCCAGGCCGCGCTCGGCATCGAAGCCGACGGCAAGTTCGGTCCGGGCACGCAGAAGGCGGTCAAGGACTATCAGGCCAAGAACGGCCTCGATGCGGACGGCTTCGCCGGGCCGGCGACCCTGGCCAAGCTCGGCCTGTTCAAGGAGATCACGCCGGACGTCGTATCGAAGTCGCAGATATCGCCGCAGGGCGCCCCGACCGAGGCTTCCGCCGCCGGCGAAGCGCCCTCCCGCAGCATCTGGGCGACGATCAAGGGCTTTTTCAGCTAAGCTCCGGCAATCGCGCGCCGGAGACCCGCTTTCCGGCGCGCGCCTCCCCCGACGCGCCTCTCCGACGATGGAAACCCGATGTCCTTCCTTCTGCCTTTCGGCCTTGCAGATCTCGGCGTCCCGGAAGAGACCGCACCGCTGCCCGAGCGCCTCGTCTCGGGTGATCCCCGCCATCGCACCTGGAACCTGGAGACGCTGCCCGACGGCGCCCTGTTCGCCGGTGTATGGGAATCGACGCCCGGCTCCTGGCGGGTCGACTATGAGGAATGGGAGTTCTGCACCTTCCTCGAAGGCGTCTCCATCCTGCACGAGGACGGCGAGGCGCCCGTCCGCCTCGCCGCCGGCGCCACCTTCGTTCTCCGTCCGGGCTTCAAGGGCGTGTGGGAGGTGGTGGAGACCACGCGCAAGCTCTATGTGATCCGGCTCATCTGAGCGGCAGGCCGAGATTCGATCTGCCCGGATCCGGTCCGCCGGGATTCGTTTTGTGGCGGAGTGTGTCCTTGCCGTTCTTGACCGGCGCCGGCGCGCGACGCATCGTCGGTAAAAGTGTTGGGAGACGTGTCTTGATCGTCGGTAAAAGTGTTGGGAGACGTGTCTTGAAAGACGTGGGGATGCGCGGCGGCAGCCGGACGAAATACCTGAGCGCGGCCCGCCGCACTTTTTCCGCCGCTTTGGCTGCCGCCCTGCTGGTGGCCACGGCCGGCAGCGGCCAGGCGGCGAGCTTCCTTGAGAAGAACTTCTGGCTGTCCGGCCCCAATTACAGCGGCGATGTGCCGGCCTGCGACCTGCCGGCGGCGCTCTCGCGCATCCAGGACCACTTCGCCACCACCGAATCGCGCTTCTGGAACTCGTCGCTGAAGATCGACGGCTTCGACCGCGTCCACGAAATCGCCTTCCGTCCCTGGGGCGAGGAGTACCAGCCGCGCCGCTATTGCTCGGCGGATGTCATCATCTCCGGCGAGACCGCCTCTGTCGGCCAGCATGCCGGGGGCAAATATGTCGGCGGGAAGGTCGGCGGAAGCCAGACCCTGCACGGCACGCGCCACAAGGTCTATTACTCGATCATCGAGGATGGCGGCTTCATCGGCTTCTCCTGGGGTGTCGACTGGTGCGTCGACGGCCTCGACCGCTCCTGGACCTATGCGCCGGACTGCCGGATGGCGAAGCCGTGAGATTGTCCGCCGCGGCGCGGGTCGTCCGCGCCGCCGGCCTTGCGCTGGCGCTGCTGCTCGCCGGCGCCTCGGCCCGGACCGAGGCCCAGCAGGCCGGCACGCCCGGCACGTTCGATCATTATGTGCTCTCCCTGTCCTGGTCGCCGACCTATTGCGCCAGCGCCGGGGACCGCGCCGATCCCGCTCAATGCCGCAGCGCCCGCCCCTTCGCTTTCGTGGTGCACGGGCTGTGGCCGCAATACGTATCCGGCTGGCCGGAATCCTGCCAGAGGCCGGCGCCCTTCGTGCCGGAGCCGGTGGTGCGCTCCATGCTCGACCTGATGCCGAGCCGCAAGCTAATCATCCATGAATGGCGCACGCACGGCACCTGCTCGGGCTTTGAGCCCGCCGCCTATTTCGACACGGTGCGCAAGGCCCGTGCAAGAATTGCCATCCCGTCCGTCTATCAGCAGCTCGACGCGTACAAGATGGTCTCGCCGGACGAGGTCGAGGCGGCCTTTCTCGCCGCCAATCCCGGCCTCGCCGCCGGCATGATCGCCGTCGATTGCGATTCCCGCCGGCTGCGCGAGGTGCGCATCTGCCTCGACAGGTCGCTCGGCTTCACCGCCTGCGCCGAGGTCGACAGACGCGCCTGCCGTACCCCGCGCATCGTCATGCCGCCGGTGCGCGGCGGCTGAACCGGTCGACAGCGATGAACTACCGCCACGCCTTTCATGCCGGCAATTTTGCCGATGTCGTCAAGCATGTCGTGCTTGCGCGCATCCTCGCCTATCTCGGCCAGAAGGACGCCGCCTTCCGGGTGCTCGACACCCATGCCGGTGCCGGCCTCTACGATCTGTCGGGCGACGAGGCCCAGCGCACCGGCGAATGGGAGAGCGGCGTCGGCGCGGTGCTGCGCGCGAGGTTCCGGCCGGAGATCGAGGCGCTGCTCGCACCATGGAAGCGCGTGATCGCCGATCTCAATCCCGGCCTCGACGACGACCCGGCGGCGCTGCGGCATTATCCCGGCTCGCCGCTGGTCGCACTGGCGCTGACCCGCCCGCAGGATCGGCTGCTGTTCTGCGAGACCGAGGCCGGCGTGCGCGCGGCCTTGGCCGAGGTCGCGCAGGATTTCCGCGCCAAGGTGCTGTCGACCGATGGCTGGCAGGCGCTCACCGCCTACCTGCCGCCGAAGGAACGGCGCGGGCTCGTGCTCGTCGACCCGCCCTTCGAGGAGGCCGGGGAGTTCCACCGCCTCGCCACCACCCTCGCCGAGGCGCATAAGCGCTGGTCGACCGGCATCTACGCGCTCTGGTACCCGATCAAGGACGTGCGGGCGGTCGACGCCTTCCAGCGCGAGATCGCCCGTGCCGGCATCCCGAAGACGCTGCGCATCGAAGTCGACACCCGCGCCGTGCGGCAGGCCGGCGTGCTTTCCGGCTGCGGGCTCATCGTGGTCAACCCGCCCTTCACGCTGGCGGACGAGATCCGCACCCTGCTCGCCGCGCTGGCGCCGGTGATGGCGAGCGACGGCGTCGGCCGCGCGCGAGTGGGCTGGCTGATCCCGGAGCGCTGAAGCCGCCGCCACGCCCTCGGCCCTCCGCCGCTGCGCCGGTTTTTGCCGCCCGCCAGCCGCCGCGGCATCGGTCTTGCTTGAGCCTCACCGTTCGTAAGACCCGGCGGCAGGCGAGCGATGCCGGCGGATGCAAGGAGCAGGCGCGATGGCAATGACGGGGACAGTGAAATTCTTCAACACCGAAAAGGGTTACGGCTTCATCCGGCCCGATGACGGCGGGCGCGACGTTTTCGTCCATGTCTCGGCGGTCACCCGCTCGGGCATGGGGACGCTTGCCGAGGGCCAGCGCATCAGCTTCGAGGTCGAGCCGGACAAGCGCGGCAAGGGCCCCAAGGCCATCGACCTCCAGACGGCCGACTGATAGGTCTTCGCCGAAGCGGCGGCATGGCGCCACCGCCGGGTGGCCGCTGGCTCGCCCTCGTCCAGGCCGGGATTTCCCGGCGGTGACGGGCGAGCGCCGCGACCGTCACCCTCGAAGACCGAAGCCACCGATGATCCTTCGCTCGTCCAAACCCTCCCCATTCGGCCGCAAGGTCAAGATCGGCGCCATTCTGTGCGGGATCCATCTCGACATCGAATGGGCCGACACGTCGGATCCCGCCGATTCGCTGCGCCAGCAGAATCCGCTGGGCAAGATCCCGATCCTGCTGCCGGAAGGCCGCGCGCCGCTCTTCGATTCACGCGTGATTCTCGATTATCTCGACGCACAGGCCGGCGGCGGCGTCATCCTGCCGGCAGCCGGCGAGGCCCGCATCGACGCCTTGGTCGGCCAGGCGCTGGCCGACGGCATCATGGATGCCGCCCTGCTCCAGGTCTACGAGGTGCGCCTGCGGGCGGAAGAGCAGCGCAGCGCCAAGTGGGTCGACAACCAGGCCGGCAAGGTCGCCCGCGGCCTGAGGGCGCTGGAATCGAGCCCGCCGCCGCACGGCCGCACCGCTGCGGGGGTGGACGTGGCGGAAATCGCCACCGCCTGCGCCCTCGGCTATCTCGATCTGCGCTTCGACGGCACCTGGCGCGCCGATCACCCGGCGCTGGTCGACTGGCTCGACGCTTTTGCCGAGCGCGTGCCCGCTTTCGAGGCAACGCGCGCAGCCGCCTGATACGCGCGCAGCAAAAAGGCCCCGGACACCGGTCCGGGGCCTTGTTGTCGACGGCGGCGCCCGAAGGTGCCGGCCGGGATCAGAACTTGTAGTTCAGACCGAGGCGAGCGACCGAAGCGGTCAGGCCGGCATTCTCGCCGAGGGCGTTGTAGTAGTTGTCGCCGAGGTCGATGTAGAGATATTCGGCCTTGACGGTCCAGTTCGGCAGGAAGGCGTATTCGACGCCGCCGCCGACGGTCCAGCCGGTCGCGGTCGAGCTGTCGCTCAGGCCCAGCGAGTCGTTGCTGATCTTGTTGTGGCCATAGGCGAAACCGCCGGTCACGTAGGGCAGCACGGTGTCGAAGGCATAACCGAGGCGGGCGCGCACGGTGCCGAAATAGTCCAGCTTGGACTCGACGCCATAATTGCTGTCCGAAATCGACGACGCCTGCAGGTCGGTCTCGACGCCGATCACGACGTTGTTGCCGAACTGGTAGTTGAAGCCGATCTGGCCGCCGCCGAGCCAACCCGACGGATCGATGCCGAGGGCGTCGGAATAGGAGTTGCCGCTGCCCCAGGCATAGCCGGCATTGGCGCCGAGATAGAAACCGGTCCACGAGAACACCGGTGCCGGCGCGATCATCGGAGCCTTGGTCGGATAGGGCTGCGACATGTCGGCAGCGAAAGCCGGGGCCGCGGCCAGCAGGGCGGCGAGGGCAACGCCCGAGGTGAGGATCTTCTTCATCATGTACTCTCCGAGCAAACTGCAGAACACAACGCAGTTGCGATTGAGATAGAAGCGCAGCTTGTCATGTCGAGGGCCAGATTGCGGCAAAAAGCGAAATTCCTTGACGCAAGCTTGCTTCACTGAATCGTGAGAATTCCTCTCGAATCAGCATGAATGCTGGACTCCGGGAGGTAACGGTCCGCCCGCTGCGCAGGCAGGCCCGGCTACATTTTCGCCACGATTACGGTGCGAATGACCTGCACCTGTAGCGAAAATACAACAAATTTGCCGCCGAACAGCGGGCCAAAGCAAACGGCGGCCCTGGACCGAGGGCCGCCGTGCCGCAGGGCCTTGGCGCCGGAGACCGGCGCGCGGCCATCAGAACCGGTAATTGGTGCCGAGGCGCAGGATATTGGCGGTCAGGCCGATATCGAGCGGGCCGGAAACCGTCGTGTAGTTCTGCGTGCCGAGATCGACATAGAGATATTCGGCCTTGGCGCTCCAGTTCGGGCTGAAGGCGTATTCGACGCCGCCGCCGGCCGTCCAGCCGGTATTGGTCTGGGTGTTGGACAGGCCGCCCACTTCGTACTTGCCGCTGCCATAGGCGAAGCCGCCGGTGCCGTAGACCAGGAACTGGTCGATCGAGTAGCCGAGGCGCGCGCGCACGGTGCCGAAATAGTCCAGCGTGAAGGTCGGGCTCTCGATATTGCTCACCTGGATGTCGGTCTCGATGCCGAGCACGAGCGGGCTTGCACCCTGCCAGTTGTAGCCGGCCTGCAGGCCGCCGAGGAACCCGTCGAGGTCGTCGGAATAATCTGCCTTGCCCCAGCCATAGCCGGCATTGGCGCCGAGATAGAAGCCGGTCCAGGTGAACGGCACGGCCGCGACGGCATAGGCCGCCGGTGCCGGATAGGCGAGGTCGGCGGCGGCGGCAGGCGCCGCCATGGCCGCCGCGATGGCCAGGCCCGCGAGAATCGTCTTCATGGTCGTCTCCCAAAACGTCCGGGCACCCGCGCACCCGGGTTCAATTCGATAGGGTCGACGGTCACATAAGATTATGAGCAAATTCTTATGGCATTTCGTAACCTGATATTATCATTAACAAAGCGTATATCGAATATTATGCTACCTTCTTAAGATTATCGATCCATTCATCCATTGATCGGGCAGGTCTATCGCCATGAATATGGTTAGCGGCTGACCCGCCCGCAGAAGCTCCCGCGGCGTCGGACGCCGCCAGCGCCCCGGTTTTTGAATGACCATGCCCTTGCCCGCCGCCCCACCCCCGCTCGCCCCACGCCCGCTCGCTCTCGTCACCGGCGGCACGGTCCGCATCGGATTTGCCATCGCGCTGGCCCTCGCCGAGGCCGGCTACGACCTAGTGCTTCACAGCCGCCGCCCCGGCCCGGCGGTCGAGGCGGCCAGCGCGGCGGTCGCGGCGCGCGGCGCCCGCGTTCACCTCGTCTATGCCGAGCTGTCCGATGCCGCCGAGGTCGCCGGCCTTGTCCCGGCCTGCGCCGCCTTCGGCCCCGTCAACCTGCTGGTGAACAACGCCTCGGAATTCGCGCCCGACGCCGTCGGCTCGCTGGAGGCCGCCCTGTGGGACCGGCATTTCGCCGTCAATCTGCGCGCGCCGGTGTTTCTCGCCGAGGCCTTCGCCGCGCAGGTGCCGGCGGACATCGGCGGCTGCGTGGTCAACCTCATCGACCAGCGCGTGCTCAAGCCCACGCCGCATTACCTCTCCTACAGCCTCACCAAGCAGGCCTTGTGGGCGGCGACCCGGCTGCTGGCGCAGGGGCTCGCCCCGCTCGTGCGGGTGAACGCGGTCGCACCGGGTCCGACATTCGCCAATGTCCGCCAGAGTGCCGAGGACTTCGCGCGCCAGGGCGCGTCGGTGCTGCTCGGCCGCGGGCCAAGACCGGAGGAGATCGCGGCGGCGGTGCTGTTCCTGGCGAAGGCGGGGAGCGTCACCGGACAGATGATCGCCGTCGACGGCGGCCAGCACCTCGCCTGGCGCACGCTCGACACCGAGGTGCCGGACTAGCGTCAGCCCCGCTTGCGGTCGCTCAGCGTGAACCAGCCGACGCTCGCCATCACCAGCAGCGCGCCGGCGAGCTCGACCGGGGTCGCCGTCTCGCCCAGCACCAGGAAGGCCAGCGCCATCGTCGCCACCGGGCTCACGGTGCTGATCATCGAATTGGCCTGTGCCGAGATGCGCTTGAGCGCCGCGTTCATCAGGAAGGTCGGCAGCACCGTCGCGCCGATGGCCACCAGCACCGCGAGCATCAGCACCCGCGGCGACACCGCCAGCGCCTCGATCGGTCGCATCACGGCGAACTGGCCGAGCGCCGCCACCGAAGCCGAGATCATGGCGATGCAGGTGAACTGGCCGGAGCTGATCTGCCGCAGCAGCGAACTGGCGCAGAGCTGGTAGAGCGCGAAGCTGATCGCCGCCAGCGTCACCAGCACGGCACCATGCGTCACCCCCGGCCCCTCCACGGCGAAGTTCTGCGCGAAGATCAGCGCGAGGCCGCCATAGCTCACCGCGAAGGCGAGCAGCGCCTTGGGGCGGATCGGCTGGGCGAACAGCAGCGCCCCGAACAGCGCCACATAGACCGGATAGGTGAACAGGATCAGCCGGCCGAAAGAGGCCGAGATATATTGCAGCCCGGCGAGATCGAAATAGCTGGCGAGCCAGTAGCCGAGCGCGCCCACGCCCGCGATGCGCAGGATGAGCCCGCGCGAGGGCAGCGCCTCCCCCTTGGCCAGCGCCTGCCGCAGGGCGAACCAGCCGATCACCAGGTAGAAGGGCAGCGAGAAGGCCATGCGCAGCGCCAGCAGCGTCTCGGCGTCGACGCCCTCGGCATAGGCGAGCTTGATGATGATGCCCTTGGAGGCGAACAGGATCGCCCCTGCCGCGCCAAAGATGTAGCCGGCGGCCGGCACGGCGGGCTTTGCGGATATCTCGGAGACGGAGGACATTGCGCCCCCTTAGCGCCATTTGCCGCCCGGCGCAGCAAGGAGTTTGCGCATGGCTCCCCTGCGAAGGCGGGAGAACGGATACGCCCCCTGTTCGCGGGCGCCGCGAATCCATATTTTAGGCGCGCATGATCCCCCGCCCCCACCATAACGCCTCCGAGCCGGAACCCGACGACGCCGATCTGGCGGAGGTCGAGGACGAGGCGCTGCTGCTTCTCGACGAGACGGACGAGGCGGCGCCCGCCGAGGGCTCGCTGGCTTCCGGCCGCGCCGCGATCCTGCGCGCCGTCAAGCATGCGCCGAACGGCGCCGGCGTCTACCGCATGATCGGCGCCGACGGCGCGGTGCTCTATGTCGGCAAGGCGAAGAGCATCAGGAAGCGCATCATCGCCTATACAAGGCCGGCCGGCCTCACCAACCGCATCTTCCGCATGGTGGCCGCCACCGCCGAGATGGAGTTCATCTCCACCGGCACCGAGACCGAGGCGCTGCTGCTGGAGGCCAACCTCATCAAGCAGCTGCGCCCGCGCTTCAACGTGCTGCTGCGCGACGACAAGTCCTTCCCCTATATCGTCATCACCCGCGACCATGTCTCGCCGCAGATCACCAAGCACCGCGGCGCGCGCTCGCGGCCGGGCGACTATTACGGCCCCTTCGCCTCGGTCTGGGCGGTGAACCGCACCATCAACGCGCTGCAGAAGGCCTTCCTCGTCCGCTCCTGCTCGGACAGCTACTACGAGGCACGCACGCGGCCCTGTCTCCTGTTCCAGATCAAGCGCTGCGCCGGCCCCTGCACCGGCGAGGTCAACCACACCGACTATGCCGAATATGTCCGCGAGGCCCGCGACTTCCTGTCCGGCAAGAGCCGCACGGTGAAGGAGCAGCTGGCCCGCGAGATGGAGACGGCCTCCGAGGCGCTGGAATTCGAGCGCGCCGCCGCCTTGCGCGACCGCCTCGCCGCGCTGTCCGCCGTTCAGGGCTCGCAGGGCATCAACCCGCGCTCGGTGGAAGAGGCGGACGTCTTCGCCATCCACCAGGAGGGCGGCGCCACCTGCGTGCAGGTGTTCTTCTTCCGCACCGGCCAGAACTGGGGCAACCACGCGCTCTATCCCCGCGCCGACCGCTCGCTCGGCCCCGGCGAGGTGCTGGACGCGCTTCTCGCCCAGTTCTACGAGGACAAGCCCTGCCCGCGCCTCGTGCTGCTCAGCCACGACATAGAGGAGCGCGCCCTGCTGGAGGAGGCGCTCTCGACACGCGCCGGCTACCGCGTCGAGATCGCGGTGCCGCAGCGCGGCGAGAAGCGCGAGCTGGTCGAGCACGCGCTGCAGAACGCCCGCGAGGCGCTCGGCCGCAAGCTGGCCGAGAGCGCCAGCCAGGCGCGGCTGCTCGACGAGCTCGCCCGCGCCTTCGCCCTCCCCGGCTCGCCGCGCCGGATCGAGGTCTATGACAACAGCCACATCATGGGCTCGAACGCGGTCGGCGGCATGATCGTCGCCGGGCCGGAAGGCTTCGCCAAGAGCCAGTACCGCAAATTCAACATCAAGTCGGCCGACCTCGCGCCGGGCGACGATTACGGCATGATGCGCGAAGTGCTGCGCCGCCGCTTCTCGCGCCTGCTGCGGGAGAACCCGCGTGCCACGGCCGAAGGGGCCCCTCACCCTACCCCTCTCCCCGAGGGGGAGAGGGAATCCCTCGCGGAAGTCGGCACGCCCCCTCCACCTGGCGCTCCTCCTGCCCCCTCTCCCCGCGGGGGAGAGGGCCGGGGTGAAGGGGAGGCCGCGCCAACCGACTTGCCGCTCGCCCCCCTCACCGACCCGCTACGCGGGCCACCTCTCCCCGAGGAGGAGAGGGAAGAAATGGCTGTGGCTGGCAGCAATCCCGCCGGTGACAGGCAAGAAGACGTCGCGGCCGCCGACAGCGATTCCACAGAGCCCCTCCGCGAGACGCCGGAAGGCTGGCCGGACCTCGTGCTCATCGATGGCGGCGCCGGCCAGCTCAAGGCGGCGGTCGAGACCCTCGCCGAGCTCGGCGTCACCGACGTGCCGCTGATCGGCGTCGCCAAGGGGCCGGATCGCGACGCCGGCCGCGAGAGCTTCTTCATCCCCGGCCGCGAGCCGTTCCGGCTGGAGCCGCGCGACCCGGTACTGTATTTCGTGCAGCGGCTGCGCGACGAGGCGCACCGCTTCGCCATCGGCTCGCACCGGGCCCGCCGCAGCAAGGACATCTCGCAGGCCGGCTTGCAGGAGATCCCCGGCATCGGCCCGACCCGCAAACGCGCATTGCTGCGCCATTTCGGCACATTGAAGGCCATCGAGCGCGCCTCGCTGGCCGATCTCGAGGCGGTGCCGGGGGTGAACGCCGCTACCGCGCGGGCGGTGTATGATTTTTTCCATGCCGGACCGGGCTAGGGCCACGGCATGCCGACACCACCGGCGCGCGGAGTTCGCGCCGGACACGCATCCGCGCATTGACGTGCGCGCGAGGGGTGGTTACGTCCCTTGTGAGGAGCCGGACAGATCATGGTCGACGTCGCGCCCAGCCGGAACACTGTGACCGAACCCGCGCGAACCAAGCGCTCGCATCTCTATGCGCTGCCGAACCTGCTCACCTATGCGCGCTGCGCCGCGGTGCCGCTGCTGGTCGGCTGCCTGTTCTGGGCCGATATCCTCGCCGGCGGGCTGTGGCTGCGCTGGGCGGCGCTCGGCATCTACATCGCCGCCGCCATCACCGATTTCTTCGACGGCTATCTCGCGCGCATCTGGTCGCAGCAATCGGCTATCGGCCGCATGCTCGACCCCATCGCCGACAAGCTGCTGGTCGCCGCCTCGCTGCTGATGATGGCGTCGGACGGCACGATACGCGGCTGGTCGCTCTGGGCCGCCGCCGTCATCCTGTGCCGCGAGATCCTCGTCTCCGGCCTGCGCGAATTCCTCGCCGAGCTGCGCGTCAGCGTGCCGGTCACCCGCCTCGCCAAATGGAAGACCGCCGCCCAACTGGTCGCGGTCGGCGTGCTGCTGGCCGGACCGGCGGCCGACAAGCTGATACCGGGCATCACGCTGATCGGCGTCGTGCTCTTGTGGATCTCGGCGCTGCTCACACTTTACACGGGGTGGGACTATTTCCGGGCCGGCGCCCGCCACCTCATCGAGGACGAATCGTGAAGATCGTCTATTTCGCCTGGGTGCGCGAGCGCATCGGGCACGAGGCCGAGGAGATCGAGCCGCCGGTCGAGGTGCGCACGCTCGCCGATCTCGCCGCCTTCCTCGCCGAGCGCGGCGAGGGCTATGCCCGCGCCTTCGCCGACCCCAAGGTGGTGCGCGCCGCCATCGACCGCCGCCACGCCAGGCCCGATGCGCCGATTGCCGGCGCCCGCGAGATCGCCTTCTTCCCGCCGATGACCGGGGGTTGAGCCATGTTCCGCGTCCGCATCCAGGTCGAGGATTTCGACGTTGCCGCCGAGATCGCCGCGCTGTCGGCCGGCCGCCACGACATCGGCGCCGTCGTCACCTTCTCCGGCCTGTGCCGCGCCGAGGATACCGGCGATTCCGCACCGGGCGCCCGCCGCCTCACGGCCCTCACGCTCGAACATTATCCCGGCATGGCGGAGGAGGAGATCGGCCGCCTCGTCGAGGAGGCCCGCGCCCGCTGGCCGCTGACCGGCGCCACAGTGATCCACCGCCATGGCCGCATCGTGCCGGGCGAAAACATCGTGCTGGTGGTCACCGCCTCGGCCCATCGCGGCGCCGCCTTCGCCGCCGCCGAGTTCCTGATGGACTGGCTGAAGACCAGCGCGCCGTTCTGGAAGCGGGAAGAACGCGAGGACGCGCACAGCTGGGTCGCCGCCAAGGACACCGACGACCAGGCGGCGGACCGCTGGACCGCCGGCACCCGCTGAACCCCCTCAGCCGTCCTTCTCCATGGAGTGGGCGAGCTTCGCCAGCAGGCCCGCGAGCTGCTCGCGCTCGGCCGCGTCGAGACCGTCCAGCAGTTGCGCCTCGGCCGCCATGTCGGCGCGGAAGGCCGCCTCCGCCCGCGCCCTCCCCTCCGCCGTCAGTTCCACCAGCAGGCTGCGCGCATCGGTCTCGCTCGGCCGCCGCGCGACGAGGCCGGCCTTCTCCAGCCGCGCCAGCCGGTCGGTGAGCCCGCCGGAGGAGATCATCAGCGACTGGAACAGCTCGGTCGGCCGCAGCCGATAGGGCGGACCGGCGCGCCGCAACGTCGCCAGCACGTCGAATTCGCCGGCATCGAGCCCATGCGCGGCGAACACCGCCTCGATCGCCGGCCGCGCCTTCAGCGTGATCCAGCGCGCGCGGCCGAGGATCGCCATGCCGCGCGTGTCGACATCCGGCAGTTCCCGCGCCCATTGCCGGCACCGCAGCTCGACATGGTCGGCGGGGGCGGTCGGTGGTATTTGTCTGGACATCGAGATATCCATTTAATTATCTTGATATCGAGATAAATCATCCCGCGCCCCGATCAAGCGCTTTTCGACGGAGAGACCGATGCGGGTCACCGGAATCGACCATGTCGTGCTGCGGGTCGGCGATCTCGCCGGTGCCGTCGCCTTCTACGAGGATGTGCTCCGCTGCCCGGTCGAGCGCCGGCAGGAGGATATCGGCATGGTGCAGCTGCGGGCCGGCGACGCGCTGATCGACCTCGTCGCGGTCGACGGCCCGATGGGCCGCCGCGGCGGCGCCGCTCCCGGCCCGGAAGGGCGCAACATGGACCATCTGTGCCTGCGCATCGCCGGCTTCGAGCCGGAACTCATCCGCGCCGAGCTCGCCGCACACGGCATTCCGGTGGATGCGGCGGCGATCCGCTACGGATCGTCCGGCGAGGCGCCCTCGCTCACTCTGCGCGACCCCGACGGCAACGGCCTCGAACTGCGCGGCTGATCCTCACGACGGAGACGACCTATGCCCGCCTCGCTCATGGTACCCGCCGGCTACACGCTTACCGGCCTGTTCGCCGCCTTCCTGCTGATCGCCTCGATCGCGCCCAAGCTGATCGGCGCCCGCGTGGCGACCGATTCCATGGTCGAGCTCGGCTGGCCGCCCGGCCATACGCTGATGATCGGCCTCATCGAGCTCGCCTGCCTCGCGCTCTATCTCGTGCCGCGCACCACCCTCGTCGGCGCGGTGCTGATGACCGGCCTGCTCGGCGGGGCGATGGCGACGCAGATCCGCGTCGGCAACCCGCTGTTCAGCCATGTGCTGTTCGGCATCTATCTCGGCCTGTTCATGTGGGGCGGGCTGTGGCTGCGCACGCCCTGGCTGCGCGACGTGTTCCCGTTCGTCGACCGCTGAGCGCGGCTTGAAACGAAAATGCCGGCCCGAAGGCCGGCATTTCCTGTTGCTGGGACGTAAAGCCCTCAGGCCGCAGCCTTCTTCGGCTGCACCTCGGCCATGTAGTCTTCCATCAGCGTGCGGGTCACCGGACCCGGCTGGAAGTGCCGGCCGGCGATCTCCGAAACCGGGGTCACCTCGGCGGCGGTGCCGGTGATGAAGCACTCGTCGAAGCTCGGCAGTTCCTCCGGCATGATCGCCCGCTCGTTCACCACGAAGCCGCGACGCTTGGCGATCTCGATCACCGTCTGGCGGGTGATGCCGTTGAGGAATGCATCCGCCTCCGGCGTGTGGATGACGCCGTCCTTCACGAAGAAGATGTTGGCGCCGGTGCACTCGGCCACGCGGCCGCGCCAGTCCAGCATCAGCGCGTCGGCATAGCCTTCGCGCTCCGCCGCGTGCTTGGAGATGGTGCAGATCATGTACAGGCCCGCCGCCTTCGAGGTCGACGGCGCGGTCAGCGGATCCGGGCGGCGATATTTCGCCTGGCCGATGCGGATGCCCTTCAGCCGCTCGGCCGGGTCGAAATAGCTCGGCCATTCCCACGCCGCGACGGCGAGGTGGATCTGGTTGTGCTGCGCCGACACGCCCATCATGTCCGAGCCGCGCCAGGCGACCGGGCGGAGATAGGCATCGGAAAGCTTCTGGCGCACCAGGATTTCGCGGCAGGCGGCGTTGATCTCCGCCTCGCTGTAGGGAATCTCGAAATCGAGCAGCCGGGCGCTCTCCTTCAGGCGGACGGTGTGCTCGTTCAGCTTGAAGATCTCGCCGCCATAGGCGCGCTCGCCTTCGAATACGCAGCTGCCGTAATGCAGCCCGTGGGTCAGCACGTGGACCTTGGCATCCTCCCACGGCACGAAGGCGCCGTCATACCAGATCCAGCCGCTGCGTTTGTCGAAAGGTTCGCTTGCCATGGTCTTGTCTCCCGAACGGGGCTCGCCGCCCGCCATGATCCGGCGGCGTCGCCAACTTGTCCTTAAGGTATGTCAACTTGGTCGCGTGCGCGTCCAGCGCATATTTTGCCTCGCAGGCCAAGTACATCTATCGTGTCTGTCGTCATACGGCCTGTTTTCGGACAGGACCGAAGCGCCTGCCCGCCGAAGCGGTCATTCGGGGCTCTCCCGAACGATCCTTTCGTCAAGCAGGGCATCTTGGTAACGATCATAACGAAAAAAGTCAACATGGCTGACATAAATGTCTCGCAACCGCCCCACGCCAATGCGGCGGAGCTCGAACCCGGCATCGACGCCATGGCTGCGCCGCGCAGCCAGATCGACCTGATCGAGCTGTTTTTCTTCGCCTATCGCAATTTCGTCAGCGATCCCGACGAGATCCTGCAGGGCATCGGCTTCGGCCGCGCGCATCACCGCGTGCTGCATTTCGTCAATCGCCATCCCGGCATGCGGGTGACGGACCTGCTGGACATCCTGCGCATCACCAAGCAGAGCCTCGGCCGGGTGCTGCGCGAACTGGTAGACGAGGGCTTCGTCGACAGCCGCGCCGGCTCGTCCGACCGCCGCCAGCGGCTGCTGCACCTCACCCCCAAGGGCGCGGCGCTGGCACGCGACTTCGTCGCCATCCAGTCGCAGCGCATCGAAAAGGCGCTCGCCACCTGCGGGCCGGGCGCGCGCGAGGAGGTGCGCCGCTTTCTTGTCGCCATGATCGATGCCGAAGATCAGGCGGCGGTCGAGAAATTGATCGCCCGCGCCGATCAGGCCGCCGAACTCGGCCATCCGCGTGCCGGCAAGGTGCCCGCCCGCGCCCGCCCCGCCCGCTAGGAGAACGCATGCTCGACGCCGCCAATCCAGGTCCCTCCTCGCCCAGCGCCGCCCGTCCGCGCATGACGACGCCGGCCGACGACGCCGTGCACCTGCTCATCGTCGACGACGACCGGCGCATCCGCGACCTGCTCTCGCGCTTCCTGTCCGAGCAGGGCTATCGGGTGACCACCGCCGAATCGGCGGACGACGCGCGCGGACGCCTTGCCGGCCTCACCTTCGATCTCCTGATCCTCGACGTGATGATGCCCGGCATGAACGGCTTCGAGCTCGCCAAGCTGGTGCGCGCCGATTCCACCGTGCCGATCCTCATGCTCACCGCGCGCTCGGAGACCGAGGACCGGATCAAGGGGCTGGAGATCGGCGCCGACGACTATCTCGCCAAGCCGTTCGAGCCGCGCGAGCTGCTGCTGCGCATCGGCAACATCCTCAAGCGCTCGGCCGTGCCTCCGGCGCAGGTCATCGAATCCGTGCGGTTCGGGCCCTTCGTGTTCCATCTGGAGCGCGGCGAGCTCACCCGCGACGGCGAGACCGTCCGCCTCACCGACCGTGAGCGCGACATGCTGCGGGTGCTCGGCGAGCGGCCGGGCGACACCGTGCCGCGCCAGGCGCTGGTGGCGCCGGGCATCTCCGCCGGCGACCGCGCGGTGGACGTGCAGGTCAACCGCCTGCGCCGCAAGATCGAGCGCGATCCCGCCAACCCGGCCTATGTGCAGACGGTGCGCGGGGTCGGCTACCGTCTGGTCGTGGCCCCTTGAGCTTGCTCGACGATCAGCGGCTGGGCGCCGCCTGGGAATGGATGCGCGAAGCCAATGCGCGCATGCGGGAGAGGAACGCCCGCTTCGGCTCGTGGTTCAACCGCGTCATGCCGAAGGGGCTCTATGCCCGCTCGCTGATCATCATCGTCACCCCGATGGTAATCCTGCAATCGGTGCTGGCCTTCGTGTTCATGGAGCGCCACTACAACACCGTCACCCGCCGCCTCTCGGCAGCGGTGTCGCAGGACATCACCGCGGTCGCCGATCTCGCCATCGCCTTCCCCAGCCCCGAGGACCGCGACCGGGTCAAGCAGATCGCCCAGGCGACCATGGGCCTGTCCGTCGACTTCCTGCCGGACGAGCGCCTGCCGCCGCCGGGGCCGAAGCCGTTCTTCTCCATCCTCGATTCCAACTTCACCGGCGAGCTCGGCAAGCGTCTGCGCCGGCCGTTCTGGACCGACACGGTCGGCGATTCCAACCTCATCGAGGTGCGGGTGCAGTTCGACGACATGGTGATGCGGGTCTTCGCCCGCCGCAGCCAGGCCTATCTGTCGAATTCGCACATCTTCCTGGTCTGGATGGTCGGCACCTCGCTGGTGCTGCTCGCCGTCGCCATCCTGTTCCTGCGCAACCAGATCAAGCCGATCGAGGCGCTGGCCGATGCCGCCATCGCCTTCGGCAAGGGCCGCGACGTCACCGGCTTCCGCCCGCGCGGCGCCCGCGAGGTGCGCGGCGCCGCGCTGGCCTTCCTGGAGATGAAGCGGCGCATCGAGCGGCAGATCGAGCAGCGCACCACCATGCTGGCCGGCGTCAGCCACGACATGCGCACCATCCTCACCCGCTTCAAGCTGGAGCTGGCCCTCATCGGCGACAGCATCGAGACCGAGGCGCTGCGCAAGGACGTCGACGAGCTGCAGAGCATGCTGGAGGCCTATCTCGCCTTCGCCCGCGACGATACCGGCGAGCCGCCGGTGCTCACCGACATTGCCCGCATCATCGAGGATGCCCGATTCAACGGCGAGCGCCACGGCGCCGCCGTCACCGCCGCCTTCTCCGGCGACCCGATGGTAACGCTCCGGCCGGACGCCTTCCGCCGCTGCCTCGCCAATCTGGTCGCCAATGGCTGGCGGCACGGCACCCGCATCGACATCAACGGCAATCGCGCCGAGCGCTGGCTGATCGTGACGGTGGACGACGACGGGCCGGGCATTTCGCCGGACAAGCGCGAGGAGGTGTTCCGCCCCTTCGTGCGGCTCGACGACGCGCGCAACCAGGATGCCGGCGGCTCCGGCCTCGGCCTCACCATCGCGCGCGACGCCGCGCGCGCCCATGGTGGCGACGTCACCCTCGGCGACAGCCCGCTCGGCGGCCTGCGCGCGACGGTGCGCATCCCGGTATAGCCGAGCCGGAAGGAGACTTTGAGTAAAGCCCGGTACCCGAGTCAGATTCGGGCATGAGGGCGATCCAGATTGCAGCCGAACCGCATGATCCCGGTGTGCCGTTCCGCTTGAGTACACCCTCATGCCCGGGCTTGACCCGGGCACCCCGCTTTGGCGCCGTAGGTGATGAACCAGCATTGGGTTTACATTCTGGCCAGCCGGCGGCACGGGACGCTTTATGTGGGCGTGACCCGCGATCTCGCGAAACGCATCCATGAGCATCGAACCGGTCTTCTGCCCGGCTTCACCGAGAAGTACGACGTGAAGATGCTGGTTTTTGCCGAACCACACGACACGGCCATAGCCGCGATTCAACGTGAAAAGAACATCAAGCACTGGCCGCGGCGCTGGAAGATCGAGCTGATCGAACGCGACAATCCGCAGTGGCTGGATTTGCACGAACACCTTGGGTGAGGAAGCGGGGTGCCCGGGTCAAGCCCGGGCATGAGGAAGTCGAGGCTGGACATCGTCCAGCCTGCTCCCTTTCCATGCTCGCGCCTGACCCGGCGATCCACCTTCCAGCCCAGCCCGGCGCCCGCGCGCCAGCGTCTGCGCCGAGGCGTAGAGCATGGCCGGGCCGGGCACATAAGCATAGACCGCGGTGGCGCCGAGAAAGGCGAGCAGCAGCTCCAGCGGCGGCATGAGCGGATCTCTCAGAACAGCCGGGCGCCGTTCGGCACCTCGCGGTCGGGGGCGAACAGCACCACGGCACCGTCCTCGTCGGGAAAGCCGAGGGTCAGCACCTCCGACATGACCGGCCCGATCTGGCGCGGCGGGAAATTCACCACCGCCGCCACCTGCCGGCCGATGAGATCCTCCGGCGCGTAGTGCACGGTGATCTGCGCCGTGGACTTCTTCACCCCGACATGCGGGCCGAAATCGATGGTCAGCTTGATCGCCGGCTTGCGCGCCTCCGGGAAGGTCTCGGCCTGGATGATGGTGCCGACCCTGACGTCGACCCTCAGGAAGTCGGCGATGTCGATGGTCGCGATCGGTGCCAGGCTCATCTCGTCCTCCTCGGATTTTCTTCTTGAATGCCGGTTCTCAGCCCGCGAGCTCGCGCGAGCGGCGGGCGGCGGCCTCCACCGCCTCGGCGAGCAGCGGGCCCAGGCCCCTGGTCTCGTCCATCAGCACCGCCAGCGCCGCCGCGGTGGTGCCGTTCGGCGAAGTGACGTTCCTGCGCAGCTGCGCCGGATCGACGCCGGAGCGGGCGATCAGCTCCCCGGCGCCCGACACGGTCGCCCGCGCCAGCCGGTCGGCCATGTCGGCCGGCAGCCCGGCCTTGACGCCCGCCGCCGCCAGCGCCTCGGCGAGCAGGAACACATAGGCCGGCCCGGAGCCCGACACCGCGGTGGCGACGTCGATGAGGTCCTCGCTCGAAACCCATTCGCAGCCGCCGGTCGCCTTCAGCAGCGCATCGGCGATGCGCCTCTGCTCCGGCGACACCGCCGCGTTCGGCACCGCGACGGTGATGCCGCGGCCGATCGCCGCCGGCGTATTGGGAATCGAGCGCACCACCGCGGTACCCGGCGCGAAGAAGCCTTCGAGGAAACCGAGCGTGCGCCCGGCCATCACCGAGACCACCAGCGTGTCGGTGCTGGCGAGCGGGGCGACCTTGGCCAGCACGTCCGGCGCCACCTGCGGCTTCACCGCCAGCAGCAGCACCGCGGCCGGGCCGCCGTTCAGCGGGTTGAGGGTGACGCCGCGCGCTTCGAGCAGCGCCGCCACTTCCGGCGGCGGGCCGGGATCGATCACCGCGATGCGGGCCGGCTCCAGCCCGAGGCCGATCCAGCCTTCGAGCATGGCGCCGCCCATCTTGCCCGCTCCCACGAGCAGGACGCGGCCGGGAATGTCGGAAAGCAATGCCATGGGTAGTCTCGCGTCTCAGGTCGTCGCGTGTCCACGCCCTCGGGGCGACGCCGCACGACGGAAATAGCGGATTCGCGCAGTCGATGCCGCCCCGATCCGCACCCTCGCCCATCGCCCGTCACCTATCGCCTTCGTCAAGCGATGAGGCGCCGTCCCGTTCTACGCCTCGCCGACGGTTTCGAACAGCGTGGCGTCCATCGCCTCGCGCGCGGTCTTGCCGGCCCAGACCACGAATTGGAAGGCCGGGAAATAGCGCTCCACCGCCTCCACCGCGACCTCCATCAGCACCTCGCACTGGCGGTCGGTGGCCTCCGCCCCGGCCAGCAGCAAGGCGTGGCGGAACATGATCACGCCCTCCTTCGACCACAGGTCGAAATGCCCCACCCACATCTGCTCGTTGATCAGCGAGAGCAGGCGCAGCACTTCGTTCTTGCGCTTCTCCGGCACTTTCAGGTCGAAGGCGCAGGCGATGTGCAGCGCCTCCACCTCGTCCATCCACTGGAAGGAGACATGGCAATCTGTCCACCTTCCCTCGACCGAGATGGTGATCTCGTCCTCGGCCGAGCGCTCGAACGCCCACTCGTTGAGAGCGGCCATCCGTTCGACCAGGTCGAGCGGGTTGAGGGGATTGTCGGCTTCGAATTCGGTATAGGTCATGCTCGACCTCGCGAGGCTGGGGCGCGGGAGGGGGTCGAACGCACGCAACGCGGACAGCAGGCGACAACCCTTTCGTTTTCCGAACGAATCGCCGTGTTCCAACTATATCGCGCTGAATCCGTACCTCGCTACGACCGTTCGATGGTGATCGTCCAACCGATTTTCACTGCCGACGATCGGCGCCATCAAGGTGTCAGGGATTCGCCGGATGCCGCAAGCTTTCACGCCGGGCATCCACAAGCGCCGGAAACGTCACTCGGGCGCCGTCATTCCAGCCGCTTCGAGTTTGGCGAGGCGGGCTTCCAGCGCGGCGATGCGCGCCTCGAGCGTCTCGTTCTCCTCGCGGGCGGCGGCGAGATCCTTCACGGTCTCGAACTCCTCGCGCGTCACCACGTCGAGCTCGCGCAGGATGCGCTCGGCCTGGGCGCGCATCACTGTCTCGGCCTCGCGCCGCACGCCGGTGGCGACGCCGGCGGCGTCGTTCATCAGCCGGGCGAAATCGTCGAAGATGCGGCTCGTGGTCTGGGTCATGTCATGTCTCTCCCGGCTTGACGCCTCATGAAGAACAATGGGGCGCAGCGGCCGCCGCTGCAAGGGCCGTGTCCGCAATGGTGCCGCCGCCGAAGCACGCGTCACCCACCGCACCCGTCTTCCACATGTCCAGCCTTGATCCTGTCACGCCAGGGGGGCAAGACCATGGCGGAGATGGCTCCCGCGCGAGTCGCGCGCCATCCCGCCCCGCCATCCCGGACGCCTCATGCTGATCGCGACGCCGCCGCTCCTCGCCCTGCCCTTCCCGGCCATCGATCCGGTGCTGGTCCAGCTCGGCCCCTTCGCGGTCCGCTGGTACGCGCTGGCCTATGTCGCCGGGCTGCTGCTCGGCTGGTGGCTGGCGAAGAAGCTCTGCGCGACGCCGGGCCTGTGGGGCGGCAAGGCCGCCATCGCGCCGGAGGAGTTCGACGACGCGGTGGTGTGGATCGCCTTCGGCGTCATCCTCGGCGGGCGCCTCGGCTACGTGCTGTTCTACAACCTGCCCTATTATGCCGCGCACCCGATGGAAGCGCTCACCGTCTGGCATGGCGGCATGTCCTTCCATGGCGGCTTCCTCGGTTCCATCCTCGCCATGGCGCTGTTCTGCCGCCGGCGCGGCCTGCCCTTGATGTCGATGCTCGACATCGCCGCTGCCGTGGTGCCGATCGGCCTGTTCCTCGGCCGGCTGGCCAATTTCATCAATGGCGAATTGTGGGGCCGCGTCACCGACGTGCCCTGGGCCTTCGTCTTCCCGACCGGCGGCCCGCTGCCGCGCCATCCCAGCCAGCTCTACGAGGCCGGGCTGGAAGGCATCGTCATCTTCACCGTGCTGCAGATCGCCATCCGGCGCGGCGCGCTGGCGCGTCCGGGCATCCTCGGCGGGCTGTTCGTCATGCTCTATGGCTGCGCACGCATCCTGGTCGAATTCGTGCGCGAGCCGGATGCGCAGATCGGCTATCTCGCCGGCGGCTGGCTGACCATGGGCATGCTGCTTTCGGTGCCGATGGTGCTGTTCGGCGCCTGGCTGGCCTGGCATTCGTCGCGCAAGCCGCCGCTGAACGCCCGCGCCGCCGCATGAGCGCGGCTGCGACCCCGCTGGCGCGGCAGCTCGCCGCCCGCATCGCCGAGGCCGGCCCGCTCACCGTCGCCGACTACATGGCCGAGTGCCTGTTCCACCCGCGCCACGGCTATTACGCCACCCGCGAGCCGTTCGGACGCGGCGGCGACTTCGTCACCGCGCCGGAGATCAGCCAGATGTTCGGCGAGCTCCTCGG
The DNA here is from genome assembly GCF_058809335.1 of Ancylobacter sp. GW821-FHT10E12. Taxonomy (NCBI): domain Bacteria; kingdom Pseudomonadati; phylum Pseudomonadota; class Alphaproteobacteria; order Hyphomicrobiales; family Xanthobacteraceae; genus Ancylobacter; species Ancylobacter sp. GW821-FHT10E12. Next base: position 183,858 of record NZ_JBXASN010000001.1, on the reverse strand, counting down.
CCTGTGGGCGGCCGATACATGGATGCGGCTCGGTTCGCCTTCCGCCTTCGTGCTGGCCGAGCTCGGTCCCGGCCGCGGCACCATGATGGCGGACATGCTGCGCGCCACCCGCATCGTGCCGGGCTTCCACGATGCCGCCCGCGTGGCGCTGGTGGAAGCCTCGCCCCGGCTGCGCGAGGTGCAGAAGGCGGCTCTCGCCGGCCATCGCGTCGAATGGGCCGACCGTGTCGAAAACCTGCCGCCCGGCCCGCTGGTCCTGCTCGCCAACGAATTCGTCGACGCGCTGCCGATCCGCCAGTTCGTCCGCACGCCCGGCGGCATCGCCGAGCGCATGGTCGGCCTCGACGAGGCAAGCCCTCCCGAAGCCTGCGCCCTCGCCTTCGGCCTGCGCCCGGACGCCCGGCTCGATCCCGCCAATGAACACCGCCTCCTCGCTGCCCCGCCCGGCGCGGTCCTGGAAATCTGCCCCGCCGGCCTCGCCATTGCCGGCACCCTCGCCGAACGGCTGGCGCGCGACGGCGGCGCGGCGCTGTTCGTCGACTACGGCCACCACGGCGCCCGCGAGCCCGCCGGCGGGCTCGGCGACACGCTGCAGGCCCTGCGCGGCCATGCCTATGATCCGCCGCTCGCGCATCCGGGCGAGGCCGACCTCACCGCCCATGTCGACTTCGCCGCCCTGGCGCTCGCCGCCCGTGCCACCGGTTCCCGCGCCTTCGGCCCGATCGGCCAGGGCACGCTGCTGGAGCGGCTGGGTCTTGCCGCCCGCGCCGAGCGGCTGAAGCGCGGCGCCTCCCCCGCCGCTGCCGCCGCCATCGGCGCCGCCGCGCTCCGGCTCGCCGGCACCCACAGGGAAGGCATGGGCGCCCTCTTCAAGGCGCTCGCTCTGGTGCATCCTGCCGTCGGTGCCCCGGCGGGATTCGCACCGCAAGAGGAATTCGTCGAGGAATTCGGAGACGTCACCCATGAAGGTTGAATCCCCGGCGCTCAAGGCGCTGCCCGGCATCCGCCACGCCTTCTTCACCCGCGAGGGCGGCGTGTCGGACGGCATCTATGCCGGCCTCAACGGCGGCACCGGCTCCGGCGATGCATCGGAAAACGTGCGCGAGAACCGCGCCCGCATGGCCCGTGCGCTCGGCGTCGCCGACACGCATCTCGTCACCGCCTGGCAGGTGCACTCGCCGGACTGCCTCGTCGCCCACGCCCCGTGGGACGAACGCCCCAAGGCCGATGCGGTGGCGACCAACACGCCCGGCATCGCCGTCGCCATCGCCATCGCCGATTGCGGCCCGGTGCTGTTCGCCGATGCCGAAGCCGGCGTCGTCGGCGCCGCCCATGCCGGCTGGAAGGGGGCCGTCGGCGGCGTGCTCGAATCCACCGTCGCCCGCATGGAGGAGCTCGGCGCCAGGCGCGCGCGCATCGTCGCCGCCATCGGCCCGCTGATCCGCCAGGACAGCTACGAGGTCGGCCCGGAATTCGTCGCCAATCTCACCGCGCTTGCGGCCGACAACGCCCGTTTTCTCGCGCCGGCCGCGCGCGAGGGCCACGCCATGTTCGATCTTCCCGGCTATATTGCCGCCCGCCTCCAGCATATCGGCGTCGGCACCATCGACGATCTCGGCCTCGACACCTATTCCGACGAGGCCCGCTTCTATTCCTATCGCCGCGCCACCCATCGCGGCGAGCCGGACTACGGCCGGCTGATCGCCGCCATCGCGCTTGCCCCGGCCTTCTGAGCTCTTCATTGCACGAGTCATCCCGCATGAGCCTGCATTTCACCGCCGCCGAATTCGAACGCCGCAAGCAGCTCCTGCTCCACGCCATGGCCGAGCGCCGGCTCGACGGCATGCTGATGTTCCAGCAGGAATCGATGTTCTGGCTCACCGGCTACGACACGTTCGGCTTCTGCTTCTTCCAGTCGCTGTGGCTGGGCGCGGATGGCCGGCTGGCGCTGCTCACCCGCTCGGCGGACCTCAGGCAGGCGCAGCACACCTCGCTGATCGAGGATATCCGCGTCTGGCGCGATGCCGCCGGCTCGACCCCGCAGCAGCAATTGCGCGACATGGTCGAGAGCCTCGGCGGCGCCAGTAGCCGCATCGGCGTCGAATATGACAGCTACGGCCTCACCGCCGCCAATGGCCGCAAGCTCGACGCCGCCTTCGACGGCGCCGCCGCGCTGATCGACGCGTCCGGCCTCGTCGACCGGCTGCGCGCGGTGAAGTCGGCCGAGGAGATCGTCTATGTGCGCGAGGCCGGCCAGCTGGCGCTGAAAGCGCGGCAAGCGGCCATCGATCTCATCGGCGCGGGCACCGACGAGGGCGAGGTGCTCGCCGCCATGCAGGGCGCCGTCTTCAAGGGCGGCGGCGACTATCCCGGCAACGAGTTCATCATCGGCTCCGGCCGCGACGCGCTGCTGTGCCGCCACAAATCCGGCCGCCGCCGCCTCGACAGCGAGGACCAGATCACCCTCGAATGGGCCGGCACCTATCGCCACTACCACGCGGCGATGATGGAGACGGTCGTCGTCGGCCCGCCGCGCGGCCGCCATCTCGAGCTCTTCGCCGCCGCCAGGCAGGCGCTGGAAGCCTGCGCCCACGCCATCGCGCCCGGCCGCACCGCCGGCGAGGTGTTCGCCGCCCATGCCCATGTGATGGACGGCCACGGCCTCGCCGAGCACCGGCTGGCAGCCTGCGGCTATTCGCTCGGCGCCAAGTTCACCCCCTCCTGGATGGACCCGCCGATGTTCTACGAGGACAATCCATGGGCGCTGGAGCCGGGCATGGTGATGTTCGCCCACATGATCCTCATGGACAGCGCGAGCGAGACGGCCATGTGCCTCGGGCGCACCTTCCTGGTCACCGTTAACGGTAACGAGCCGTTAACGGATGCGCCTCTGGACCTTATCGTTAATTCCCGTTAACGATTTGTCCCGGATGTGCCGGCGACGGCGCGGGCGCGCCGATTCACCGGCGAAGGCACGCGCGGCAGCCGGTTCGCAAGGGACCGCGCTTGATGATCGAACAGCTCCGCCGGCCATTCCGTCGGATCTCGCCGGCAGCGACGGCAGCCTTGCTCGCCCTCGCCCTCGCCGCCTGCCAGACCGGCGGCAGCAAGCCGGTGGCCAGCGCTGCGATCTCGCCGGCGCCGGACGGCCAGGCAGCTTCCGAGGTGGCGGTTTCCGAGGCGGCGGCTCCCCAGGCGGTCGCGACCCGCGCCGTTTCCTCCTCCTCGCAGGCCATCGCCTTCGAATCGATCGACGGCCCGCCGCAGCCGGTATTCGAGAAGCTGGTTTCCACCCTCTCCACCGAAGCCGGCGCCCGGCAGATCCCGGTCGCCTCGCGCGAGAGCAACGCCCCCTACCGGGTGCGCGGCTATCTCTCCGCCGTCGTCGAGAACGGCAAAGGCAGCGTCGACTGGGCGTGGGACGTCTACGACAAGGACCGCGAGCGGGTGCTGCGCGTCTCCGGCGTCGAGCCGGTCGGCAAGGGTGCCGACGTCTGGGGAAATCTCGATCAGGCGACCCTCGACCGCATCGCTTCCCAGAGCCTTCAGGAAATCACCACCCGCCTCGCCGCCGCCCCGGCGCCGTCGGCCCGCAAGCCGGCCGGCGCGCCGGCCGCCGATCCCGCCGCGTTCGAGGAGCCCGAGGAACCGGTCCGCACCGATGACGGGCCGCCCGTCGCCTCGGCCGACGATCTGCCCGAGCCGGCGCTCGCCCTCGCCGCCCATCCCTGACCGGGCCGCCCGGCGTGACCGCATCGCCACGCCGCGACTACGCTCGCCCTTATCTCATGCCGGCGTGGCTTTACAGCGCCGGCCGGCCCGCCTATCAGGACTTCGCGACGGCCCTGCGACGGCCGCGAGGTGATGTTGACGCTTGGAGCGCGTGCCGGAATGTCCAGCAATAACGGGTCGATCAAACTCGTCGCCGGCAACAGCAACCGGCCCCTCGCCGAGGCGATCGGCGCCTATCTCGCCACCTCGCTGACCAAGGCGGTGGTCCGGCGCTTCGCCGACATGGAGATCTTCGTCGAGATCCAGGAGAATGTGCGCGGCAAGGACGTGTTCGTCCTGCAGTCCACCTCCTTCCCGACCAATGACCACCTGATGGAGCTGCTCATCATCATCGATGCGCTGCGCCGCTCCTCCGCCCGCCGCATCACCGCAGTGCTGCCCTATTTCGGCTATGCCCGCCAGGACCGCCGCGCCTCCGGCCGCACGCCGATCTCGGCCAAGCTGGTCGCCAATCTCATCACCCATGCCGGCGCCGACCGCGTGCTGACCGTCGACCTGCATGCCGGCCAGATCCAGGGCTTCTTCGACATCCCGACCGACAACCTCTTCGCCGCGCCGGTGATGGTGCAGGACATCAAGGCGCGCTTCGATCTGGCCAATCTCACCGTGGTCTCGCCGGATGTCGGCGGCGTGGTGCGCGCCCGCGCGCTGGCCAAGCGCATCGACGCCCAGCTCGCCATCGTCGACAAGCGCCGCGAGCGTCCGGGCGAGAGCGAGGTGATGAACGTCATCGGCGACGTGAACGGCAAGCGCTGCATCCTGGTCGACGACATCATCGATTCCGGCGGCACGCTGGTGAACGCCGCCGACGCGCTGCTGGAGCGCGGAGCCACCGAGGTGCACGCCTATATCAGCCACGGCGTGCTCTCCGGCGGCGCGGTGGCCCGCGTCACCGCCTCCAACCTCAAGGAGCTGGTGATCACCGATTCCATCCAGCCGACCGAGGCGGTGCGGGTGGCGCGCAATATCCGCGCGATCTCCATCGCCAGCCTGCTCGCCGAGGCGATCGGGCGCACCGCGCATGAGGAAAGCGTCTCCAGCCTGTTCAACTGAGCGTCCCGCAATCGCCCCTGCCGCGCCGTCCCTGCCGCGATGCAAGGGAAGATGCAGGGGAAATTGTGCGCTGCGCCACGTTCGTTCCACTTTTCGACGGCATCGTCGCCGCTCGTCGAATCGAACGGGACGCCCCCATGAAGCGCGCCATCCTGCGCGGCCATCGGCCGGCTCGCCTGCCTCTGCTGCTCTGCGCCGCCCTCGTCGGCGCCGCGCCGGCCGCCTCCGCCCAGTCGCTGGGCGGTCCGCTGCCCTACGACCCGGTCAACCCGTGGGCCGGCATCACCGTCATCGTCACTCCCGCCCCGACGGCGCCGGAGAGCGAGGCCGCCATCGCCCCGGCGCTGCCGCCACCGCGCCCGGCCGACATCCCGCCCGCGCCGGAGCCGCAGATCGCCGATACGCCGATCGAGCAATGGACGCCGCCCTCGCTGTTCACCTCGATCGATCTCGGCCTCAGCGAGCCGGTCGAGCCGGCGCCCGAAACCCCGGCGCCCAATACGCTGCTGCCGGCCCGCAAGCCGGTGACGACGTCGAACGCCGCCAAGCTGCCGACGCGAGTCGAATTGTTCGACAAGGGCCCGGCCAACGCCGCCGTCTCCACCAGCATGTCGGCGAACGCGCCGGTCTCCTCGGCGCTCAACCCCTCGACCGGCGGCGGCAGCGGCGAGCTGAAGGGCCATATCGGCTATTCCATGGACAATCTCTCGCTCTACGGCACCGGCAAGCTCGGCGCCGCGGCGTCGACGGGGGCGCCTTCGGTCTATGACAATTTCGCCGTCGGCAGCACCTACAGCGTGCCGCTGGACGGGCTGGGGCTCGGCGAGCGCGACAAGCTCGGCGCCTCGGTGGAGGTGAGCAATTCCAGCACCGTGAATACCGGCGTCGAGCTGCGCGCCCCGCTCGGCACCTATGAGCGGTTCATCTCGGTGCAGCGCTCCGCCTCGCCCGATTCCACCTCCAGCGGCGTGGTGAAGGCCGGCGTGCTCGGCAAGTTCTGAGCCCGCCGCGGACGGGAGGCCCGCGGCAACATTGCCGCTGCCGGCGTCTTCTGCTATGGAGCCGTCCGCCGTGGCCATTCCGCACCCCTGGAGGCGCGCCGCGGCATACCAGACCCAGCCTGTAGGGAGCCGGGCCGCGCGAGCGGCCCTCTCCTTTTGCAACCAAGGATTACTGCCATGACCGCCATCAAGGAACTGAAGGCGCAGGCCCGCGCGAAGAGCGGCAAGGGGGCCGCCCGTGCCGAGCGTCGCGCCGGTCGCGTGCCCGCCGTCATCTATGGCGACGGGAAGGCCCCCGTCGGCATCACCCTCGACTTCACCGAGATCAGCCGCACCATCTATGCCGGTCACTTCCTGACCACGCTGTTCAGCGTCGATGTCGACGGCGAGAAGCACCGCGTCATCCCGCGCGACTACCAGCTGGACGTGGTCAAGGATCAGCCGCTGCATGTCGACTTCCTGCGCGTCGCCATCGGCGCCACCCTGACCGTCGACGTGCCGGTGCACTTCCTCAACGCGGAAAACACCCCGGCGATCAAGAACGGCGCGACGCTGAACATCGTCAGCCACGCCGTGTCACTGAACGTGCCGGCCGACGCCATTCCCGCGGCGATCGAGATCGACCTCTCCAGCTACGGCCTGGGCGCCTCGGTGCATCTGTCGTCGGTGACCCTGCCGGCCGGCGTCACCTGGGCCGGCCATGGCGACGACACGCTCGCCACCATCGTCGCCCCGTCGGGCCTCAAGGAAGCCGCGCAGGACGAGGCCGCCGCCGCTGCGGCTGCCGCCGCCAACGCGCCCGCCAAGGCCTGATCCGGCCGCGCGAGCTATCCTCCCGAGGGAGCCGGAAGTCCGCTTCCGGCTCCCTCTCGTTTGAAGCGCCCGTCGGCCGGCCTGCACCGCAGGCGGCCCGCACGCGGCGCCCTCCTTCTCGAAAGAGGAGCCGCGGCCGGCTCCGGTGGCCGGGAGGCGCGTGGTGTTTCTGTTCGCCGGGCTCGGAAATCCCGGGCCGAAATATGCCGGCAACCGGCACAATATCGGCTTCATGGCGGTGGACGCCGTCGCCCGCAGGCATCGCTTCTCGCCGTGGCGCCGCCGCTTCCAGGGCGCGGCCTGCGAGGGCGAGATCGCCGGCGCCAAGGTGGTCGCGCTGCTGCCCGAGACCTTCATGAACGAGAGCGGCCGCGCCGTCGCCGAGGCGCAGCGCTTCTACAAGATCGACCTGAAGAACATCTTCGTCTTCCATGACGAGCTCGACCTGCCGCCCGCCAAGGTCCGCGCCAAGATCGGCGGCGGCAATGCCGGGCATAACGGCCTGCGCTCCATCACCGCCCATTGCGGCAACGACTATGGCCGGGTGCGGCTCGGCATCGGCCATCCCGGCGACAAGTCGCTGGTCATGCCCTTCGTGCTGAACGATTTCGGCAAGGCCGAACGTCCATGGGTGGACACGGTGTGCGAGGGCTGCGCCGAGCTCGCCGACCTGCTGGTCACCCACAAGGTCGACGAGTTCCAGAGCCGCTTCCACCTGCTGCTGGAAGCCCGCGGCTTCGGCGCGGTGAAGACGCCGGGCGCCGCCGCGAAATAGCCGGCGGCGATGGACGGCGCGAAATAACGCCGGCGGCGCTTGCGCTCCCGCCCGTGCTTGCCTAACCACAGCGGCAACCTGATCAGAATATCGAGCATCGCACCATGGGCTTCAAATGCGGCATTGTCGGCCTGCCGAACGTCGGCAAGTCGACCCTCTTCAACGCGCTGACGCAGACGGCGGCGGCGCAGGCGGCCAATTACCCGTTCTGCACCATCGAGCCGAATGTCGGCGACGTCGCCGTGCCCGATCCGCGGCTGGAGACCCTGGCCGCCATCGCCGGCTCCGGCCAGATCATCCCGACCCGCCTCACCTTCGTCGACATTGCCGGCCTGGTGCGCGGCGCCTCCAAGGGCGAGGGGCTCGGCAACCAGTTCCTCGCCAATATCCGCGAATGCGACGCCATCGCCCATGTGGTGCGCTGCTTCGAGGATTCCGACGTCACCCATGTCGAGGGCAAGCTCGCCCCGATCAGCGACATCGACACCATCGAGACCGAGCTGATGCTCGCCGATCTCGAAAGCCTGGAGAAGCGCGCCGGCGCGCTGGAGAAGAAGGCCAAGGGCGGCGACAAAGAATCGAAGGAACTGCTCGACCTGATGACCCGCGCGCTGGTGCTGCTGCGCGAGGGCAAGCCGGCCCGCCTCGTCGACGTCAAGCCGGAGGAGGAGAAGGCGTTCCGCATGCTCGGCCTGCTGTCGTCCAAGCCGGTGCTTTACGTCTGCAATGTCGAGGAGGCGTCGGCCAAGGCGGGCAACGCGCTCTCGGCGGAGGTCTTCGGCCGTGCCGCCGAGGAAGGCGCCAAGGCGGTGGTGGTCTCGGCCAAGATCGAGAGCGAGATCGCCGTGCTGCCCACCGAGGAGCAGAAGGACTATCTGGAGGCGATCGACCTCGACGAGCCGGGCCTCAACCGCATCATCCGCACCGGCTACGAGCTGCTGAAGCTGGTCACCTATTTCACCGTCGGCCCGAAGGAGGCCCGCGCCTGGACCATCACCGCCGGCACCAGGGCGCCGGCGGCGGCGGGCGTGATCCACTCGGATTTCGAGAAGGGCTTCATCCGCGCCGAGACCATCGCCTATGACGACTACGTCAAGGGCAAGGGCGAGGCCGGCGCCCGCGACGCCGGCCGGCTGCGGCTGGAAGGCAAGGACTATGTCGTCGCCGACGGCGACGTGCTGCATTTCCGCTTCGCCAACTGAGGCGGGGCGGCTGGAGCCATCGCCGCCGAGTTGGAGCGATCGACGCGGAAAGGTGCGGCCGGGCCGTCCGACCCCGCTCCCCTTCCGGATGCCCTTTCCGCCGGAGCAGCGCCCGGAACCCCGCCCCCCGGCCACCCCTAGGGATGGCCGGATCGAGCCCGGCCATGACGCCATGACGCAGGACGGCAACCGCTCCGTTCCGGGACGGCTCCTCCCGTCGCCCCGACGGAGGTGAAGCCACAGAGCCGGGATGGTTTTACCGACCGGCGCCGGCCCCCTCAGGCTGAGCGGCGAGCGCCGCCAGCCTCGACGCACGCAGGTGCGCACCATCCGGCGATCACCCGCCCTGCTTCGCCAGCAGCTCGTCCAGCGCCTCGAAGCCGCCGCCCCAGCCGGCCTCCATGCCCTGCATCAGGTCGATGAAGGCCGCGATCTCCGCCGCGCTGGCGCCGAGCGGCTCCGAGGTGAGCGTCACCCGTGTCGCCGCCTCCGCCTCCTCGAAGTGCACCGTGGTGACGAGCTCGCGCGGCCATGCGTCGAGGAACGGCGCCGGCACGACCTCCCCCGCCTCATCGGCGAAGGAATGCACCCAGACGAGCCGCTCCGGCGCCGCGATCTCGCGATAGACGAAGCGGAAATGGACCACGCCGTGCTCGGCGGTCTCCATCCGGCCGTGCAGCCGCCCGCCGGGGCGCAGGTCCTGCGACAATACGGCGGTCTTCGCCCCCTTGGGCCCGAACCAGGCGCCGAGCAGGCCGGCCTCGGTCCAGGCCCGCCACACCAGCGGGCGGGGCGCGCGAAACAGTCGGACGATGGTGAAGACGGGTGCGGACGCAACGGCCGCCGGCGTCTGGGCGCTCATGATCTCATCCTTGTGGGTCGGGTTGCTGAAGCTGCGCGAGAACCGCGTCGAGGCGGTCGAAACTGTCGCTCCACAGGCTGCGCAGCCCGGCGAGCCACTGCTCCGTCTCGGCCAGCGCCTGCCGGTTGAGCCGGCGCGGGCGCGCGGATCCCGCCTGCCCCGTCTCGATCAGCCCGGCCTCCTCCAGCACTTTCAGATGCTTGGAGATCGCCGGCTGGCTGATGCGGAACGGCTTGCCGAGCTCGCCCACCGTCGCCTCGCCCTGCGCCAGCCGCGCCAGGATGGCCCGGCGGGTAGGATCGGCAAGCGCGGTGAACCGGCGGTCGAGCTGGGCGGGCGGCTGATTAATATCCATAAAGTTATATAACTATATTATTATATAATGGTCAATATGCACGACGGTCGCGCCGAAGAATGCATCGCGCCGCTTGACCTGCGCCTCCCCCTCGCCTGTCATGCGGCGATGGTCATGTGACGGGGGCGGGCGCCGATGCTCTTCTGGGAAGACTTCCACGAGGGCCATGTCGCCACCAGCGGGCGCTATGTGGTCGGGCGCGAGGAGATCCTCGCCTTCGCCCGGAAATATGACCCGAACCCGCTGCATCTCGACGATGCCGCCGCCGAGGCGAGCCCGGTCGGCGGCCTGTGCGCCTCCGGCTGGCATGTCTGCGCCATCGCCATGCGGCTGCTGGTCGACGGGCTGCTCGCCCAGGCCGACGGGCTCGGCTCGCCCGGCGTCGACGAGGTGCGCTTCCTCGCCCCGGTCCGCCCCGGCATGGTGCTGCGGCTGCGCCGGCAGGTGCTGGAGACCCGTTCCTCGCGCAGCCGGCCGGACATGGGCATCGTCAAGCTGCGGCTCGAGCTCATCGACGCCGACGGCCGCCCGGTCTGCGAGATGGTCGGCCCCATCATGTTCGGCCGGCGCAATCCCGGCTTCCGGCCGGCGTGAGGGGATGCCCATGGACTTCTTCGAGGACATCGTCGTCGGCAGCATCACCCGGCTGGGCTCGCACACCTTCTTTCCCGAGGAGATTGTCGAATTCGCCCGCGCCTTCGACCCGCAGCCCTTCCATCTCGACGCGGCGGCCGGCGCGCGCATGCATTTCGGCGGTCTCGCCGCCTCGGGCTGGCACACCGCCGCCATCGCCGCGCGGCTGCGCGCGCAGGCGATCGCCCGGCATCACGAGACGCTGCGGCGCCTGGGCCGGCCGGTGCCGCGCATCGGCCCCTCGCCGGGCTTCAAGGACCTCAAATGGCTGCGCCCGGTGCTGGCCGGCGACACCATCACCTTCAGCAGCGAGATGGTCTCCAAGAAGCCGAGCGCCAGCCGCCCGGAATGGGGCCTCGTCTTCACCCACGACACCGGCACCGACCAATATGGCCGCCCGGCCTTCGCGCTGGACGACTGCATCTTCGTCGAGCGGCTGGAAAACTGAGGGGATCCCGTGACGGCGTCCGCTGTCGGGATCGCGCTGTGGTGGGATCGCGTTGTGGAACGTGTGGTGGCGCCGGGCCGATACCCCGCCAAAGCAAAAGGGCCCCGCGAGGGGCCCTTCCATTCGGTGCGCCGGCGATCCGCGGGCGATCAGTGCCCGTGGACGCTCTTCCACACCTTCTTCTTGGTGAAGTAGAGCAGGCCCGCGAAGACGATGAGGAAGATCATCACCTGGAAGCCGAGGCGCTTGCGCGCTTCCAGATGCGGCTCGGCCATCCACATCATGTAGGCGGTCACGTCGCGCGAATACTGGTCCACCGTCTGCGGCGTGCCGTCGGTATAGGTGACCTGGTCGTCGGACAGCGGCTTCGGCATCTTGATCGCGTGGCCGGGGAAGAAGGCGTTGTAGCTCGCCCCTTCCGGCACCGCGAAATCGGCCGGCGGATCCACATAGCCGTTGAGCAGCGCGTGGATATAGTCCGGCCCCTGCTCCTGGTACTGGGTGAACACGTCGATCAGGAAGCCGGGAAAGCCCACCTCATAGGTGCGCGCCTTGGCCAGGACCGAGAAGTCCGGCGGATAGGCGCCGCCATTGGAGGCGCGCGCGGCCTGCTCGTTCGGGAACGGCGAGGGCCAGCGGTCCGACAGCCGCGCCGGGCGCTCGAACATGTCGCCGGCATCGTTCGGGCCGTCCTGCACCTTGAAGCCTTCGGCCACCACCTTGACCTGCTCCTCGGTGAAGGCCGGCCCGCCCTTCTGGGCGAGGTTGCGGAACGAGATCAGGTGCGCGGAATGGCAGGAGGAGCAGACCTCCTTGAACACCTGGAAGCCGCGCTGCAGCTGCGCCTGGTCATAATGGCCGAACGGGCCGGCGAAGGTCCAGCTTTCGCGATGCGGCTTGGTCCCGCCATGCTCCTGCGCATCGGCGACGGTGGAAAGGCCAAGGCTGGCGAAGCCGGCCACGGCCCCGGCGAACAGGACGGCGGCGAGCGGGCGGAGGGAGATCAGCTTGTTCATCGTTCTGTTCCCGCTCAACCCTTGGCCTGCGGCGCGCTCGCGCCGGCGGCGAGGGGGGCGCCGCCCCTGGACTTGCCCAGCACCGCCTCGGTGATCGAGGCCGGCACCGCCTTCGGCTTCTCGAACAGGCCGAGCAGCGGCAGGATGATCAGGAAATGCGCGAAGTACCACACGGTGAGGATGCGGCTGGCGATGACGTAGCCGCCCTCGGCCGGCCTGGAGCCGAGCCAGCCGAGCCCGATGCACACCGCCACCCAGATCCAGAAGAACTGCTTGAACAGCGGGCGGTAGACGCCGGAGCGCACCTTGGAAGTGTCGAGCCACGGCACGAAGAACAGCACGATGATGGCGCCGAACATGGTGAGCACGCCGCCGAGCTTGTCCGGCACCGAGCGCAGCATCGCGTAGAACGGCAGGTAGTACCATTCGGGCACGATATGCGCCGGGGTCACCAGCGGATTGGCCGGGATGTAGTTGTCGGCATGGCCGAGATAGTTCGGGATGTAGAACACGAACCAGGCGAAGAAGACGAGGAAGCACACCATGCCGAACGCGTCCTTGATGGTCGCGTAGGGGGTGAAGGCCACGGTGTCCTTCTCGCTCTTCGGCTCGACGCCGGTCGGGTTGTTCTGGCCGACCACGTGCAGCGCCCACACATGCAGCACGACGACGCCGGCGATCATGAAGGGCAGCAGGTAATGCAGCGAGAAGAAGCGGTTCAGCGTCGGATTGTCGACCGCGAAGCCGCCCCACAGCCACTCGACGATGGTCGGGCCGACCACCGGGAAGGCGGAGAACAGGTTGGTGATGACGGTGGCGCCCCAGAAGCTCATCTGCCCCCAGGGCAGCACGTAGCCCATGAAGCCGGTGGCCATCATCAGCAGGTAGATCACCACGCCGAGCATCCACAGCACCTCGCGCGGCGCCTTGTAGGACCCGTAATAGAGGCCGCGGAACATGTGGATGTAGACGGCGATGAAGAACATCGAGGCGCCGTTGGCGTGGATGTAGCGCAGCAGCCAGCCATAGGAGACGTCGCGCATGATGTGCTCGACCGAGTCGAAGGCGAGCGTGACATGCGGGGTGTAGTGCATCACCAGCACCACGCCGGACAGGATCTGGCAGACCAGCATCAGCGACAGAATGCCGCCGAAGGTCCACCAGTAGTTCAGGTTGCGCGGGGTGGGATAGGCGATGAAGGAGGAATGGATCAGGCCGACCAGGGGCAGCCGGCTCTCGAACCACTTCAGGGCCGGGTTCTTCGGCTCGAATGTCGCGTGTCCGCTCATCTGTCAGGTTCCCGGATCGTCGGCTCAGCCGATGGAAATCTTCGTGTCGGACACGAAATTATAAGGCGGGATGGCGAGGTTCTCCGGCGCCGGGCCCCGGCGCACGCGACCCGCGCCGTCATATTCCGAACCGTGGCAGGGACAGAACCAGCCGTCATATTCGCCCATGTGGCCGATCGGCACGCAGCCCAGATGCGTGCAGATGCCGATGACCACCAGCCACTTCTCCTGGTCCTTGGCGGCACGGTTGGCGTCGGTGGCCGGGGCGTCGGCCGGCAGGTTGGCGTTGCGCGCCACCGGGTCGATGAGCTGGCCGAGCTGGACCGCCCTGGCTTCCTCGATGTCCTTCGGCGTGCGGTTCCACACGAAGACCGGCTTGCCGCGCCACTTCACCGTGACGATCTGGCCCTCGGCGATCAGGCTGAGGTCGACCTCGGTGGAAGACAGGGCGAGCACGGAGGCGTCCGGCTGCAATTGCGAGATGAAGGGCCATACCAGGGCGGCGGCCCCGACCGCGCCCATGGCGCCGGTCGCAATATAGAGGAAGTCGCGGCGCGTGGTTTCCGCCGTTCCGGTTGTTGCCACGAGTGTTTCCTTTCCCCTCACGCCCATCGAACGATGCACGAGCTGCCGACGCGGAAGCTTGCGGCGCCACCCTGCGGCGTGACGCAACGCCGGAGCGGCCGACAGCTCGGTCGACGTACCTTCGATTGCCTCTAATTGCACCGCCTGCGCCCCTTGTCCAGATGAAGGCAGTGCGGCAGTCCGTCCTGCCCCCCGTCCTCGCGGACCGCACCGCCGCCGCGATCTCGCCGCAATCCCGCCCCGCCCGGCCGCCATCCGGCGGCCCTCGCCGAGGAAAACCGCCAATGCCGATCCGCCTCGCCCTCTACCAGCCCGATATCGCCCAGAATGCCGGCACGCTGGCGCGGCTTTGCGCCTGTCTCGGCCTCGAACTCAACATCGTCGAGCCGGCCGGATTTCCGGTGGGGGATGCCGGCTTCCGCCGGGCGGGGATGGATTATCTCGACCGCGCGGCAATCCGCCGCCATGCCAGCTTCGAGGCGTTCGAGGCGTGGCGGGCCGAGGAGGGCCTGCGCCTCGTCCTCGCCACCACGCGCGGAGCGGTGCCCTATGTCGATTTCCGATTCGGCGCGTCGGACGTGCTGCTGCTCGGGCGCGAGAGCGCCGGCGTGCCGGAGGCGGTGCACGCGGCCGCCGATGCGCGGATCGTCATCCCGCTCGTGGCGGAGGCGCGCTCGCTCAATGTCGCGGTGGCCGGCGCGATGATCGCCGGCGAAGCGCTGCGCCAGCTCGGGGGATTTCCGGCGCCGGCGGGGTGAGGATCACTCCGCCGCGGCCTCCTCCCGCTCGTCCATGTCGATGAAGCCGCCGGACTGGCGCTGCCAGAGCCTCGCATAGAGCCCGCCGCGGGCGATCAGCTCGGCATGGGTGCCGGTCTCGACGATGCGTCCATGGTCCATCACCACCAGCCGGTCCATCCGCGCGATGGTGGAGAGCCGGTGGGCGATGGCGATCACCGTCTTGCCCGCCATCAGCTCGTCGAGATTGGTCTGGATCGCCGCCTCGATCTCCGAATCGAGCGCCGAGGTCGCCTCGTCCAGCACCAGGACCGGCGCGTCCTTGAGCAGCACGCGGGCGATGGCGATGCGCTGGCGCTGGCCGCCGGACAGCTTCACGCCGCGCTCGCCGACATGGGCGTCGAGCCCGGTGCGGCCCTGCGGGTCGATGAGCCCGTCGACGAACTCGCCCGCATGCGCCCGCCGCGCCGCCTGCCAGATCGCCGCGTCGTCGGCCTCCGGGCGGCCGTAGCGGATATTGTCGCGCACCGAGCGGTGCATCAGCGAGGTGTCCTGCGTCACCACGCCGATATTCGCCCGCAGGCTCTCCTGCGCCACGCCGGCAATGTCCTGCCCGTCGATGCGGATGCGCCCGCCCTCGAGGTCGTAGAAGCGCAGGAGCAGGTTCACCAGCGTCGACTTGCCCGCCCCCGACGGGCCGACGAGGCCGACCCGCTCGCCCGGCCTGAGGGTGAGGTCGAGATGGCCGATCACCCCGGAAGCCCGTCCGTAGTGAAAGCTGACATCCTCGAAGCGGATCTCGCCGCGCGGCACCGCGAGGGCGGGAGCGGCCGGCCGGTCGACCACCTTGTGCGGGCGGGCGATGGAGAGGATCGCCTCCTGCACCGTGCCGACATTCTCGAACACCCCGGTCACCACCCACATGATCCAGCCGGACATGTTGGTGATGCGGATGGCGAGGCCGGTGGACAGCGCGATGGCGCCGAGATTGATCGCCCCCGTCGACCACAGCCACACGCCGAGCCCGCCGATCGCGCCCAGCATGACGCTGTTGAGCGCGCTCACCGAGAGCGCCATGGTGGTGATCTGCCGCTGCTGGTCGCGGAAGGCGTCGTTATGGGTGACGACCGCCTCGCGCACATAGGCGTCCTCGCGGTCGGAATGGGCGAACAGCTTCACCGTCATGATGTTGGTGTAGCTGTCGACGATGCGGCCGGTCAGCGCCGAATTGGTCTCCGACAGCGACTTGGACAGCGCGCGCACCCGCGGGATGAAATAGCCGAGCGCCAGGACATAGAGCGCGATCCAGGCGAGGATCGGCATGGCGAGGCGCCAGTCGGCCTCGGCGAACAGGATCACCGCGCTCACCGCATAGACCGAGACGTACCAGAGCGCGTCGATCACCTCGACCACCGAGCCGCGCAGCGCCGATCCCGATTGCAGCACGCGGGTGGCGACGCGGCCGGCGAAATCGCTCTGGAAATAGCCGAGGCTCTGGCGCACCACCCAGCGGTACGACTGCCAGCGCACCAGGCTGGAGATGTTGGCGGTGATCGACTGGCGCACCAGGAAATCGTGCATCGCCTGGGTCAGCGGGCGGGCGATCACCACCACGAACGCCATCCACAGCAGCAGCCCGCCATGGTCGGCGAAGATGGTTGCCGGCGAGGAGGTCTGCAGCAGGTCGACGATCTGCCCGACATAGCGGAACAGCGACACCTCGACGATGGCGACGAAGAACGCCGCCACCAGCGCGGCGACGAACAGCGCCCCGCCCTGCCGCACGAAGTGCCAGTAGAACCCCAGCAGCCCTTCCGGCGGCTGGGTCACGGGCATCGGGCGGAACGGATCCAGCCGGGTTTCGAACCAGGTAAGCAATCGCGTGAACATGGATCGCCTTTTCCGCCGCCGATGCGGCGGCAGTATGTCAGCGGGGGAACAAGCGTGAACCAATCATGAACAGATACGAGTCGCGGCCGGCGCGCCAGCACCGATCGGTTGTCCCCGGGCCTGCGGGGAGGCTAGAAGCAGCGGCGCAGGGAGGAAGCCGCCCATGACCGACCATTCGTCCGCCGCCCGCAACGCGCCCGGCACCCCGCTCGATCCGGCGGCGATCGAGGCGACCAAGGCCGCCGCCCGCGCCTGGTTCGAGGGTCTGCGCGACCGCATCTGCACCGCCTTCGAGACGCTGGAGGACGAGGCGCCCGCCGGTCTCTATCCCGGCGCCCCCGGCCGCTTCGTGCGGACGCCGTGGAGCCGCGCCGATCATACCGGCGCGGCGGGCGGCGGCGGGGTGATGTCGATGATGCATGGCAGGCTGTTCGAGAAGGTTGGCGTGCATTGCTCGACGGTGTTCGGCGAATTCGCCCCGGAATTCCGCGCCCAGATCCCCGGCGCCGAGGCGGATCCGCGCTTCCACGCCACCGGCATCTCGCTGATCGCCCATCTGGCGAGCCCGCATGTGCCGGCGGTGCACATGAACACCCGCTTCGTCGTCACCTCGAAGGCCTGGTTCGGCGGCGGGGCGGACCTCACCCCGGTGCTCGACCGCCGCCGCCGCCAGGACGATGCCGACGCCCTCGCCTTCCATGCCGCCATGCGCGGCGCCTGCGAGGCCCATGCGGTCGCCGACTACGGCGCGCTCAGGGAATGGTGCGACGAGTATTTCTTCCTGCCGCACCGCAAGGAGCCGCGGGGCATCGGCGGCATTTTCTACGATTGGCTGGATTCCGGCGACCGCGACGCCGATTTCGACTTCACCCGCGAGGTCGGCCTCGCCTTCCTCGACATCTATCCGCGCCTCGTGCGCGCCAACATGGCCGCGCCGTGGACGGACGAGGACCGCGAGGAGCAGCTCGTCCGCCGCGGCCGCTATGTCGAGTTCAACCTGCTGCACGACCGCGGCACGGTGTTCGGCCTGAAGACCGGCGGCAATGTGGATTCGATCCTGTCCTCGATGCCGCCGGTGGTGAAGTGGCCGTGAGCATCCGGCCCGGCGGGCGGCACAGGGATGGAGAGAAGGACAGTGCCCGCATCATCGTGGTGTTGATGAAGGGAAAATCGGCTTTCAGCACATCATAGGCCTCGTCCCGCCCAGTCTCCACCGGTGTGGAGCGCGGTTCTAGCGCCTGTCAACGTCACCATGTACCAGATGGCGGTGGCGCCAAATCTAAGTGATAGTCCACGAGAAATTACGGCCTGAACCCGTACGATTTTGAATGTAAATGATACCGTTATCTAGGGAAACAGTAATTGCGCCCGCCGTTCCCGTGGTTGTTCCGTTCATCGGCCCCGTCCCGACGACAATATTTGCCGAACCGAGCGAACCCGCAACGGCTTGGAAGAGATTTGCGCCTATTGAAAAACGAAAATCCCCCCAATAACTGAGCGTTTGATGGCATTTAAGCGAGAACAGCCCAGCGCTGACCGCTGGAGTAAACTTTACAAATTTATTGACATTTATATATATCTCGACCGCCGATCGAAATGCTCCAGCTTTTGTCGGCAAATCAAAGGCAATTCCTTCTGGTGCGTCGAAGTCCTGTATAACGCCGCTTACAGTCGCCCGGCGTCGCGTGACGGACATGCCTTCTTCATTGACGATGCCGCTTGAGAAGCGTTCGCGTACGGCCGTCGTCATGACAGTTCCGACATCGAGTGTCCAATTATAGACATCGGTGCATTTTACCCGCGCGACCATGGCCGTGCCAACGCCATAAGTCGGTGATGTAATCTGTAGGCTGCTCAGGTAGACGGAGGGATGATCGCCAACCATTAGAAGCGGCGCCTGACACCCGCACATCGAGCGGTCAAGCTTGTCGATCTGCACACGTTGTGTCCCATTAACGATAATGGGCTCGGCACCCCAGCTGAAGTTCGTCTGCCACAGCGACCGGCTATGCGCCTTCGGAGCGGACAGGAGAACCTGAAGACCGTCGTCGATAAAAATGCCGGGGCCGAGATGTTGTTCAACGTGAAGATTGGCCTTTATGTCATTAACCGGCGTATCTCCCGGCATCTCATACCCGGCGAATACCACAGACGGCGTGAGAAAGGCCCTACCATTAGTCATCGTAGTTGCAGCATTGTCAGCCAATGTCACCGTGGTGCCGCTGGTCACCGCGGAAATCTTGGAGATCAGGAACCCCCCGCTTTTCCCAGCATCCTCAACATAGATGTACCGACCGACATCCGCTGCGTCGAAAATGCCGTCCTGCATCGTCAATACCGGGCTTCCCGCGGTCATTGCCCCGCGGGCGTAGTCGAAGCTAATGATCGCACCTGTCTTGGTCGCGTAAAAAACGCTGTCGACGACCGCCACTGTCGAACCGCTAACGCTCTGGATGGTGCCGCGGATACAACCTGAGTCCTGTTCGACATAGACAACCTTGCCGACATCACCGGAATTGAACAGCGCTGACGCCGCTGTAATTGTCGAGCCGCCGGTCGTGGTGCTAACCGTAATCGAAGTTTCCTTATGAAGAGTCGCCCAGCCCGAGGTGAAAACGTCCACGTTTTCGAACTCGCAATTATAGGCGCGGCCAGCCCATACCCCGGTATTACCAAGACCGGAAATCGACACGTTATCGAGGAAGCCTTGAGAGATGGAATTGGCGTGGATACCTATGGGATGAGAGCGCAACCGTGTCTGGCCGTTTATACGGATATCTCGTAAAAATGAACGAGCGGCCGCGCCACAGCGGAACAGTTTCTTATCGGCGCCGAACCCAGTCGGGCGGAATTCAGTCGAGAACCCCTCCCCCGAGACAATCCAAGGCTGGCCGATCAGGTCGAGCCGAATTTCGCTGCCAACCACGAAGAAGCCGGTTCCGAACTTGAGCGACAACGGGCGGCCGAGCGCCGCAAAAAGATTGATGGCCCCATTGATTGCCGACGCGTTATCGGTCGACCCGTCACCGACAACGCCGAACCACTCGGCCTGATAGATGCCCTCCTGTTGGGCGCGCACCCACGCGCCCGAGGCTGTGCTGGTCGGAGCAACATATATCCCCTCTTGCGTGTCGGCTTGATGCGTCGCGACCGGCACGGAATTGTTGTAGCGGAACCACCCCTCACGCCCAACTTCATATAAATAAACCTGCTCGGAAACGCTGGCCGACTTCAAAGCCGCACGACTTGAAACACCAATAACCACAAGCTTATTCCTTTTATATTTGTAGTTGTTTCGATTTATGGCTAATTTTTGCGCACGTAATTATCGGGTTTCATGAAGGGCATAAAAGTGAAAACTATCAGATGAGACTTTTCGTTAGATGTAAATTCTCCAGAATGACGCCTAGCATCGCCTTTCCGGACAACTATTTTAGCTCGAAGCTCCCCAGCCGGCCGCAACCCCGTTCAACCCATCAAACAGCACCAGCGCCCGCAGCGCGCCCACCATGGCACGGACTATTCAACCATCGGACGGTTCCGCGTTCCACAGAAAATGCAGTCATAGATTGCAGATCACCCCGGCGGCATCCCGGCCATGTGGAACACCTCCCAGATATGCCCGTCGACATCGTCGAAGCCGTCCGAATACATGAAGCCGTGGTCCTGCGGCTCGCGCGGCGCCGCTCAGCGGTCGCTCGCGAGTTCCTCCAACATCGTGCGCGGGGTCCACTTGCAACTCTGATTATCCCGCAGGGGGACGATCCGTATGTTCGGATGCGGCGCCACCAATTCATCGAGGCGTTTCCTCACCAGGCGAGGAAGATCGCGATTCACCAGGATCAACGCATAGGAGCGTTCGTGCCTGGTCAGCCTGATATAGGAAGGCAGCGCGAATCGGTAAAACAGCTCCAGCCGCGATTTGAGGCGGTCCCTGTCGAACACGAGGGCCTTGGCTTCGTCGAACGACAAATGCCGCGTCGATTGAAACCAGTTCAAGGTATCGAGGGTGACGAGACTAAATCTGGTAATTCCGACAAAAGTAATAGTCATTACTTTACGATCGCCTTCCCTCTCGCCAAGGGAAAGCTAGGCTCGACCTATCGTCAGGTCAAGTTTCCGAACCCGTACCAACAAGCGACATTCTCGTCCGGCCCGCCGGACGCGGATACGGACACGGCTTCGGCCCCGGCCCGGCCGCGGGCCACCGGCCGTCTTTACTTCATCTCCACCGTCACCATGCGCCCGCCGCCCTCCCGCAGCCCGTCGAACAGCAGCAGCGCCCGCAGGCGCTCGCCGTCGAGCTCCAGCGGCAGCAGCGCCTCCGGCTTGCCGTTGCCGACGGCCGGCAGATCGGCGAGCCGTGTCGCGCCGTGCAAGCCGGCACGGTAGAGCGCGTAGTCGCCCGCCATCGCCGCGCGGCCGGCCGGCGGGTCCAGCTGCGGGCCGGCCAGCACCAGGAAATCCGGGCCGAACGCGACGAGGTCGCGGATGCCGCGCGGCTCCCCGAGCGCATCGCGGCCGAGGTCGAAGGTAGTCAGCTCGACCTTGCCCGGCGGTGCATGCCCGTTGCCGTCGAACAGGGTGGCCAGCGGCACCGACACCATCACCGCCCGCCCTTCCAGCACCGGCGACCGCAGCCCGGCATGGAGGCGCCCGTCGCGCACCGCGATGCCTTCGATGTTCAACCCGTGCTCGGCCAGCGGTGCATCGAAATAGCGCGACAGCGCCCCGATCGAGCGCAGGATGCCCGGCAGCTCGGTCGAGACGTCGATCGAGGGGCGCGGGCCCTGGATCTCGCCGTTCCGGCTCACCGATCCCGGCACCAGGCGGATGCTGAACACCCGCCACGTCGCCCTGGCCCTGGCGTCCTCCCGCAGCTTCTCGGGCGCGGTCCCCTCGGCGAGGTTCTCGTGGCGCGGGCGGCCATGCGAGCCGATGACGTAGAAGACGCCGTCCGCATAGGCGACGCCTTCCGCGTCCAGCGCCAGCGGCTCGCCGGCGAAGCGGTCGGCGATCAGCGGGATATAGGCGCCCGCCTCGGCGCCGTTCTTCCTGACCATGACGATCTGCACGCCCTGCCCCTCGTCGTCGGCCACGAGACACAGGCGCGGAAAGCCGCTGCCGGTGGCGCAGGCAATGCCGCTGATGTCCCTCGCCCGCTTGAATTCCCCCTTGCCGGCCGTCCCGGCCTGCTGGAACCTGCCATAGAGGCGCCCGTCGAGGTGCCATTCCGCGTCCTCGGCGCGCGAAGGCGCCGCCCCGGCGGCCAACACCGCCAGCAGGAGCAGCACGAGACGGACGGGCCTTGTCCACGCGACGGCCATGACGGTTTCCTCCGGCGACGCCGAGACGGGTGCCATTCAACCACCGCGAGCCGGCGGGAGCCAGAACCGCGCCATTCCCGATCTCGTGTTCGGATCGGGCGGTCGCGCCGGCTCGGAAGCGGCTGCGGGGCCCTACCCCGCGGCGAGCGCCGCGTCGGCGATCGCCGCCAGCGCCGCCTCCTCCTGCGGGAAGCCGGCCTCGACCCATGCCTCCTCCGCCCGCCTCAATGCCGCGCCCAGCTCCGGGCCGGGGGACAGGCCGCGCGCCAGGAAATCCGCCGCCTTCAGGGGGAAGACCGGCGCCTGCCAGCGGCGCGGCAGCTCCGCCACCGCCCGCCAGCCCTCGTCGTCGAGCGCGGCGCCGGAGCGGGCGAAGGCGATCAGCGTGCGGTCCTCGAAGCGCTCCGGGCCGAAGCGATAGAGCGCCGCCTTCTGCCCCTTCTCGCACATGCCCGGCGTCGCCGCCGGCCCGGCCAGCGCCGCCAGCCGCGACGCCTCCGCCCGCGACAGCCGCAGCCGCTCGGCCAGCGCCGCCGCGTCGGCCTCCCCGCGCACCGCGAGCACCCCCAGCCGGCGCACCGCATCGGGGGCGAGGCCCAGCGCCGCCTCGATGGCGGCGAGCCGGGCGAAGGCGGCGACTTCGGCGGCGACTTCAGCCGTGACTTCGGCCGTGACTTGGCCCTCCCCGCCCAATACCGGGGCGAGCAGCACCGGGGCCAGCAGCCCGGCCTCGTCCATCTCCGCCAGCGTCGGCGCCGCGCGCGGCGCGACCAGCAGCTTCATCAGCTCCGCCCGTACCCGCTCGCGCGAAAGCCTGGCGAGCCCGTCCCGCCCCCGCCGGGCGGCCGCCAGCGCCCCGGCGTCGACCGGCCCGTGACCGTAGCCGGCATGGAAGCGGAACAGCCGCAGGATGCGCAGGTAATCCTCGGCGATGCGCCGGTCGGCATCGCCGATGAAGCGCACCCGCCCGGCGCGGGCATCCGCCTCGCCGCCGACGAAATCGATGAGCTCGCCCCCGCGGGTAAGGAAGAGCGCGTTCATGGTGAAGTCGCGCCGCTCGGCGTCCCGCTTCCAGTCGCGCCCGAACGCGACCTGCGCCCGGCGCCCGTCGGTCTCGACATCCTCGCGCAGCGTCGTCACCTCATAGGGATGGCCCTCGGCGATCACCGTCACCGTGCCGTGCTCGATGCCGGTCGGCACCGGCCGGAAGCCGGCCGCCCCGGCACGGCGCATCACCTCGTCCGGCGTCGCGGTGGTGGCGATGTCGACATCGCCGCGCTCCGACCAGGGCGGGTTCGGCCGCACCAGCCAGTCGCGCACCGCCCCGCCGACGATGCGCGCCTCCTCGCCGGCGCCGTCGAGCGCGTCGAGCAGGCGGGCGAGGCCCGGTCGGCCGGCGATGAGCGGGTGCAGGGCGGCGCTCATTCGATATGGCCGGGGATGAGCTGGCCGTTCTCCCAGCTCGGCGGCACGTAGCGGCCGGTGGTCGGCCCGCGGCTCTCGACCTCGAACAGGAACAGCCCCGCCGCCACCAGCACCACCCCGGCGACGAGGCACGCCGCCAGCGCCCGCGTCGACCAGCCGGACAGGGCCGCGTCCACCCGCCGGCCGAAGCGCAGATACAGCGCGAACACCACGAAGGGCGTCAGGAACAGCAGGATCTCGGTGACCGCCACGCGTAGCATCAGCCATACACCCGGTCGTAGAGGCTGCGCAGGATGCCGGCGGTTATGCCCCAGATGAACCGCTTCTCGTAGCGCATGGCGTGGAAGGTGCGCAGCATTCCTTCCGCCTCGCGCGAATAGTGCTCGTGGTTGCCGGTGCTCATCAGGAAGGAGAGCGGCACCTCGAAGGCTTCGTCCACCTCGCCGGCATTGAGGGTCAGGCCGAATTCCGGCTCCACCAGCCCCACCACCGGCACGATGCGGTAGCCGGTGCGCGCCAGATAGGCATCGAGATAGCCGAGCGGCGCCACCAGCGCGCGGTCGAGGCCGATCTCCTCCTCCGCCTCGCGCAGGGCGGTGTGCAGCGGGTCGATGTCGTCGGGGTCGACCTTGCCGCCGGGAAAGGCGATCTGGCCGGGGTGATTCGGCAGGTGCGCCGAGCGAAGGGTCAGCAGCACCGTGGGCTCCGGCCGCGCCACCACCGGGATCAGCACCGCCGCCGCCTTCACCGGCCGCCGGTCGACGAGGGTACGGAATTCCGGCGTCAGCTCATGGTCGCCGCGCGCGGGATCGCCGTCGATATCCGGCACCCGCAGCAGCCGCGAGCGCGCGCGGGCGACGAAATCCTCCACCCGTTCCGGGTCGGGCGAACCGGCAGGCAGCGGCGCGGGGGTCGGAGGCACGGCGGCATTCATCCATTCTGGTCCATCTGCTCGGCCGCGGCGATCGGAAAGAACGCCCCGGCGGAAGCGACGCCGAACACGGCCCGCCCCTCGATCCGGCGCTCCTCGCCCCGCTCGACGAGTTCGAGGAATACCGGCCGCGTCAGCCGCGCCCACAGGCCGCGGCGCACATAGATATAGGGACGCACCTCGCCCTTCGCCGCCTGCGGATCGAAGCGCAGCGGGTGCCCGGCATCGCAGACCACCCAGTCGTCGAGATTGGTGCGGAAGGCAAGCCGCGCCGCGTCGCCCATCTTCTGGCCCGTCCCTTCGCCCACCCGCATCTCCACCGCCAGGAACGGCGCGTCCTCGACGCGTATGCCGAGCTTCTCCACCGGCGTCACCAGCACGTGGCGCTCGCCCTCGCGCCGCATCACCGAGGCGAACAGGCGCACCAGCGCCGGCCGCCCGATCGGCCGCCCCTCATGGTGCCAGCCGCCCTCGCGGTCGATGCGAATGTCGATCTCGCCGCAATCGGGCGGGTCCCAGCGCTCGAGCGGCGGCCCGCCCGCGCCGCCGGCGGAGGCGACCGACCTCATGAAATCGTCAAGTCGCCCGGAAGTGTCTGACACTACGATTCTTTCTCTGTCACACGAGCTTAATCGCGCAGTCGTGATGCCCCGCCCGATAGTCGACGCGATGTGAAGATAGCGTAAGCTCGCCGGCGCGGAACCCCGTGCCGAGGCTAGTGGTATTCGGCTATGTGCATTGCAATATAATTTTTTGCGATGCAACATGGCCGGCAAAGGATCGAGGCGGGCAAAGGTCTGGCCTCGACCTTGCTACGGCACATGGGGCAGAGGATCGGACGTAAGGAGCACGACATGACGTCAGCGACCGGCGAGAATTTCGAATCCCTCGACGCCATGATCGTCCGCTCGGCGGAAGCCACGGCGGCCAATGTGCGCGCCGCCCGCGGCGGCATCGGCGCCGTCATCTTCGGCCAGGAGGCGGTGGTGGAGCGCACGCTCATCACCATCCTGTCCGGCGGCCACGGCCTGCTGGTCGGCGTGCCCGGCCTCGCCAAGACCAAGCTGGTGGAAACCCTCGGCACCGTGCTCGGGCTCGATGCCCGCCGCGTGCAGTTCACCCCCGACCTGATGCCCTCCGACATTCTCGGCGCCGAGGTGCTGGAGGAAGGCGCCGGCGGCCGGCGCTCCTTCCGCTTCATTCCCGGCCCGGTCTTCGCCCAGCTGCTGATGGCGGACGAGATCAACCGCGCCTCGCCGCGCACCCAGTCGGCGCTGCTGCAGTCGATGCAGGAAGGCCACGTCACCGTCGCCGGCCTGCGCCACGACCTGCCCAGGCCCTTCCACGTCCTCGCCACCCAGAACCCGCTGGAGCAGGAGGGCACCTATCCGCTGCCCGAAGCCCAGCTCGACCGCTTCCTGATGGAAATCGACGTCGACTATCCCGACCGCGACGCCGAGCGGAAGATCCTGTTCGACACCACCAGCGCCGAGGAGACCAAGCCCAAGGCGGTGATGACCGCCGAGGACCTCGCCGCCGCCCAGCGGCTGGTGCGCCGCCTGCCGGTCGGCGAATCGGTGGTGGAGGCCATCCTCACGCTGGTGCGTTCCGCCCGTCCGGGGCCGGATGCCGGCGCGCTCGCCAAGTTCATCGCCTGGGGCCCCGGCCCGCGCGCCTCGCAGTCGCTGATGCTGGCGGTGCGCGCCCGCGCCCTGCTGGACGGGCGCTACGCCCCCTCGGTCGACGACGTGGTGGCGCTCGCCGAACCCGTGCTCAAGCACCGCATGGCGCTCACCTTCGCCGCGCGGGCGGATGGCGAGACGGTGACGGGGCTCATCGCCAAGCTGGCGGCGAAGATCGGCTGAATGCGGCGGGGGTAGCTTAGGACGGGTTGATGGAATTAGACGCGGATATTGCCGTCAGAAGTGCGGCGCAGGACGCCGCCGGCCTCGTAGCCGCCATGCCGCGCCTGGTGCTGGAGGCGCGCAAGATCGCCGCCAGCGTCTATCACGGCCTGCACGGGCGCCGCCGCGCCGGCTCCGGCGAGAATTTCTGGCAGTACCGCCGCTTCGTCGACGGCGAACCCTCCGCCCGCGTCGACTGGCGCCGCTCCGCCCGCGACGACCATCTCTATGTCCGCGAGCGCGAATGGGAGGCCGCCCACACGGTGTGGATCTGGCCGGACCTGTCCGCCTCCATGGTGTTCGCCTCGCCGCTGGTCTGGGAGACCAAGCGCGACCGCGCCCTCGTCCTCGCCTTCGCCCTCGCCGAGCTGCTGGTGAAGGGGGGCGAGCGCGTCGGCATTCCCGGCGTCATGCGCCCCTCCGCCTCGCGCCGCATCGTCGAGAAGATGGCGGAATCGCTCGTCCACGCCTCCAGCCTGCCGCAGAGCCTGCCGCCGGCCTTCTCGCCCTCGCCGCTCGCCGAGGTGGTGCTGCTCGGCGACCTGTGGAGCCCGACGCCGGACGTGGTCGCCAGCCTCGCCGGCCTCGCCGCCTCCGGCGCCCACGGCCATGTGGTGCAGGTCTGCGACCCGGCCGAGGAGACCTTCCCGTTCTCCGGCCGCATCGAGTTCCGCGAGCCGGAAACCGGCACCGTGCTCACCATCGGCCGCGCCGAGACGGTGCGTGCCGACTATGTCGCCCGCGTCGCCCGCCACCGCGCCATCATCCGCCGCGAGGCCGAGCGCCGCACCTGGAGCTTCCTCGTCCACCGCACCGACCGGCCGGCGAGCGAGTTGCTGCTCGCCCTGCACGCCCGCATGACCGGCGGCGGCGCCGCGGTGCCGCCCATGCCCGTCGGCGAGCCGGACTACGAGCCCGCCGCCGACGACCGCGGCGCCCAGCCCGCCGATCACGGCGACCATGCAGGCCACGCGCCGGCCGCCGGAGGCCCTGCATCATGAGCGGTCTGTTCGGCCTCCCCATCGCCTTCGCCACCCCGCTGCTGCTCGCCGCGCTCGCCGCGCTGCCGCTGCTGTGGTTCCTGCTGCGGCTGGTGCCGCCGCGTCCGCGCCGCATCGCCTTCGCCCCGACGCGGCTGCTGCTCGACATCCCGCCCAAGGAGGAGACCCCGGCCCGCACGCCGTGGTGGCTCACCGTGCTGCGGCTGTTGCTCGCCGCGCTGGTGATCTTCGCCGCCGCCGGGCCGATCTGGAATCCGCCGGTCGCCGGCCCCGCCTCCTCCGGCCCGGTGGTGCTGCTGATCGATTCCGGCTGGCCGGCCGCCTCCTCCTGGGAGGCGCGGCGCGCCAGCGCCGAGGGCATCGTCGCCGATGCCGACCTTGCCGGGCGTGGCGTCGTGCTCGTTCCCACCGGCGATCCGCCGCTCGATCCGCGGGTGATGGCGCCGAACGAGGCGCGCGAGCGCCTGCGCAGCCTCGCCCCGGTGCCGCATGTGCCGGATCGCGGCGCTGCGCTGGCCAGCCTGCGCAAAGCGCTCGAAGGCGCGCCGGAGGCCGGCCTCGTCTATCTCTCCGACGGCGTGCAGTTCGAAGGTGCCGACGGCTTCACCGCCGAGCTTGCCGCCATCGCCGGCCCGCGTCCGCTCACCACGCTGGCCGACGGCGTCGAGGAGCCGCTGGCGCTCGCCGGCGCCGACAACGCCGCCGGGGCGCTCACCGTGAAGGTGCTGCGCGCCGACCGCGACGTGCTGCCGCGCGCCGGCATCGTGCGGGCGCTCGACATGCGCGGCCTGTCGCTCGGCGAGGCGCCGTTCGGCTTCGAGCCCGGCGCCCGCGAGACCGAGGCGCGCTTCGACATGCCGGTCGAGATCCGCAACGAGGTCGCGCGGCTGGACATTGCCGGCGAGGAATCCGCCGGCGCGGTGCAGTTGCTCGACAAGCGCTGGCGCCGGCGCACCGTCGGCCTCGTCTCCGGCGCCACCGCCGACCAGCGCCAGCCGCTGCTCTCGCCCTCCTATTATCTCACCCGCGCGCTCGGCCCCTTCGCCGATATCCGCCCCGCCGACGGCGCCGCCAGCGCCGAGGCGATCGAGCGCTTCATCGACCAGAAGCTGCCGGTGATCGTGCTCTCCGACATCGGCACCATCCCGCCCGAGACCCGCGCCCGCCTTCAGCGCTGGATCGAGGGCGGCGGCGTGCTGATCCGCTTCGCCGGCCCCCGCCTCGCCAACGGCTCCGACGACCTGGTGCCGGTGACGCTCCGGCGCGGCGGCCGCGTGCTCGGCGGCTCGCTGTCCTGGGAACAGCCGCAATCGCTCGGCGGCTTCTCGGCCGAGGGACCGTTCCGCGACGTGCCGGTGCCGAACGACGTCACCGTCGAGCGGCAGGTGCTCGCCGAGCCGGACGGCCTGCTCGCCGCCCGCACCTGGGCGACGCTCACCGACGGCACCCCGCTCGTCACCGGCGAGAAGCGCGGCGCCGGCATGCTGGTGCTGTTCCACGTCACCGCCGACAGCTCCTGGTCGAACCTGCCGCTCTCCGGCGCTTTCGTCGACATGCTGCGCCGGGTGGTGGCGCTCGGCGGCTCCAGCGCCGCCGAGACCCAGGCCGATGCCGGACCCGGCACCGGCGGCGAGGCCGCCGCCACGCCCGGCGAGACCGTGCCGCCGAGCCGGCTGCTCGACGGCTTCGGCGCCTTCCGCCCGGTGACGCCCACCGCCAAGGCGATCCCGGTCGGCTTTGCCGGCCGCGCCAGCGCCGATCATCCCCCCGGCTTCTACGGCCCGCCGGAAGGGCTGGTGGCGGTGAACGCACTGCTGCCCGCCGACCGGCTGATGCCGCTCGACCTCGCCGGTCTCGGCCGGATCGAGCCCTATCGCGATGCCGCCCCGCGCGACCTGCGCGCGCCGCTGCTCCTCGCCCTCCTCGCCTTGCTGCTGGTGGACGCCATGATCGTGTTCCTGCTCGCCGGCGGCCTGTCCCGCCTCGCCCCGCGCCGCGCCTCCACCAGCGCGAGCCTCATCCTCGCCGTGGCGCTGGCCGGGCTGCTGGTCGCCCCCGCCCTTGCGCAGGTGCCGGCCCAGCCACAGGCCCAGTCCCAGGCACCGGCACAGGCCGGCACGCCGGCCGCTCCCGGCCCCGTCGCCCGCACCGACAAGCCGATGACGCAGGCCGAGATCGACTTCGCGGTGAAGGCGACCAGTTCCACCCGCCTCGCCTATGTCGTCACCGGCGATTCCGAGACCGACGAGGTCAGCCGCTCCGGCCTGCAGGGCCTCACCGATTTCCTCGGCGAGCGCACCGCGCTGGAGGCCGGCGAGCCGATGGGCGTCGACCTCGCGCGCGACGAGCTGTCCTTCTTCCCGCTCATCTACTGGCCGGTGCTGCCCACCGCCTCCCGGCTGCCGCCCGAGACGCTGGCGCGCGTCGACGCCTTCATGAAGCAGGGCGGCACCATCGTCTTCGACACCCGCGACGCCGAGACCGCCATTCCCGGCGCCAGCGCCGCCACCCCCTCCAACACCGCGCTGCGGGCCATTCTCGACGGGCTGGACATCCCGGAGCTGGAGCCGGTGCCGCGCGACCATGTGCTCACCAAGGCGTTCTTCCTGATGCGCGATTTCCCCGGCCGCTTTTCCGGCGGCACCACCTGGGTGGAGGCGCTGCCTCCCGCCGAGGAGGGCGAGGAACGCCCGGCCCGCGCCGGCGACGGCGTCTCGCCGGTGGTCATCACCTCCAACGACCTCGCCGGCGCCTGGGCCTCGACGTCGGACGGCCAGCCGATGCTGCCGATCGCCGAGGGCGGCGCCCGCCAGCGCGAGCTCGCCTTCCGCTCCGGCGCCAACCTCGTGATGTATGTGCTCACCGGCAACTACAAGGCCGACCAGGTGCATGTGCCGGCGCTGCTGGAAAGGCTGGGGCAATGAGCGACGTGGCCTTTCCCGCCTGTACGCCCCTGTTCCCTCTCCCCGTCGGGGAGAGGGATGGGGTGAGGGGCTGCGCCGGCCCGGCAACCCGTCCCGCCCCCTCACCCGGCCCTGTGGGCCGACCTCTCCCCCTCGGGGAGAGGTGGAGCAGCGCGAGCCGCCTGCCCGCGCGCCACCGATCTGACGGAGGCCCCGCCCGATGAATCTCGGCCTCGCCTTCGATCCGCTCATTCCGCTGCCGCTGCTGATCGCCGCCGCCGTCATTGCCGGCGCCGTGGCGCTGCTGCTCGTCGTCGCCCGCACCCGCGGCTCGGTCTTCCGCGCCCTCGCCCTGGCGCTGGCGGTGCTGGCGCTCGCCAATCCCTCGCTCACCCGCGAGGAGCGCGAGCCGCTCTCCACCGTGGTCGCCGTCGTGGTCGACAGGAGCGCCAGCCAGGATTTCGGCGACCGCACCGGCATGACTGAGGCCGCCCGCGCCGAGCTGGAAACCCGCCTCGCCCGGCTGAAGGACCAGGGCGCCGAGATCCGCTTCGTCGATGCCGGCGCCGGGGCCGGCGAGGTCGACGGCACCCGCCTGTTCACCGCGCTTTCCGCCGCGCTCGCCGACGTGCCGCCCGAGCGCGTCGCCGGCGCCATCTTCCTCACCGACGGCCGCGTGCACGACATCCCCGCCAACATGGCGGCGCTCGGCTTCCGCGCTCCGGTGCACGCCATCATTTCCGGCCATGAGGGCGAGCGCGACCGCCGCGTGGCGCTGACCTCGACGCCGCGCTTCGGCATTGTCGGCCAGAACCAGACCATCGGCTACCGCGTCGAGGACGAAGGCGCCCCGGCCGGCGCCCGCGTCGGCGTCACCGTGCGCCGCGACGGCGAGGTGGTGGCGCGCCCGATCGTCACCGCCGGCCAGCCGGCGCGCATCGATGTCGAGATCACCCATGCGGGCGCCAACATCGTCGAGATCGAGGCCGCCGGACTGGAGGGCGAGCTCACCCCGGTCAATAACCGCGCCGCCGTCTCCATCGACGGCGTGCGCGACAAGCTGCGGGTGCTGCTGGTCTCCGGCGAGCCGCACGTCGGCGAGCGCACCTGGCGCAACCTGTTGAAATCCGACGCCAATATCGACCTCGTGCATTTCACCATCCTGCGCCCGCCGGAGAAGCAGGACGGCACCCCGATCAACGAATTGTCGCTGATCGCCTTTCCGACCCGCGAGCTGTTCCAGCAGAAGATCAAGGATTTCGACCTGATCATCTTCGACCGCTACGCCCAGCAGGGCGTGCTGCCGATGATCTATTTCGACAATATCGTGCGCTATGTGGAGGAAGGCGGCGCGCTGCTGGTCGCCGCCGGCACCGATTACGTCTCCGACGGCTCGGTGTTCAACACCCCGCTGGAGGCGGTGCTGCCCGCCGCGCCCACCGGGCACATGACCGAGACGCCGTTCCGCGCCCAGCTCACCGAGCCCGGCCGCCGCCATCCGGTCACCCGCGCCCTGCCCGGCTCGCAGAGCGAGCCGCCGGCCTGGGCGCGCTTCTTCCGCGTCGTCGACACCCAGGGCGCGCGCGGCACCAGCGTGATGGACGGGCCGGATGGCAAGCCGATCCTGCTGCTCGACCGCGTCGGCCAGGGCCGCGTCGCCCTGCTGCTCTCCGACCATTTCTGGCTGTGGGCGCGCGGCTTCGAGGGCGGCGGCCCCTATATCGACCTGCTGCGCCGGCTGTCGCACTGGCTGATGAAGGAGCCGGACCTGGAGGAGGAGCGGCTGCGCCTCGTCGCCCACGGGCCGGACCTCGTGGTCGAGCGCCAGACCATGGGCGATGCCGCCCCCACCGTCATCGTCACCAACCCCACCGGCCAGACCCGCAGCCTCACCCTGGCCCAGGTGGAGCCCGGCCTGTTCCGCGCCACCTTCCCGGCCGACAGGCTCGGCCTGTGGCGGGCGAGCGACGGCACCCACACGGCGCTGGTGAATGTCGGCCCGCTCAACCCGCGCGAATTCGCCGAGGTGACCTCGACCACGCAGGCGCTGCGCCCGGCGGTGGAAGCCACCGGCGGCGGCATCTGGCGCATGGCCGATCTCGCCGGCGGCGTGCCGCGGGTGGTGGCGGTGCGCTCCGGCGAGCGCTTCGCCGGCGAGGACTGGATGGGCCTCGCTTTGCGCGACGTCTCGGTGGTGCGCGGCCTCGGCCTGTTCCCGCTGTTCGCCGGCCTGTCGGGCCTGCTGATCCTGCTCGCCGGCATCGCGGCGGCGTGGGCAAGGGAGGGAAGGTAGGCGAGCGACGGTTGAAGCGCCGGGGCGGAGGCTCTACATTGTCGGCACGGAGACGAGACCGATGAGCATCCGCGCCTACAAACCCGAAAAAGAGACCGTCCGGGTTAAACGCGACACCTCGAAAGAGGACGGCCGGGACGATGCCGTCACCCCGCGCAAGCGGCCCGTCGACCCCGCGGAATTTTCCGAACGGCTGCTCAAGCGCTGGCCGAACGTGCTTTCCAAACTCGCCGAATAGGGTGATCGAGCCCGATTGGGTTGGACCGGATCTCGTCGTCGCGCTCAATCGCCATCTCGTCGACGCGACGGCGGAGCCGTTTCACTTACGCGGCGAAGACCTGCTTGCCTCGGCCTGTGCCGTGCCGCGCCATCGTTTCCTCTATGGTGAAAGTGTCGCTCTCCCGGAACTCGATCTCGGCGTCGCGATCGCACGCAACCACCCGTTCGCCCAGGGCAACAAAAGAACAGGGTGGGCGGCGATGATCGCGTTCTGGGAAATGAACGGCTTCGAGCTGGTCATGCCGGATCATTCCACCTTCGCGGAAATGTTTATCCGCATCGTCACCGGTGAGGAGCCGCCAGAAACCATGCTCCGTTTCATCCTGCTGAGAGCATTGCCTTAATCGAAGGACATGGCGCACCTGTCCCATCGGCTGGACTGAACGTCCCCCTCACCCCGTGAACGGCACGTCCTGCTTCTCGAAGGTCTGCGAGCCGATATTCGGCTTGGTCACGCAGAAATACTGCCGCGCGATCTCGGCAACCAGCGCCGCGCGGGCGGCGTTGGTGCCGGCGATGTGCTTGTCGAGCCATTCATCGGGAACCGTCAGCGACATGCCCTTCTCCAGCCGGCACAGAATGACCCTCAGTTCGTCACCGTTCAAGCGATCCTCCCCCGCGCCGCGATGGCGGCAACACAAGCCTATAGGATGGCAGCGATGACGGCTTCAAGCCGCCGGAGGCGCGCCGATCGCGCCGCGCCCCGCCGCCATCGGAAGAGCCCCCCGAGGGGTCAGCGCAGCGAGGCATCCCGCCGCACCGGCCCGCGCACCGCCTCCAGCGGCGTCTCGTCCAGCGCGCAGACCAGCACCCGCGCCGGGTCCACCGGCCCCGGAAGCGTCACCTGGCCATGCGGCACCCGCCTGAAGCCCATGCGGCCGTAATAGGGCTCGTCGCCCACCAGCAGCACCAGCCGCGCCGCGGCTTCGCCATGCATCTGCGCCCTGGCCGCATCGAGAGAACGCTCCACCAGCCGCCGGCCGATGCCGTGCGAGCGGAATGGCGGCTCCACGGTCAGCGGCCCCAGCAGCAGCGCGGCCTGCGTGCCGATCTCGATCGGCGTCAGCCGCACCGAGCCGACCAGCATGGTGCCGATATAGGCGGTGAAGGAGAGGTCGCGCCGGTGCGGGTTGCCCTCGCGCAGCCGATAGGCGGTGCGGGCATAGCGGCCCGGCCCGAAGGTGCGGGCCACCAGCCGCTCGATGGCGGCATCGTCGGAGGGCTGCTCGGTGAGGACGGTGATGGAGAGTTCGGTCATGTCGGCGCTCGGAAGGCTCGAAGGTCGGCACATCGCCGCGCCGCGCGACCGTGCATTCACGGCCGCCGGCATCGGCGAGCGAAATCGCCCGCGCCCGGATCGAAATCCCGGCGGGTCTCCTCGTCTCGTCGTCGCTGCATCGGCCGCGGGCTCATCGCCGTCTCCCGAAAGGGTCCGGCCGGATAGCACAGCCGTGCCGTCAGGTCGAGGGCGGGCGCTTCTGCTTCTTGCCTGCGGCTTGCCCGCATGGCCCGGCGCGCCGGAACATGTCCCGGCTCGTCGAGCGGGCCTTGCCGCCGGACCGGGCTCCGGCCTGTTCAATCCGCACCCCTCCCGCCGGACAGGCGGCCCCCCGCCGGCCCTTTCGCGCCAAGCCGCTTCAAACGCGCCAGGCCGCGGCAGGCGGGCGCGCTCCCGCTGCCGGGATGCGCGAGGCCGCCCCACTGAAGCCGCACCCGCCTTGTCTCGATCCCGCCCGTCTCCTATAAGAGATGAATGTCTACTATGATCGACGATACCGGGACCCGCCTCGCCCGCCGCCTCAGGCTGGAGCGCGAGGCGCGCGGTTGGTCGCTGGCCGATCTCGCCGCCCGTTCCGGCGTCTCCAAGGCGACGATCAGCAAGATCGAGCGCGGCGAGATCAGCCCGACCGCGGTTACGCTGGTGCGCCTGTCCGCCGCCTTCGACCTCACCCTCGCCGGCCTGCTGCTGCGCGCCGAGGGCGGCGAACGGCTCGCGCGCGCCGCCGGGCAGCCGGTCTGGCGCGATCCCGAGACCGGCTACACCCGCCGGCAGATCTTCGCCCGGCCCGACCATCCGATCGAGCTGGTCGAGGTCGAGCTGCCGCCCGGCGCCCGCGTCACCCTGCCGACCTCCTCCTATGCCCATATCCGCCAGGTGCTGCAGCTGCGCGAAGGCACGCTCGCCCTCACCGAGGGGGTCGGGCGCCATGTGCTGGAAGCCGGCGACTGCCTCGGCTTCGGCCCGCCCTCCGACGTCACCTTCGCCAACGAGTCGGACGCCTCCTGCCGCTACATCGTCGCCCTCGCCCGCGTCTGAGGCCGTTCCATGTCCCTCCGCCCCGCCGCCGACATCGTCCTTCACCCGCTCGATGCCGAGCCGGCCGTCATCGACGCCCTCGCCGCCATGCTGGTGGAGACGGTGGCGAGCGGCGGCTCGGTCAGCTTCATGCACCCGCTGGCGCCGGAGAAGGCCGCCGCGTTCTGGCGCGCGGCGCTGGAAAGCGCCGGGCGCGGCGAGCGGGCGGTACTCGGCGCCTTCATCGACGGCCAGCTCGCCGGCACCGTCAGCCTGCTGCTCGACCTGCCGGAAAACCAGCCGCACCGCGCCGAGATCGCCAAGATGATGACCCGTCTCGCCTTTCGCGGCCGCGGCGTCGCCAGCGCCCTGCTGCGCGAGGCCGAGCGGATCGCCCGCCGGCAGGGCCGCACGCTCATTGTCCTCGACACCGCCAGCGAGGACGGCGCGGCGGGGCTCTATGAGAAGCACGGCTTCGTCTTCGCCGGCGAGATCCCCGGCTACGCGCTGAAGCCGCAGGGCGGCCTCACCGGCACCCGGCTCTATTTCAAGCGGCTCTGATCGCGCCCGGCATGAATGCAGGACGTGCAGAAATGCAAGGCATGCAGAAGCGTAAGACATGCATAAATGCAAGACCTGCCGCTCGTCGGCGCACGCCGATTGCAGCTGTGCCGCGTTCGATTTCGTCCTAGCCTTGGGAAAAGCGAGGAGAAACGCGATGGGACTGCTGGTCGACGGCCGCTGGGCCGACACATGGTACGATACCAAGAGCACCGGCGGGCGCTTCGAGCGCACGACGACCCGCTTCCGCAACTGGATCACGGCGGACGGCGCGCCGGGGCCGACCGGCGAGGGCGGCTTCCCGGCCGAGGCCGGCCGCTACCATCTCTATGTCTCCTATGCCTGCCCCTGGGCGCATCGCACGCTGATCTTCCGCAAGCTGAAGCAGCTGGAAAGCCTCGTCTCCGTCTCGGTGGTCGACCCGTTCATGGGCGACGAGGGCTGGGTATTCGCCGACCACGCCGCCCGCCGCACCGAGGGCGCCACGCCGGACACGGTGCTCGGCAAGCAGCGTCTCTACGAGGTCTATCTCGCCGCCGACCCGCATTATTCCGGCCGCGTCACCGTGCCGGTGCTGTGGGACAAGGCGCGCGGCACCATCGTCAGCAATGAATCGGCGGAGATCATCCGCATGTTCAACACCGCCTTCGAGGCGCTGACGCCGGACCGGCACGACTATTATCCCGCCGCGCTGCGCGACGGGATCGACGCGCTCAATGCGCGCATCTACGACGCGGTGAATAACGGCGTCTACAAGGCCGGCTTCGCGACCAGGCAGGAGGCCTATGAGGAGGCCGTCCTCGCGCTCTTCGCCATGCTGGACGAGCTGGAAGCGCGGCTGGCGGATGCGCCCTACCTGTTCGGCGACAGGCTGACCGAGGCGGACTGGCGGCTGTTCACCACGCTGATCCGCTTCGACCCGGTCTATGTCGGCCATTTCAAGTGCAACATCCGCCGGATCGCCGACTACCCGAACCTGTCGCGCTATCTGGCGACTTTATATGCCGTGCCGGGCGTATCGGAGACGGTGAACCTCACCCACATCAAGCGCCACTACTACGAGAGCCACAAGACGATCAACCCGACGGGGATCGTCCCGGTGGGGCCGCTGCTGGGGTGGGGGTGAGGATCCGTGAGGATCTAAGCTCGTTTATTCAGAAGAAGCTGGATCGCGAGCGCCTTGCGATCCTTGCGGGTGGCCGCTTTCAGGCGTCCCATTGCCTTTTCGGCAATGTCGACGAAGGCAAGCGCCCCTGCACGATCGGTTTTATGATCTGGATTATAGTCAGCTTCGTGCCGGGCTTCCTGCAGCGCAACGAAATCATCACCAAACAAGCAGAGGTCGCGGGGAAATTTCAATGCGCGCAACTTCGCGCAAGCCTTCTTGGCAAAGCCATGATCAAGTGCGCGATAGGCATGGTTCCAAGCTTTGTCGGGGCGATCAGGACCCACACCGAGCAACATATCTGCATTGCTGCGCGCAACAGCGTGAAATACCGCATAGTAGGCTGTCGATATTGCTCGCTTGAGATCGGCTTGCCGTGGCTTTTTGGAGCTCGACTTCGCAAGGCGCCGCGCTGCCGCCAGCAGATCGTTCTCAATCAAAAGCCGACAACCTTTGGCTCGACAGGAAACTCATGTCGAATGTGGGGGAAACGATCCTCACCCATATCCCACAGCTTGTCTCGAACCTTCGACACCAAGGCCGCCATGACACGTGTATCGACTGGCGGGATATCGTCACCATAAACAACGTGAACGCGCAGTACTTCGTCGCCGTCGTGATCAACTCCGGCAGAGACGATGACATTTCGAACCCCGAAACGCCCCATCTCTTGCGTCACGACATCGTTGATAGCATCTCGAACCTGATCACTGACGATCTGTTTCATGGCGTCAGCCTATCACGAAAATATCCGGGGACCATGACCCCCTCACGCCACCGCCACTTGCGCGGCGCCCTCGCGCTCGGCCCGCTCGGCCGCGCTCAGCTTCCGGAACCGCACCAGCGTGTAGACGCCCAGCCCGACATCCTTCGCCGCCTCAAGCTCCACCGTGCCGTTCCGCACCGCCCAGTTGCTCAGCCGGGCGAACTGGAATTCCGGGCGCCAGCCCAGCTTGCGGGCGCGGCGGGCGAACCAGCGCTCGAAGACCGCGCGCGGCCCGTCCTCGGCGCCGAGATGGTTGACCAGGATGATCTCGCCGCCCGGCTTCAGCACGCGGGCCATCTCGTCCAGCGTCTTCTCCGGGTGCGGCACCACGGTGATGACGAATTGCGCGATCACCACGTCGAAGCTCTCGTCCGCGAAGCCGAGATGCGCGCCGTCCATCAGGCACAGGCCCTCGACATGGCGCAGATGCTCCTTCTTCACCCGCTCGCGGGCCTTCTTCAGCATCGGTTCGGAAATGTCGACGCCGACCATGCGGTTGCTGCGCTTGTAGTTGGGCAGCGCCATGCCGGTGCCGACGCCGAATTCGAGGATGCGCCCGCCAATCCGCTCCGCCGCCTTGATCGCTGCCTTGCGGCCGGGCTCGAACACCGCGCCGAACACCACGTCATAGACCGGGGCCCAGCGCGCATAGGCTTCTTCCACGGTCGCGCGGTCGAGATCGGTCGTCATGCTTCCCCCCAACAATTCCGGCCCGGCCATTGCGGCCGTCGCCGGCGCGAGACCCGACTCACGCGGTACGGGCGCTCGCCACCATGTCCTGCCCGCGTGTCACCGCTGTGAAAGGCGGACGGGCGCGACGGATCGCCCCGCCACCCAGCAGCCGCGCGCCGGAAGAGGCGTCCGCGTAGAACACGCAGGCCTGCCCCGGCGCAACGCCCTCCTCGGCATTGTGCAGGTTCACCACCGGCGCCCCGTCGGCGGCGCGGCCGAGATGGCCCGGCGCCGGCGCGCGGGTCGAGCGCACCTTCACATGGATCTCGCGCCCGGCGTCGATCGCCGCATCGAGGCTCTCGTCGCCGAGCCAGTTCACCTCGTCGACACGCACCTCGCTGACGCCCAGCGCCGCGCGCGGGCCGACCAGCACGCGGCGCTGGGCGGCGTCGATGCCGACCACGTAGAGCGGCTCGGCGGAGGCGATGCCGAGCCCCTTGCGCTGGCCGATCGTGTAGCGCATCACCCCGGCATGGCGGCCGAGCACCCGCCCGTCCAGATGCACGATGTCGCCCGGCTCGCCGGCCTCGGGGCGCAGCTTCTCGACGATGTCGGTATAGTGCCCGTTCGGCACGAAGCAGATGTCCTGGCTGTCCGGCTTGTCGGCGACCTTCAGGCCGAAACCCTCGGCCAGCGCCCGCACTTCCGGCTTGGTGGTCTCGCCGAGCGGGAAGCGCAGCATGTCGATCTGCGCCTGGGTGGTGGCATAGAGGAAGTAGCTCTGGTCGCGGCTCTCGTCGAGCGGCCGGTACAGCGCCCGCCCGCCATCCGGCAGCGCGCGGCTGGTCACGTAATGGCCGGTGGCGAGGATGTCGGCGCCGAGGTCGCGGGCGGTGTCGAGCAGGTCGCGGAACTTCACGGTGCGGTTGCAGTCGACGCAGGGGATCGGCGTCTCGCCGGAGGCATAGGCATCGGCGAAGCGCTCGATCACCGCGTCGCGGAACCGGCTCTCGTAGTCGAGCACGTAATGCGGGATGCCGAGCGTCTCGCACACGGTGCGGGCGTCGTAGATGTCCTGCCCGGCGCAGCAGGCGCCGGGGCGATGGTGCATCGCCTCGCCATGGTCGTAGAGCTGCAGCGTCACCCCGATCACCTCGTAGCCGGCCTGCGCGTAGAGCGCGGCGACCACCGAGGAATCCACCCCGCCCGACATCGCCACCACCACGCGGGTGGCCTTCGGATCGCGATTGCTGTCGTCGAGGCGGATCATGGCGGGCGGCGGTACCAGAGGCGAAATCAGGGAACGGAACGGCGTCGATGACCCTATATAAGGCGTCTCGCTGTTTCTACGAACCGGTTTTCTACGGATCCCTCGCCTGTCGCGCAACCCGCCGGCGGCATCGGGCACGGCGCATTCCCGCCTGCCGCAAGGGCAAATTTCAAGCGTCCGCCAAGCTGCATCCAAGCTGTGGCGACGATACACGAAGGTAAACGGAAAGTTTCAGTGCTGTTAAGAAAGCATAAACCTTCCTTAACTCACCGGGTCGTGATTCGTTTAGGAAAATATTTATCGCTGACCAGATACCATCGGATCATAGTTCGGGTGTTATTAGTGAGCGTACAATGACCGAGGCCTACCGCCCCAGGGTGAAATACGTGATCGGACCGGACGGGAGTCCGCTGACCATCGCCGATCTTCCCCCTCCCGAAACCCGCCGCTGGGTCATTCGCCGCAAGGCCGAGGTCGTCGCCGCCGTCCGCGGCGGGCTGCTGAGCCTGGAAGAGGCGTGCAAGCGCTATACTTTGACGACGGAAGAATTTCTTTCCTGGCAGGCCTCGATCGACCGCCACGGCCTCGCCGGCCTGCGCACCACCCGCATCCAGCAATACCGGCAGTAGAAGGGGCGGCATCGCCTCACCGCTTCACGGCCGGGCCTCGTCCCGGCCGTTGCCATTAGGACGGGCGCCCGGCCCGCACGCGGCGGCATCGGCGCAGACGGCACCGACGAGGCGGATCCTGCGGTCGAAGCGCGCCAGCACGTCGTTCGGCGCTACGTCCCCGCCAACCCCTCCAGGAACGCCACCAGCTGCGCCCCGGCGGTCTCCGGCGCGCCGTCGTTCACGATGGTCGCGTCCGGCGGCAGGTCCAGCGGCGGCTCGCGCTTCAGCCGTCGCGCCGCGTCCTCGGCGCCTTCGCGGCCGCGCGCGGCGATCCGCGCCGCCAGCACCTCGGCCGGCGCCGTCACCAGCACGACGCTCACCTGCGCGAAATGCGCGCGTGCCTCGCGCACCGCCGCCCGCGACCCGTTGGCCACCACCACCCGCCCGGCGGCGATCTCCTGCGCCACCTCCGGCCCCAGCGCGTAGCTGAGCCCGTTGGCGCGCCAATGCAGCGGAAACCTCCCCTCGGCGACGCCGCGGGAAAATTCGGCCGCATCGAGGCTCACATGGTCCTCGGTGGCGTCGGCCGGCCGGGTGATGCGCCGGCGCGCGAAGCCGAGCCCCGCCCGCCCGGCGAGCGCGGCGCGCGCATGGGCGATCAACGTGTCCTTGCCGGCGCCGGAAGGGCCGACCACCAGCACCAGCACGCCCGGCCCCAGCTTTCCCGGCTCCGCCGCCATCTCCACGCCTGCCGTCTCAACGCCTGCCGTCTCTGCGCTCACGAGACCCGCTCTCCCTGCCGCCACGCCGTGCGCACCACCGGCACCGGCCCGGCGGCGGAGACCCTTAGCACGTCCGCCCGCAGCCCGGCCTTCAGCCGCCCGCGATCGCCCATCCCCGCCGCGTCGGCCGGATTGGCGCTCACCATCGCCACCGCCTGCGGCAGGCCGATGCCCTCCACCATGTCCGGCAGCGCGAAGGCAGCGAGCAGTAGGCTGCCGGGCACATAGTCCGAGGACATGATGTCGAGCACCCCGGCCCGCGCCAGGTCGCTCGCCGCGACATTGCCGGTATGCGAGCCGCCGCGCACGATGTTCGGCGCCCCCATCAGCACGCGGATGCCGGCCTTGTGCGAGCCCTCGGCGGCGCCCGGCGTGGTGGGGAATTCGGCGATCGCCACCCCGTCCTCGATCGCCTCGGCGACATGGGCCTCGGAAGCGTCGTCATGGCTCGCCAGCACGATGCCGCGCGCGCGGGCGATGGCGACCAGCCGCGTCCGGTTGGCGCGGGCATGCAGCGCATGCGCCTGCATGCGGTCGGCGACGATGACGTCCATCTCGGCATCGGTCATGCCGCTCTTCTTCTTGTAATAGGCGCGAAAATGCTCCTCGGTGAGGAATTGCCGCTGGCCGGGCGTGTGGTCCATCAGCGAGACGAGGCGCACGTCGGTGGCCTCGATCAGCGCCAGCGCGTCCTCCACCACCCCGTCGGCCGCCACCTCGCAGCGCAGGTGGATATGGTGCTCGGCGCGCAGCAGCCCCGCTTGCGCCGCCTGATGGATGGTGGAGGCGAGCAGTGGCGCGTCGCCGTCCATGCCCACCGCCTTCTTGTCCGGCCACACCCTCAGCGAATCGAACACCGTGGTGATGCCGGCGGCCGCGATCTGCGCGTCATAGGCGGTCACCGCGGCGAAGGCGTTCCACATCACCCGCGGGCGCGGGTAGAGATGGCCCTCGACATGGTCGGTATGCAGCTCGACGAAGCCGGGCAGCAGGTAGTCGCCCTCCATGTCGATGGCGCCGGCCGGGACGCTGCCCTCGCCGATCTCGGCGATCGTCCCGCCCCGCATCACCAGATGCCCGCGCCGGACCTCGTCCTCCAGCACCAGCGTGGCATTGGCAAGTATGGTTTCACCGATGGTCTCGTTCATCTCGTCCTCACGCGGCCCAGTCACGCAGTCCAGTCACGCCGCTTGCGCGAAAGCCGTCACGTCGATCACCCGGTCGCACACCGCCTCGCGCACCTCCGCATCGTGGAAGATGCCGAGAATGGCGACGCCGGCGCGCTTCTTCTCCTCGATCAGCTCCACCACCACCTGCCGGTTGGCGGCGTCGAGCGAGGCGGTCGGCTCGTCCATCAGCAGCAGCGGGCGATGGGCGATCAGCCCGCGCGCGATGTTCACCCGCTGCTGCTCGCCGCCGGAAAAGGTGGCGGGCGGCAGGCCCCACAGCCGCTCCGGCAGGTTCAGCCGCGCCAGCAGCGTGCCGGCCCGCTCCAGCGCCTCCCGGCGCGAAACTCCGTCGCCGACCAGCGGCTCGGCCACCACGTCGCGTGCGCCGACCCGCGGGATCACCCGCAGGAACTGGCTGACATAGCCCATGGTGGTCTCGCGCAGCCGCATCAGCCGGCGCGGATCGGTGGTGGCGACGTCCACCGTCTCATCGCCGTCGCGCACACGGATATGGCCTTCATCGACGCGGTAATTGC
This sequence comes from Ancylobacter sp. GW821-FHT10E12, assembly GCF_058809335.1. NCBI lineage: Bacteria > Pseudomonadati > Pseudomonadota > Alphaproteobacteria > Hyphomicrobiales > Xanthobacteraceae > Ancylobacter > Ancylobacter sp. GW821-FHT10E12. The sequence goes on along the minus strand of NZ_JBXASN010000001.1, from coordinate 141,516 downwards.
CATAGACCATCTTCAGCAGCGAGCTCTTGCCCGCCCCGGACGGCCCGCCCAGCGCCACGCATTCGCCGGCCGAGAGCGCGAAGCCGGCGCCGGAGACCACGGGCAGCCGCGCGCCCTCGCGCAGGTGCAGGATGAAGGTCTTGGAGACGCCGGAGACGTCGAGCATGGGACCTTCCGTCTGCGCGTCCTCCCCCCTCGCCCGGCCCTGCGGGCCGACCTCTCCCCCACGGGGAGAGCTGAGGGAAGCCACGGGAGCGACCTGCTCCCTCTCCCCGCGTTGAACTCGGCTGTTGCCGAGTTCAACATCTGGCGAGCTCAGGATCGGATTCCTCCGATCCTGATGGAGAGGGGTGGGGTGAGGGGTCGTGTCAATCGCCTTCATCGTCATCCCCCTCACGCCGCCAGTACCGAGGAGACCAGAAGCTGCGTATAGGGCTCGCGCGGGTCGTCGAGCACCTGGTCGGTGAGCCCGGTCTCGATCACCCGCCCGTGCCGCATCACCACCATGCGGTGCGACAGCAGCCGCGCCACCGCGAGGTCGTGCGTCACGATCACCACCGCCAGCCCGAGATCGGACACCAGCCCGCGGATGAGGTCGAGCAGCCGCGCCTGCACCGAGACGTCGAGCCCGCCGGTCGGCTCGTCCATGAAGACGAGGCGTGGCTTGGTGACGAGGTTGCGGGCGATCTGCAGCCGCTGGCGCATGCCGCCGGAAAAGCTGCGCGGATCGTCGTCGATGCGGTCGGCGGCGATCTCGACCCGGCCGAGCCAGTCGGTCGCCTCCTCGCGGATCTTTCCGTAATGCCGCCAGCCGACCGCCATCAGCCGCTCGCCGACATTGCCGCCGGCCGAGACCGCCATGCGCAGGCCATCCGCCGGGTTCTGCCGTATGAGCCCCCAGTCGGTGCGCATCAACAGCCGCCGCTCCGCTGCGCCGAGCCCGGCGAGGTCGCGCAGCACCCCGTCGCGCATGCGGTAGCAGACCCGCCCGGCGCTGGCCGCGAGCTCGGTGGAGAGCAGGCCGAGCAGGGTCGACTTGCCGGAGCCCGATTCGCCCACCACCGCCAGCACCTCGCCGGGGAACACCTGCAGCGACACGTCGCGGCAGCCGATGCGGGCGCCGTAATTCTTCGACAGGCCCTCGGCGACGAGCAGCGGCCGGTCGCCGGAGGCAGCCGCCTGATGATGTTCGCTCATGGCTTGATCTCCGCGCCGAAAGTCGCCTCACCCGCCCCCACGGGGCGACCTCTCCCCGTCGGGGAGAGGTGAAGAACACCGTCCGCTCCTTCTCCCGATGGCGGGGTGTCGAAAGCCGTGCCCTCCGCCCCCTCTCCCCCGGAGGGAGAGACGACATGCGCCTGCTGCTCCCCCTCCCCCAACTCCGTGAAGAAGCTGAAGCCGTGCCGGGCGAAGCCGAGGCTCTCATAGAAGGCGTGTGCCCGCTCGCGCGACATCCGCGTCGACAGGCTCGCCTTGTAGCAGCCCTTCTGCCGCGCCAGGTCGAGCGCCGCGCGCATCATGGCGCGGCCGATTCCCTGTCCCTGCGCCTCGCCCGCCACCGCGACCGCCTCGATGATGCCGGAGCGCGAGCCGTGATGGGCGATATTCTCCATCACCATGAGCGTGAAGGTGCCGAGCACCCGGCCGCCGGCCTCGGCGACATGCAGCGTGTAGTCGGGATAGCGCGCCATGCGGTTGAACACCGCCCGCGCCGCGCCGAGGTCGAGCCCGTCTTCCGGGTCGAGCTCGCGATACAGCGCCAGCACCGCCGGCAGGTCGGCCGGCACGGCGGGACGAATGGTGACGTCGGTGCTCATGAATTCGTCTCCACCGCGTGCGCGCCCTCACCCGCCCGAGCGGCGCCTTCCCCCACGCGCATCCCCTGCCCCCTCTCCCCGTCGGGGAGAGGGATGGGGTGAGGGGGGACCACCCCACCGGACGAGGACACCGGCGCCGCCATCTCCCCCCGATGGCCCTGCGCCTGCCGCGTGTTGCAATGGTCGGTGTCCGAGCACACGAACATCCGCCCGCCCTTGTCGTCGAGGATCACCTCGTCGAGATAGACCCCGGTGGCCGCGCACAGCGCGCAGGGTCGGGCGAAACGCTGCACCGCGAACGGATGGTCCTCGAAATCCAGCGACCGCACCCGCGTGTGCGGCGGGATGGCATAGATGCGCTTCTCGCGGCCGGCGCCGAACAGCTGCAGCGCCGGGCAGTCGTCCATCTTCGGGTTGTCGAATTTCGGGATCGGCGAGGGATCCATCACATAGCGCCCCGCCACTTCCACCGGATAGGCGTAGGTGGTGGCGATATGCCCGTGCCGGGCGATGTCCTCATAGAGCTTCACATGCATGAGCCCGTATTCGGACAGCGCGTGCAGCTGCCGGGTCTCGGTCTCGCGCGGTTCGAGAAACCGCAGCGGCTCGGGGATCGGCACCTGGTAGACGAGGATCTGCTCCTCGCTCAGCGGCGTCTCCGGGATGCGGTGCCGGGTCTGGATGAGCGTGGCCTGCGCGGTCGAGGTCGTGGTCGCCACCCCGGCGGTCTTCTCGAAGAAGCCGCGGATCGCCACCGCATTGGTGGTGTCGTCCGCCCCCTGGTCGATCACCTTGAGCACGTCGTCCGGGCCGAGCACGGCGGCGGTCACCTGCACGCCACCGGTGCCCCAGCCATAGGGCATCGGCATCTCGCGCGCCGCGAACGGCACCTGGTAGCCGGGAATGGCGATCGCCTTGAGGATGGCGCGGCGGATCATCCTTTTGGTCTGCTCGTCGAGATAGGCGAAGTTGTAGGTGATGGCGGGCATTGCAGCCATAATATTATGACCTTGTGACTTTATTCTTAAGTACAATTTTGTCATAATTATACAACCAGATATCGACAGATTGTGTCGGCTTAGAAATTAATTTTGATATTTCTTTGATTTTATACGAAAATAAAATCCAATCTTTTATTCTAAAATAAACTTTTTTCTTTGATTTTTCTTCATATTCAAAATCTTCTATACCGAAATAATTCAATGAACTCCAAACTCGAACATCAATTACACCAAAATCATTAGGACGATTCCAAGCCAAAACAGCCGATGCCGTTCCCATTCCAACACCATCAAGGGAGCAAAGCGCCCTCATTTTTACGGAATAACTTGGAGTTTCGAATGCAAATTTCGTTATAGCCCGAATATCATCCTCATTTTCATCCAGAATACAACCGGCCCGGCGAGGGCTTTTTAATCTCGCAACTGCATATAATTGAGCTCTGGATATTCCATTTTTTGTGTCAATTAATTTAAATTCTTCAATAAATTCTCCCATTTTATAATCTTCTTCACTGTAATTAAATACGACTTATCCTCCATCTCGGAAATAAGTGTGTCCAAACGGCTATTCATTGAGCGCTCCTATTCATCTCGGCCGCATGTTCAGCGCCGCATGCGCCGCACCAGGTCGAGCTCCGCCTGGAAGTCGACGTAATGCGGCAGCTTCAGGTGCTCGACGAAGCCGGTCGCCTGCACGTTGTCGCAATGGGAGAGCACGAATTCCTCGTCCTGCGCCGGCGCGCCCGGCTCCTCGCCCAGCTCCTGCCAGCGCAGCGCCCGCTCCACCAGCGCCATCGACATCGCCTTGCGCTCGCATTGGCCGAACACCAGGCCGTAGCCGCGGGTGAATTGCGGCGGCACCTCGGCGCTGCCCTTGAACTGGTTCACCATCTGGCACTCGGTGACCTGCACCTCGCCGACGGAGATCTCGAAGCCGAGTTCCGGCACGTCGAGCACCACCTCGACATCGCCGAAGCGGATCTCGCCGACGAAGGGGTGCGAGCGGGCATAGCCGCGCTGGGTGGAATAGCCGAGCGCCAGCAGGTAGCCCTCGTCGCCGCGGGCGAGGGTCTGCAGCCGGGTCGAGCGGTCGACCGGGAAGCTCACCGGCGCGCGGGTGATGTCGAAGGGCTCGGCGCCATCGTCAGCGGGAGCCTCCTCGATCAGCCCCTCGGCGCCGATCAGGTCGGTCACCCGCGGCATCGGGCCGGCGAAATCGGGCTCACTGGACAAATCGGGCTCATCGTACACCTCACCAGTCTCACTGGACACGCTGAGAGAGGTATCGAGCAACCTGTGCGTATAGTCGAAAGTGGGGCCGAGCAGCTGTCCGCCCGGCAGGTCCTTGAAGGTGGCGGAGACGCGGCGGCGCACCAGCATGGCGGCGGTGTCGAGCGGTGCCGAATGACCGAAACGCGGCAGCGTGGTGCGGAAGGCGCGGATGAGGAAGATCGCCTCGATCAGGTCGCCGCGCGCCTGCTTGATCGCCAGCGCCGCCAGGTCGGCGTCGTAGAGCGAGCCCTCCGCCATCACCCGGTCGACCGCCAGCGAGAGCTGCCCGGCGATCTGCTCCAGCGTGATCGAGGGCAAATTCCTGTTTCCGCGCCGACGCTTGGCCAGAAGCGCGTGCGCGTTGCGGATGGCCTTCTCGCCGCCCTTGGCCGCCACATACATGCTTCAGGCCTCCTTCACGGTGACGGAGCGCGGCAGTCCGGCGACCATGCCGGCGCCGGCCAGCAGCAGGTCGACCCCGCGCGGAAACAGTGCCCGGTTGGCCGCCATGCGCGCGGAAAAGTCCGCCGGCAGCGGCGTGGCACCGAAGCCGGTGCTTCCCTTGATGCCCGGCCCTTCGAGCCGGAAGCCGTCATCGGCGAAGGCCGTCACCTGCAGGATCAGCGTGGTCGAGACATCGGGAAAGTCCGGCGACCCCGGCGCGAAATCCGAAAAATTCATCATTTCCAATGGATTGGCGATGATCGCGAACCGCGCCTCACCCGGATCCGAGACGAGCGGCGCCCCGGTATGGAAGCGCAGGAAATTCGCCACGGCCGGCTCGGCCGCGAGTTCCGCGTCGAGGAAAACCGGCGTTTCATAGTCGCAAAGCGCCAAGGCGAGCGCCGCCGCCTCCCGCGAGATCGGGTTCGGCGGATCGAGATCGGCCAGCAGCTGCTGCGGCCGGCCGGGGCGGGAAAGCGCCCGCATGGCGGCGCGGAACACGCCCTGCGCCTCGAAGACCGGATCGGCGAAACCGCGTGCAAGTTCTTGTTTCTGCACGATTAATCCTCTCCGCGCACCAGGGTGAAGAAGTCGACCTTGGTCGCCGCCGTCTCTCCCCGCACCTCTTTCGCCTCCGCCCGGAGCCGCGCCCGCACCGGCTCCAGCGCCGCCTCCACCGCCGGCCGCCGCGCCGTGTCCTGCCACAGCGCGTCGACCAGCGCTCCCTGCCGGGCGGCAGCCACGTCGCGGCCGAGCCGGTAGCCGAAGCCGGTCGCCCCGCCCGCGATCCGCACCGCGGCACGGCTGACCGTCGCCTCGCCGAGATTGAACGCCGCCCCATCCCCGCCGGTGCGGCCGCGCAGCATGACGAGGCCGACCTCCGCCGGGCGCAGGTCGCTCGCCGCCGGCATCGGCGAAAGGCTTTCCAGCAGGCGGTCCAGTTCGCCGCGTCCGGCGCGGGCGACCACCGCCATCACCGCGCGACGCGCCGATATCTCGTTGCTATCGCTATGTTTTTCTGAAATCTGCGGCATCGGGAGGGTCCGGCTTCGCGTCAGGAAGGTTGTTTACAACCACGCCGAATTTGTATATTAATCTATACAAACACGCAAGCGCGGATCGCCCGGAACCCACTCTTGATGAACGAAACCGACGACATGCCGATGACGCCGCCCGCCGTGGCCGCCCCCGCGCGCGGAGAGGATGTGGCGCGCGGCAGCGGCGTCGCCCTGTGGAGGCAGATCGCCGAGCGCATCGAGGCCGACATTGCCGAAGGCCGCCTGAAGCCCGGCAGCCGGCTCCCCACCGAGGCCGAGCTCGCCGACGGCTTCGGCGTCAATCGCCACACCCTGCGCCGGGCGCTGGCAATGCTGACGGATCAAGGACTTATCGAGGCGACGCCCGGCCGCGGCACCTTCGTGAAAGAACCGCCGATCCGCTACCCGATCAGCCCGCGCACCCGGTTCTCGGAGATCGTCTCCGGCGAGGGCCGCGCCCCCGGCGGGCGGGTGATCGGCTCGCGCGTCGAACCGGCGGGCACCGATGTCGCCGCCGCGCTGCGGATACCACCCGGCACGCAGGTGCTGCGCATCGACATGGTGCGAGAGGCCGACGGCGTGCCGCTAACCGTCGGCACCCATTGGTATATTGCCGAGCGCTGCCGCGACCTCGACCTCATCGCCGCCGCCACCGGCTCGGTCACCCGCGCGCTGGAAGCCCTCGGCCTCGGCGACTATCGCCGGCTGGAGACCCGCATCACCGCCCGCCTCGCCGACGAGGAGGAGCGCACCCTGCTCGCCCTGCCGCCCGGCCGGGCGGTGATGGTGGTGGACAGCATCAACGGCGACCCGCAGCGCCGGCCGCTGCAATTCACCCGCGCCCGTTTCTCGGCCGACCGCGTCCAATTGGTGGTAAAGAGCTGACAGAACAGGAGAATAGCCATGGCTCGCATCGCCTGCCTCGAATCGCTTCGCGCTCTTTACGGCGAGCCGCGCGAGCGCAGCCGGCGCAAGGTACTTCCCGCCCTCGACCGCCATTGCCGCCGCATCGTCTCGCTCTCGCCGCTGGTGATGCTCGGCAGCTTCGGCGCCGATGGCCGCGCCGACGTCACCCCGCGCGGCGACGCGCCGGGCTTCGTCGCAGTCGAGGACGACGCCACGCTGCTCATCCCCGACCGGCCCGGCAATAACCGTCTGGATACGCTGACGAATCTCCTCGCCAACCCGTCCATCGGCCTCCTGTTCCTGATGCCCGGCATCGACGAGACCCTGCGCATCAACGGCTCTGCCGAGATCCGCGACGACGCCGAACTGCGCGCCCGCTTCGAGATCAACGGCCGCCAGCCGGTGACGGTTCTGCGCGTCGCGGTGCAGGAGGCCTATCTCCATTGCGCCAAGGCGTTCATGCGCTCGCATGCCTGGGACCCGGCGCATGCGGTGCCGCGCGACGCCTTGCCCAGCATGGGCGAGATGCTGCGCGACCAGCTCGGCCTCGCTACCGCCGAAACCCAGGCGGAGATGCTGGTCCGCTACCGCGAAACGCTCTACTGAGCCGGCTCCCGCCACAGAACCTGCGGGCCGATATCGGCGAGCCGGCTGCAACCGGTCATCACCATCGCCATTTCCAGCTCGCAGCGCAGCAGATGCAGCACATGGGCGACGCCGGCCGGGCCGGCGACAGCCAGCCCGTAGAGGACCGGGCGGCCGACCATCACCGCCGCAGCGCCGAGCGCCAGCGCCTTCAACACGTCGGTGCCGCGCCTTATGCCGCCGTCGACCAGCACCGGCATCCGCCCGGCGACCGCCTTCGCTATGTGCGGCAGCACCTCGATGGTCGCCGGCTGGGTATCGAGCACCCGCCCGCCATGGTTGGAGACCACGATGCCGTCGGCGCCGGCGCCAATGGCCCGCTCGGCATCCTCCGCGCACATGATCCCCTTGAGGATCAACGGCAATTTCGTATGGGCACGCAGTCGCTCGATATCCTCCCAGCGTGCCGCCACGTCCATGAAGCCGTTGAACAGCAGGCTCTCGCCGAGCTCGGCGCGGGCGAAATGCGTCGTGTGCAGCCCCCGCAGATTGGCGTTCTCGGAGAGCTTGCGCGGCGTGTAGCCCGAGCGTTGCTCGGTGTTGCGCGCACCGAATACCGGCGCGTCGACCGTCACCACCAGCGCGCCATAGCCCGCCGCCTCGGCGCGGCGGACGAGTTCGAGCGTGAAGCCGCGATCGTGCTGGATATAGAGCTGGAACCATAGCTTGGTGCGCGCCGCCGTTGCGATCTCCTCCAGCGACACGTCGGATTCGGTGCTCACCGTCATCCCCGCCGCAGCGCCGCCCGCCCCCACCACGGTTGCGATCTCGCCGGCGGGGTCGGCCAGCGTGTGATGCGCGCTCGGCGCCACGAAGATCGGGTGCGCATAGGACTGGCCGAACAGCGTCAGCCCGGTGCCGCCGCCCTCGATGGTCGGCAGCGCCCGCGCCCGCAGCCGCAGCCGCTCATAGGCCTGCCGGTTCCACCGCATGGTCGCCTCGTCGCCGGCGCCGCCGGCATAATAGCCCCACGCCTCCCGGCTCAGCCGCTCGCGGGCAATGGGTTCGTAGTCGTCCACCGCAACCACGCCCTGGGGAATCTCGAACCGCGCCATATCCACCTTCCGATGCCTTCTGCCGTGCGCTGCCGCATGAACCCGCCTTAATGCAGGCCATCTATTAACCCAAGAGGTGCATGCTTATGGCGGGCGCAGGACGCGCCGGCTAGTCTCGCGCATCGAGGAGCGGGGGTTCATGGACGAAGGCGGCCACCAGCGGGGCGACGCGCCCGGCCTGTCGCTGCGCGAGGCGATCCGAGCCGCGCGGGTGGAGGCGGCCGAGCATGCCGGCGTCATCGTCGAACTGCGCGATGCCAGCCTCGCCCGCCTGTCCATGCTCAACGAAATCCTCGATCCGATCTTCGCCGACGTGCCGCTCGAACATGCCGACCTGTTCGACCGCGGCCTGATGCCCGGCGAAACGCCGCGCCTGTTCGTCGATATGGTCGCGCATGTGACGCTGGGCCGCGACCGGCGCACCTTCCGCTTCCTGCAGGACACCCGCTCCGGCCGGCGCGTTCTGGCAGAGAGCACCAATCCCAACGACATCGCCGACGCGGTGACCCGCTATGTCGCCCGCCGGCTGATCGCCCGCGAGCAGGCGCTGTCGACCAGCGCGCCGCCCGAGCCGGAGCCCGCCCCGCGCCCGCTGCCGCATCACCCGCCGGCGCCGCCATTGCCCGAGCCGGCACCGCCGCGCCGCAGCGGTGCCGTCGCCTTCCTGTTCGGCCTGCTGGCCGGCGTGGCGGCATGCGCCGCCGGCTGGGTGCTGCTGCAAGGCCACTAGCGGGGATCAGATGCCGGTTGGAGCGGTGAGCACCCGCGTGGTGCGGCTGGCGACATCGAGCTCGCCGCGTGCGAAGCCGCGCGTTTCAAGCGTGCAGCGCCAGGGAAAGGCAGCGTCCGGCAGCCGCTCGATGCGATAGAGGTGGTAGCCGCCGGGCCAATGGCTGTCCTCCGGGCCGGCGGCGAAGGAGGGCGCCTCGACCACCGGGACCAGCCCGCCGCCGGGCCCGGCGAGCATTTCCACCATCGGCCGGTGGTCGTGGCCGCAGATCACCAGTTCGGCGCCATGGGAGGCGAGGCAGGCGCGCACCGCTTCCGCGTCGAGCAGCCGCTTATGGGCGGAGCGATGGCCGCAGGGCGGATGATGGATCAGCACCACGCGAAACAGCCGCTGCTCGCCGAGTTCCTTCAATATCCCGCCCAGCCGCTCGATCTGCCCGCGCCCGACCTTGCCGGTCGCCATGAAGGGCTGGGTCGGCACCGCCGTCGACACGCCGACCAGCGCCACGTCGCCCCGCCGGCGCACGAAGGGGAAGCCGAACTCGGCGACGACGCCCTCCGCCTCGCCGCCTTCGGCGCCGTCGCCGCGCATATAGTTGCCCCAGTTGAGCAAGGCGTGGTGGGCCGTGGAGCGCACATAGGCGTCGTGATTGCCGGGGACCACCGTCACGTAGTGGCCGGGGCCGAGATTCTGCAGGAAGTCGAGCCCGGTCTGGTACTCTGCCGGCAGGCCGACATTCACGAGATCGCCGGTCACGGCGATGTGGTCAGGGGCCATCTCCTTGATGTCGGCGATCAGCCGGTCGATCGTACCCTCGGCGAATCGCCGCCGCCGCCCACGTCGCCAGTTGAGAACGCCGAGCGCCCGCTTGCCGGCGAGCTCCAGCAGCCGCGCCGATGGCAGCGGGCCGAGATGGGGGTCGGTGAGATGAGCGAGCACGAACACGGGGCTCTCCATAGCAGCGCAGGTTGGTCGATGGAAAGCGGTCGGTCGATGGAAAGCGCGGCCGCGGCGCCTGATGTCGCAACGCCGCGCCGGGTCGGAAAGTTGCCCCGCCTCATGCACCTGTGGTCGCGGCTCACCCGCGGGATGACGCTCGGGGTACGCGCCGCCGTAATCGACGCGCAGGGGCATATCCTGCTGGTGCGTCATACCTATGTCGCCGGCTGGCAATTGCCGGGCGGGGGCGTGGAGATCGGCGAGACGGTCGAAGCGGCGGTCCGTCGCGAACTCGAGGAGGAAGCGGCCATCCGCCTGCTCGCGCCGCCCCGGCTGCACGGGCTGTTCCTCAACGCTCACCTCGCGGCGCGCGATCATGTCGCGGTATTCGTCGCGGGTGCCTTCGAGATGGGGACGCCGCCGGTACCCAACCGGGAGATCGCCGAAGCCGGCTTCTTCCCGACCGCCGAGCTTCCCGCCGGGATCACGCCGGCCACGGCCCGCCGCATTGCCGAGATCGTCGAAGGCCGCCCTCCCGCCGCTTATTGGTAGACCGGACTGTGCGCACACGCACGGCAGCGCTTGACACCCTTCGGCTGGATTCCTTATATCCGCGCACCTCGCGAGCCGGCCGCCTGCGGCCGATCCCGATGGCGGAGTAGCTCAGCTGGTTAGAGCACGGGAATCATAATCCTGGGGTCGGGGGTTCAAGTCCCTCCTCCGCTACCATCCCACCTCGCGGTGGGTTCCAATGCGTCGCTCGGCCCCTATCCCGCGTCAGCCTCGCCGCAGCACATGCTTTGCGTGAGGACGCCAAGCGCATCTTCCAGAACCACCTGATAAAAGGCCACCGACCGGGCAAGATCGCTGACCATCAGGAAGATCGGGTCAAGCACGCCGCCGGCTTCTGCCCGATTGGCTTAGATCGCCTCCAGCACGCGCTTGGCTCTCATGTAGGCGTCGGGTCTATCGAGGCATTCCACGGCGCAGATCGTGCCCTTGTGCTGGTGGATGACCGATATAGGGGTTTCGCCCGGCTCGCCCTCAATCACGACGTCGGCGGCCGCCAGGGGAAAGCCTGCCATCTGGAGTTTATGGCCATACTGGTCCGACCAGAACCACGGCAGTTCCTCAGCCGGCGGCTCCTCGCCGACCAGCACGGCGGCCAGCGCGCGTGCCTGTGCCTGCGCGGCCCCGATGGATTCATGCCGGATGCGCCGGCCATAGCGCTGGCTCGACACCGCGGCACAATCGCCGATGGCATGGATGCCCGGCGCCGACGTCTCCAGGCGCTCATCTACGACGATCCCATCCGCGCAGGCGAGGCCCGCCGCCTCGGCCAGTCCCGTGACGGGTTCGGCACCGATGCCGACGAGCACGTGATCGCAGGCAATGGTGTCGCCCTCGCGCGTACGCACCGCCTGGACGCGCCGCTCGCCGAGCACTTCCGCCACCGTTCGGCCGAGCAGGAGGCGAACGCCGTTTCCGCGATGCAGCGCCTCGACATGCGCCGCGAAATCGCGCGAGGCCGAACGCGACAGCACGCGGTCCGCGCGCTCGAAGATCGTGACCTCGCAACCCCGCTTTCGCGCCGCAGCCGCAACCTCAAGGCCCACATAACCCGCCCCGACGACAACGAGATGGGCCAGCGATGCCATTGCCGCCGACAGCCGGGAAGCATCCATAGAATGGCGCAGATAGGAAACACCCTCCCGGTCGGCACCGGGCACGGCGAGCCGGCGCGGCCGCGAGCCGGTGGCAAGGACCAGCCGGTCATAGGCCACGCCATCGCCGCCTCCGAGCAGAAGGGTGCGCGATGCGGCATCGATGGCGAGGGCCCGGTCGCGCCGCAGCACGATCTCGCCGGTATAGAAGCTTTCCGGCCGCAGAAGCGTCGGCCCGGCGCCGGCAGCGGCAAGCATCGCCTTGGACAGTGGCGGGCGATGATAAGGAAGCTGCTCCTCCTCGTTCACCAGTGTGATCGAGCCACCGAAGCGCTGCCGGCGTAGATTGTCGGCGAGCGCGACGCCGGCATGGCCGGCGCCGACGATCACGATCCTCATCGTGCTCTCCGCTCAAGGATGGGGTCGATCTCGACCGGCGCCCTCCACCCGAGCGCGGCGATGCCCTGCGTGGTCCGGGCAGGCAAGCGGGAATCGCCATCGAAATGGCGGAGGCCGATCACGCGGCCCTGATGGTCGATATCGAGCCCAATGCACAGGGCGTGGAGCCGAACGAACCCTGTCCGCGAGATGCCGGGAATCGTCGCGCCCATCAGTACTGGCTTTCCGGCAGGAGCACGGTCAGCCCGTCCAGTGCCGGGGCGAGCATGATCTGGCACCCCAGACGGCTGGTCGGCGCAAGATCGTCCCGCCCGCTCAGGAGCGCGCGTTCCGAAACGGACGGAGCCGGAAGGCGACCGAGCCATTCCTCGGGAAGGAAGACATGGCAGGTGGCACAGCTGCAACAGCCGCCGCAATCGCCGAGAATGCCGGGAACGCCATTGTCGAGCGCCGTCTGCATGAGCGTCGCGCCATCCGCAGCGTCGACGGTGAAGGTTTCCCCGCTCGGGGTGCGATAGGTAATCCTGGGCATGCCATACTCAGTTCTTGGGAAGGGTGATGAAACGGGAAAGGGCGGCGAGTTCGTCGGGACTGAACTCGCCGCGCGCCACTTCGGCTTCGAGATGGGTCTCAAGGCGCTGGGCGACCGCACGCAGCGCTGGATCGGCCGGGTCGCGAGGCCGCGGCGTGTCGAGGTCGATAAGGCTGGAGATGGTGCCGGGCGAACCCGAGATGAGCACCACCCGGTCCGCCAGCGCCAGCGCCTCACTGAGGTCGTGCGTGACCATGAGCACGGTCGCGCCGGAATCCTGCCAGGTGGTGAGTAGATAGGCCTGCATCATCTTGCGGGTCTGGTGATCCAGCGCCGCGAACGGCTCGTCAAGCAACAGCAGGCGCGGCTTCAGCGCGAAGGCGCGCACCAGCGCGACGCGTTGCTTCATGCCGCCCGAGAGCTCGGCGGGCACCTTGGCCGCATAGGCCGCGAGACCGACTTTGGCAAGGAGGCGCGCGGCCTCCTCGCGCGCCTCCTTCCAGCGCCTTCCGGTGTTGCGCAGCGCGAAGGCGACATTGTCGAGCGCCGTCATCCACGGGAACAGGTTGTAGTTCTGGAACAGGAGCGCCGTCCGCGGCGTCGGCCCATCGGTCTGCCGGCCATGCACGAACACGTAGCCTTCGCTCGGCTCGTCAAGACCGGCGGCCATGTTGAGCAGCGTGCTCTTGCCACAGCCGCTGGGGCCGACCAGCACGGTGAAGCTGCCCTCCCGGATCTTGAGCGAAATGCCGGCGACCGCCGTGCGTCCCTGGAAGACCTTCGAGACCACGTCGAACTGCACGGCGGGGGAGGAGGTCGCGACCATCAGCGGCGCTCCCACCAGATGAGCCGGCGCTGCACGACGAGCAGGAGCCGGTCCATGGCGAAGCCGATGACGCCGATGGTCATGATGCCGACCATCACGAGCTTCATGTTGTACATCTGCTGGCCCATGATGATGAGATAGCCGAGGCCGGAATTGATGCCGGCCATCTCGCCGGCGAGCACCGCCATCCACGCGCCAAAGAAGCTGAGCCGGGTCATGGTCAGGATCGCCGGCAGCGCGGCGGGCAGCAGGACACGCAGCCAGATGCGAGGGCGGGACGTGCCGAGATTCTGCGCGACCTTGAGATATTCCCCCGGCACCGCCTCGAAGGCGGCGACCGCCGACACCGTCATCGAGCCGAAGATGGCCATGAACACCACGAAGATGGCCGCCGGCGCGCCGATGCCGACGATGGCGATGGCAAAGGGTATCCAGGCGACGGGCGACACCGGCGCGATGGTCTGCACGATCGGCAGGGCGAGCCGGCGGAGCGGCGTGAACTCGACCACGCAGGCCGCCACCGCGAGCGAGGCAATGAGGCCGGCGCCGAGTCCCACGGCGATGCGGGACAGGGTGATCAGCACGGATTCGACGAGCCCCGTGCGCTGGACGCCGAAGCCAACCGAGACCGCTCCGCTGAAGAGGTAGGGAATGGTCTGGCTCGGCGGCGGCAAGATGCGCGGATTGAGGAAGCCCTGAGCGGCGCCGAGCTCCCAGAGGCCGACGATCATCCCCCAGGCGAGTACGAACGAGCCTCCCGTCGACAGGCGCGACAGCAGGGCCTTGCGCATGGCCGCCGCATCTTTTCGTGGGCCTCCCGCGGGCGCCGTCGGGGACGCCGTCTGTTCGGCGACCGCCAATGAGGGCGCGATTCCGCCGGCGAGCGGTTCGGCGTCGACCAGTTTGAGCATCGTCATACCGGATTGTCCTCGCCTGTCTTTTCGAGCTGCGGCGCGGGGAGGCGAACGGGCCCGGTCTTCCCCCCGATGCGAGCGTCCGCCTCATGCACGGATCCCGCGCCGCTCATGCCGGCACCGCGGCGCTCGCGGGAGCGGCCTCGAAAGGCTCCAGCACGCCGTCGACGGATTCGCCGGTGATCGCGGCCATCCCCTCCACATAGGGAATCACGTCGGTCCAGGGACGTGAGGTGCGCGCCCATATGTCGACCATGCGGCGCGCCAGCGCGGCGTCGCGGATGAAACTATCCATGGCGCGGCGCATGCCCTCGTCGCTCGGCGGTTCGGCAAGGTGCCTGGAGAAGGCGTAGAACTCGCGGCTCTCCCGTTCGCGCCAGGCGGGGTAGCTCTCCATCCAGTCGCCGGCCTTGAGCCCTGCGGCGAGCACGCGCGAAGCCTCAAAGGCGTCCCAGATGCCCTGCGCGCCCGCCGGATGCTTGAAATGGGCCGCGTCGCCGATCAGCGCCCAGCCGGGGCCGGTATGTCGACGGTAATAGCCCTCGAGCCGGGTGGTGCCGAGCACTCGGCTGACCTTGATGGCGCCGTCGAGCCGGGACCACAGTGCCGGGATCGAGCGGATCTTCTCGAGGTAGAACTCCTCGAGGTTGCGGATGCCCGCGCGTGCGGCGACCGGCCCGTTCATGGTGACGACATGGTGGTCATCGTCGGCCGGGAAATGCGCGCAGATCCAGGGCGGCTCGAAGAAGAAGTCCTGGGTGTTGCGCCCCTTCGCCCCCGTCCAGTAGGCGAAGTAGAGCATGGTCTGCGTCGGCATCACCTTGGTGCGCTTGGCGCCGACGAGGCTCGCCACGGTCGAGGCGACGCCGTCCGCGCCGACGACCACCGACCCGAGAATGGTGATCGGTCCGCCTGGGGCGCTGGCGACGACGCCGCGCACCGGATCGGCGGGGGTGCCGGCACCGATCAGGCTGTCCACCTGCGTATTCTCGAACACGGTTGCGCCCGCCTCGCGTGCCCGTTCGAGCATGATGGCGTCGAGGGTGATCCGGCGCACGCAGATCGCCCAGTCGCGTCCGTCGATCGGCTGGTGCGGCGCGACGAACATGCGTCCTTCGTGATGCCAGGAGGTGTAGAGCGGCGGCGGCCGGTGCGCCATCACCCGATCGACAACGCCGAACTCCTTCAGCCGGGCGATGGTGTTGGGATAAATGACGTGGGTCGACATCGTATCGGAGGGAAAGCTTGCCCGGTCGATGAGGGCCACGCGCCAGCCGGCTTCGGCGAGCAGGAGGGCGAGAGAGGCGCCGGCGGCGCGCGCGCCGACGATGACGGCATCGAAGGCAAGACCGTTCGCGGATGTCACGGCTTGGTTGCTCCATCTTGTGGGAGGAGACCCGGAGCGCGCGGCTCCGGGGAACGACGTTCAAGCAGCGGTCGGCTGCAGCGACAGATCGAGCACCTTGTCGGCGAAGTTGTCCTTGAAATAGCCGAGCTCGATCAGGTACTTCATGCCCCCGCGTATGCCGGAGGCGCCGGCGTCGCCGATGATGGGATTGGGTGACTGCCGCTTAAGCGCGATGGCAAGCACCTCGCGCGGCGCGCCATAGATCGGCTGCAGGTCGTCCAGCGCCGCATCGAAATTGCCGTAGAATTCCTTCGCCGACGCCTTCAGCACGCTCATGTAGCGGGTTAGCAGCGGGCCTTTGGCATCCACCGTTCCGCTCAGGGTGTTGATGACGCAATCGGGCGCTTCCGGACCCCAGACGTCGTTGGAATTGGCGAGATAGATGCCGTCCGCCTGCTTCACCACGCTCTCGGCATAGGGCTGGGCGAGCGTGCAGACATCGACCGCTCCGGTCATCAGCGCCTCGCCCATGCCGACCATGCTGGGGAAGAAGGTCATCTCGTAGTCGGCGTAGGACTTGCCGTTCTGCGACATCGTCCCGTAGCCGACGAGTTCGAGCGTATCGAGCTTGAGCGTACCGACCTTGAGGCCCTTGCCGGCGGCGGCGGCGAACTCGTTGACGTTTTTCACCGAGCCCTTGCGGGAGACGAGCTCGATACCGGCAAGGCCGGAACCGCCGATGATCCTGAGGTCGTTCGTGCCCTCGCCATAGGCGGCCATGGTGGTCGTCCACGGATTGTGCATGACGTCAACGCCGCCGGCCACCAGCGCCTGGAGATTGTCGGCCGGGCCGTTGAACTGGGTCAGCTCGACGACGAGACCGGCCTTGGAGAACATGTCGCGCTTCTTGGCGAGCAATAGATGCGACACGCATCCCGCGGGCAGGTGGCCGACCTTGATGCGCTCGCCACCCGCCTGCGCCTCCGCCGCCGTGGAGCTCGCGATCATCGCCGCACCGGCAGCGCTCACGGCCAGTGCCGCGCATCCGCAGGCCAGAAATCCGCGCCGGGAGAGGCCGGCAACCTTCGCGTCCTCGGCCGGCGCCCCGCAGCAGCCCGACCCCTCGATATGCCAGTGACGAAATCTCATCTGCACCACTCCCTTTTTCGGCCACACCGGCCGCCTGAGTAGACCGATTGGTCTCCTGCAAGGCGCGTGCCATCTGTAGACCGATCGGTCTCCATCGTTTAAAGAGCGGGAACAGCTGCAAAAATCGTCAATCGCCTAAATTTCCAACGGGATTTGAGCAGGGGAGATTCGGAAGATGCGGTATGTGCCCGTGGTCAAAGGCTGATATCTTCAAGGGGGAGGCAGACGCGTGCTGGACCGGTCACAACACATCTCGCCAGAGGCCAAGCTGCTCAACGCGGCGCGGCGCCTGTTCTGCAACGAAGGCATCCATGCCACTGGCGTGGCCCGCATCATCAAGGAGGCGGGCGTCGCGCGGAAGACGCTCTATGACCGCTACGGTTCCAAGGACAACCTGCTGCGGGCGGTGTTCTCCGCCGAAGCCGACATGTGGTTCCACTGGTTCGATCACGAGATACCAAACCGCGAGGAGGACCCGATCTCCCGCATCCTCATGCTGTTCGACCTTCTGGAGCGCTGGTTCGCCAGCAGCGATTTCTATGGTTGCGTCTTCATCAATGCAGTCGCCGAGCACGAGAAGGGCGACAACTGGATCCGCGACATCGCGGTCGCCCATCGCGAGCGGATAAACGCCCGCCTGCGCGGCCTCGCCGTTGCCGCCGGGGCGCAGGATGCGGACGAACTGACCGAGAAGATCGGCCTCATCATCGACGGCGCAATTGTCAACGCCATGGTCACCGGCGATCCGCGGATCGCGGCGGTCGCCCGTGCGGCAACGCAGGACATCCTCTCGGCCGCCCTCGCCACCCGCGCTTAGGTCGTCGCCGGCGGCGGCGGCGCTCTATGTAGCGGGCAGCGCCACGCGAGGCGGCCTTCGGTGAGGGCTCAGCGCCAAGAGCCCCGCGAGCCGGTCCAGCGCCTGCCGAAGCGCCTCGCGGTCGGCAGCACCATTGAGGCAAAGCCGCACCGCGTCCGTATGCTGGAGCGAGGCGACCTCAAACATGCTGAAGGGGGCGATCCCCACCCCCTCGAACTCGGCGGCGCGGGTGAAGTCGTCGGCCGACCAGCCATTGGTGAGCTTCAGCCAGGCATAATACGAATCGGGATGCGTGATGACCGCCGCCGGCGGAAGCGTCGCCGCCAGAATCTCCTGCCGCGCCCGCATCTCGGCGCGCTGGGCCGCGATGGCGCGGTCCAGTGCCGGCGAGGAGACGAGGCGAGCCACCCACTCGGCATTGATGGGCGAAGCCATCAGGGTCGTCGCGCGCAGCATGATGCCGAGCGCGTGGGCGCAGCCTCGCGGCATCCTCAGGAACCCTATGCGGATGCCCGGGCCGATGATCTTGGAGAAGCTCGTGACATGCACCGTGCGCTCGGGGTCGAGAGCCGCCAGCGGCGTCATCGGTGCCGCGGGCATGAAATTCCAGACGTCGTCCTCCACGATCAGCACGTCGTGCCGCTGGCACACTTCAAGAATTTCCAGGCGGCGGGCATGGGACATGGTCGCGGTCGTCGGATTGTGCAGTGTCGGCGTACAGAACAGCACCTTGGCGCCGGTACGCCGGCAGGCGGCGTCGACATAGTCCGGCATCAGCCCCTCCCGGTCCATCCGGACCCCGACCAGCGAGCGGCCCATGAGGGCAGCGGCCGAGCGCAAGCCGTAAAAGGCCAGTTCCTCGGCGAGCACGATGTCGCCCGGACGACCGAGCGCGCCCATCGCCAGAGCGAGGCCATGCTGCCCGCCGCAGGTCACCATCACATCCTCGGCGGTGCAGGCAATGCCGAAGCGCGACAGCCAGCGGGCTCCGGCCTCCCGGTGGCGCGTGAGCCCGGCATCGACCTGCCGGGCGAGGAGGCCGCCGATGTCGGCCGGCAGCGGTGCCTCCGCGAGAAGGTCGCCAATGGCGGGATGGACCGGAGCGTCCTGGGGGAAACTATGCGAAAGATCGATGAAGCCCTGCGATGCCGCGTTCCACAATGAGCGCGGGCCGTCCTCGCGCTCAAGTCGGTTGATGAAGGTGCCTCGCCCCACCTCGCCGGACAGCAGTCCGCTGTCGCGCATATGCGCATAGGCCCGGCCTACCGTCCCGAGATTGACCGAGAGCATTTCGGCCAGCAGACGCTGCGGCGGCAGCTGGTCGCCGGGCTTCAGTCGGCCGGAATCCAGCGCCAGCTGCACTGCCTTCGCGATGGCGAGGTAGCGGGGGCCGGCGATCACGGGAATGACCGACGTCCAGTCGGCCGGTTCAACCTCGCGCATCATGTTCCAGCCCTCGGCAGGCGCCTGCTGCGCGCGCGTGACCGCTTTCCGCGCCGTGCGAACGTGCCAGTCGGCGCTCCATTGTCTCGATGAATGTCATGGTCTTGCTGCCTTCCGGGCAAATATTTGGGCGCATTGTAAACACAAAAGGCAGGCCATTCCGACGGCCCTCAAATACATTGTGCGCATTGTCCCATTTGTGCTGCCGCACGAACATGACGCATTTCAGGCATTGCCCACGGGGTGGGAGGCGCGGATCGCCGCCGACCCGCCGCGGGCATGCAGGGATGCCTCATCGCGGAGAGAAGGAACTCGCTTAATGCTGCTGTCCAGGGCCACCCGGCGCACTGCGCTGCTGTTTGCCGTGCTGACGATCGGTGCCGCCGCATCCCAGGCGTCGGCCGCCACTCTCGACGAGATCAAGGCCGAGGGGACCATGACGGTCGCCACGGAGGACAGCTACAAGCCGTTCGAGTACATTGAGGACGGCAAGCCGATGGGCCTCGATCATGCCCTCCTCGACCTGCTGAGGAAGGAATCGTCCTTCAAAATCCAGCAGCAGATCATCCCGTGGTCGGGCCTGCTGGCCGGCGTGGCGAGCGGCAAATACGACGTGGCGCTCACCGCCGCCGTCATCACGCCCGAACGCACCCAGAGCCTCGACTTCACCATGCCGATCGCCGAGGCGACGCAGTATTACGTCATCCGCGCCGACGACGATTCCATCAAGAGCGTGACCGACCTCTCCGGCAAGACGGTCGGCGTGCAGTCCGGCGGCGCCTCCTATGCGGCGCTGAAGGACCTTGCGGCCGCGCTGGAGAAGCAAGGCGGCAAGCTCGGTACGGTGGTGCAGTACACCTCCTTCCCGGAGGCTTACCAGGATCTCGCCAACAAGCGGCTCGACTACGTCATCAACGGCATCATCAACTTGACCAGCCTCACCAAGGAGCAGCCCAAGCGCTTCAAGCTCGGGCAGGCCGTGGCAGCGCCGGCCTACGCCGCCTGGGCCGTCGCCAAAGGCAACACGGCGCTGCTCGACTATCTCGACGCCTTCATGATGAAGATCCGTCAGGACGGCACCCTCCACGCGCTTCAGGAGAAGTGGCTGGGCACGACGTTCGAGAACATGCCGACCGAACCGACCCGGTGATCATGCGTATCGTCCGGCTTCCGGCCTGCGTTCCGGCGGCGAGGTGGTGACATGACGGCTGCAGCGATGCTGACGCTCCTTTCCGGAGCGGCGACGACGGTGGCGCTATCCCTCGCGGGTATCGTGGCGGGCCTGCCTCTCGGTCTGGCCCTGGCGCTGCTGCGCTGGGGCGAGGTGCCGATTGCGGGGCCGCTCGTCGCGCTTTACGTCAGCATCGTGCGGGCGACTCCGATCGTCACGCTCGCCCTCTTCATCTTCTTCGTCCTGCCGAGCGCGGGGCTGGCGCTGGCGCCCGTCCCCGCCGCCGTGGTCACGCTCGCGCTCAATACCGCCGCCTTCGACTGCGAGATCTGGCGTGCCGCGCTCATCGGCATTCCACGCGACCAACTCGACGCGGCGCGCTCCTGCGGCATGACGCCGACGATCGCCTTTCGCCGCATCGTCCTGCCGCAGCTCTGGCGCAGCAGCATCGGCCCGCTGGCGAGCGAGATGACCATTCTCGTCAAGGGAACACCTGCCGTCGCAGTGATCGGCGTGGTCGAGATCACCCGAGCGGCGAGCCGCATCGGCGCCGAGACCTATGAGCCGCTGCCTCCCTTCCTTGTCGCGACGGTACTCTACACGCTGTTGGTCGCGGTCATCGTGAAGGGCCAACATGTCGTGGAGCGCCGCGTCGCCCAGCGTTACGGATACGCCGCGCGATGAACACCCTGTCCATTCTCTGGGATCAACGCGACATCTTCATCGCCGGCTTCGGCAGGACCGTCGCGCTGTCGCTTGCCTGCGCCATGCTCAGCCTGCCGCTCGGCTGCCTCGGCGCCGTTCTGCTGCTGGAGGCGCCGGAGCCGGTACGCCGCATTGGCGCGGCGTGCGTCGACCTGCTGCGCTGCGTCCCGTTCCTGCTGCTGGCCTATGTGATCTATTACGGCCTGCCCGAGATCGGCCTGCGCTTCGACGCATGGTCGGCGGGGCTGACGGCGCTGGTCGTCTATCACGCCGCCTATCTGATCCAAATCGTGCGCGTGGCGGCGCTCGCCCTTCCTGCCGATCATGTCGAGGCGGCAAAGGCATTCGGATTTTCCCGCGTCGGACTCTACCTGCGAATCATCTTGCCGCAGGTCGCGATCGGCGCCGCGCCCATCATCGGCAACCAGCTCATCATGATGATCAAGGATACCGCGCTGCTGATGATAATTACCGTCCAGGAAATTTCGTTCGCGGCCAATTTCGTGAACGCACAAGTCTTCTCGCCCTTCGCCCCGTTTGCGCTGGCCGTGGCGCTCTACTGGGCTCTTTGCCTCGTCGTCGAGGCCGGCATCCGCAAGCTCTCGAGGATGCGGAGGCTGCGCTATGGCTGACCCCCTCCCCCCGGCTCTCTCGGCGCGGCTCGTCTGCAAGAACTTCGACGGCGTCGAGGTGCTGCGCGACGTCTCGCTCGACGTCCACACGGGCGAGACGGTCTGCATCATCGGGCCCAGCGGCTCGGGCAAATCGACCTTCCTGCGGTGCCTCAACTGGCTGGAGGAGCCGTCCTCCGGCGAGATCCGCCTTGGCGGGGCACCGATCGGCCGGGTGCCGACATCCGGCAGCGGAACCCGGGCCATGTCGCGCGCGGAACTCGCGGCGGCGCGGACGCGCGTCAGCATGGTGTTCCAGCATTTCGCACTGTGGCCGCACCTCACCGTGCTGGGCAACGTTATCGAGGCGCCTATCCATGTCCTCGGCCGGCCGAAGGGAGAGACGATCGCGGAGGCGCGGCGCCTGCTCGAGCGCATCGGCCTCGCCGACAAGGCCGATGCCTATCCGCACACTCTGTCCGGCGGGCAGAAGCAGCGCGTCGCCATCAGCCGGGCGCTGGCCATGCGGCCGGAGGTCGTCCTGTTCGACGAGCCGACCAGCGCCCTCGACCCGGAAATGGTGGGCGAGGTGCTGGCCGTCATGCGTGAACTGGCAGCCGAGGGACTGACCATGGTGATCGTCACGCATGAGATGGCATTCGCCCGCGATGTGGCTGATGTAATCGTCTTCCTCGATGGCGGCCGGGTGATCGAGACGGGTCGGCCGGCGGATTTCTTTTCCCGGCCGGACAGCGAGCGCGCCCGCCGGTTCCTTGGATTGAAGGCCGGCTGATCCGCTCCTTCGACCGTCGAAATAAGTGGAGTTCAATTCGTGCAGGATCCCTTGCGTCTGGTCGTGATTGGCGGAGGCTATACCGGAGTGGCGCTCGCCCTCCATGCCGTCCGCCGCTCCGCGCGCCCGCTCGACATCACGATCGTGGAGCCCGCCGACCTCGGGCGCGGCATCGCCTATGGCACCTCCGATTCCAACCACCGGATCAACGTGCCGAGCGATCGCATGGGCGTCGAGACGGCGGACCCCCATGCAGCGACACGCTGGATGTGCGAACACGACCTCCTGTCCGGCGCCGCCAGCGAAAGTCGGCCCGGCGAATTCTACGTGGCGCGATGGGACTATGGCAGCTTCGTCGCCAAATACCTCGATGCCGCGCTGGCCGAGGCGGGCGAACGGGTCGCCTTCCGTCATCGCCGTACCCTCGCGACCGCGATCCGGCCGGTGGGTGGGGAGGGACTGCCCCGATGGCAGGTGGCCTGCGAGGGGGGCGAGCCGCTGCCGGCCGACATCGTCGCGCTCTGTTATGGCCACGGCACGCCTGTCCCTCCGTGCCCGATCCCGGACGATGTCGCGGCGAGCCGCAAATTTGTTCTCAATCCGTGGGCGCGCGAGGCGCTGGCAGGGCTCGACCCGCAGGACGCGGTGCTCGTCGTCGGCACTGGCCTTACCATGGCGGATGTCGTGATGAGCTTGAAGGATCGCCGCCATACGGGCCCTGTCACGGCGGTGTCGCGACGTGCGCTGCTGCCGCAGCCGCACGGCTCCTTCGAGCCCCTCACCGGCCTTTTCGGCGGCGACGCCTCGCCGCACACCGCGCTCGGCCTGCTGCGGCTGCTGCGCCGGCGCGTGCGCGAATATGAAGCGAGCGTCGGCTGGCAGCCTGTGGCCGACAGCCTGCGCAGCATGTTGCCGGACGTGTGGAACAGGCTGCCGCCGGCCGAGCAGCGCAAGGTGGTCTCGCGCCTGCTGCCGTTCTGGGAAATTCATCGTTTCCGCATCGCGCCCCAGATCAATGACGTACTTCGGCGAGCCATCGCCGATGGGAGCCTCGCCATCGAGAAGGCGGGGTTGCGCGGGCTTGCGATGGATGGCGATGCCTTCGCGGCCGTTCTCGGTCATGGCGACGGTCGGCGCGAGACGCGGCATTTCGCGGCGGTCATCCTGTGCACCGGGCCGAGCCGCGATGTCCGCCGCAATCCGTTGGTCGCGGCCTTGCTGTCCGCGGGGCTGGTGCGGCTCGATGCGGTGGCGCTGGGCATCTCTGTGGACCGCGACAGCATCGTTCTCGATGCCGAAGGCAATCGCCGGCCCGGCCTCGCGGCCTTCGGCCCCATGACCCGCGGCAGCTTCGGCGAGATGACGGGCGCCCCCGACATCGCCCGTCACATCGAGCAGGTCGTCGATGGTCTGCTGGCCTCCTGAATCATGAAAGGGAAAAACCCGTGTCCACCAAGACCCACCATGTCGTCGCAGTTGCCAGCCCGCCGCCTCCCTCCTCGCTCTACGCCCACGCGGTGGAAGCCCAGGGCTGGCTCCATGTCACCGGGCAATTGCCCACCGACCCCGACATGCCGACGGCACCGCTGCGCGAGGGCATCGTGGCGCAGAGCAAGATGTGCTTCGAGAATCTCGACAGGATCCTGCACCACGCGGGATACGGATTTGCCGATGTCGTCTTCGTGCGCGTCTATCTCAAGGAGTTCGATCGGGACTTCGCGGCGTTCAACAGCGTCTACGCCAGCATCTTCCCGCAGGATGGCGACCTGCCGAGCCGCACCACCGTCGGCGTGGCGGCGCTCGGCCGTGGCGCGCTCGTGGAGATCGACCTCGTTTGCTACCGCCCGGCGTGAGGGCGCGCCTTCCATCTGTCGCCCGGCAAACGCCGCAACACCGATTTGAGAGAGACAATGCCCAGGCAGCAGTCCAACACCTTGGCCGCCGAGCGGATCCTCGCCTGTAAGCCGGTCATCCGCGAACTGGTGACGGCGCGCGAGGCGCTCGGCCTCTCGGAAGGCGAGCTCGGCCATGCCGGGCCGCCCTTCGCTCCAGGCGAGACGCCGCCTGTTGTGGTGCTGAACGCGCTTGCCGGGGCGGCGGTCCATGAGGGCTGGGCCGGCGACATGGACGACGGGCGCGCCATGGTGCGCCGAGGCGAAATCACGCTCCGCTCCAACCACGCGCTCGGCACCGTCTCACCCATGTCCGGCGTGGTCCGTCCGAGCCAGCGGCTGTTCCGCCTCGAGGACCGGGCGAGCGGCGCCAGCAGTTTTGCCACTCTGGCCGAGAAGGGGCGCCACGTCCTGCGCTTCGGCTACTACAACGAGACGGTGGCCGAAGGACTTCGCCATGTCGAGACGGAAGTGGCCGAGGCCATTGCGCGTGCGCTGCCGCCCGGTGGGCTCGAAGTGATGCCGCTGGTCGCGCGCGGCGTCGAATTGGGTGACGATGTCCATCAACACAATGTCGGCGGCATGCTGAGCTTCCTCGCCGCACTGCCGGACTTGCCGGGGCCGGTGCGCTCCTGGCTCGCCGACCATCCCCAGCACTTCCTGAACTATGCCATGGCCGCCGCCAAGCTCGGCCTCGACCGCGCGCGCGGGATCGCCGGTTCCAGCATCGTCACGGCGATCAGCCGCAACGGTATTTCCTGCGGCATCCAACTCGCCGGAACCGGCGACGAATGGTTCACGGCGCCGGCCGATCTTCCCCAAGGCGGCTTCTTCCCGCCCTTCACCATCGACGACGCCCATCCCGACCTTGGCGACAGCGCTATCGTGGAGAGCTTCGGGCTGGGCGGCTGCATCGCCCATGTCTCCCCCGAGATCGCCGCCAGCATGCAGCGGCCATGGTCGGAGGCGATGGTGGCGGGAGCACGCATGCGCAGCCTCTTCGTCGTGCGAAGCCCGTGGATCTCGCCGGCGCTGGCGGGGCCGGAGGGCATCGGCGTCGGGCTCGATGCAGCCCGGGTCGCCGACAGCGGCGAAGGGGTGCGCATTCACACCGGCATCGCGCATCGCGACGGTGTCGCCGGCTGGATCGGCATCGGCGTCGCCCGCGCGCCCCATGCTTGCTTCACCCAAGCCGTCGCCCGGCTCGATCGCTCCGAATGAGCATATGATGTAGTTCAGCGCTGACAGCGGCCAGGCGCAGCTTCGCGGCCCTCTCTTCAGCGTGTCCTTGCTCCGCCCCAGCGCCTTGCCGGCAAGCCAGAGTGCCGGAAACGACATGCCGCCGTTTCCGACACGTCCTCAGCCGCGGCTGGCGAACGAGGAACAGGCTCGTTCGCATTCGCTCCGGCATTCGCGTCAGGCTCCCATACGAGCCGACAGTCGTGCCAACCCGGCCTCCACAACCTCGGCGACGAGAGCCAGGATCAGTGCGCCGGCCCCGACAGAGAACAGCAGGGTGTAGTTTCCGTCGGATCGGGCAAAGAGCCAAGAATAGCCATAGCCGGCAAGTGCCTGAAACGCCGCAAACGCCACGGTCGCCCGGCTCCACATCGCGGCCTGCGCCACATGATCGCCGGGCAGCAGGTGATGCACCTTGTGCAGGATGAGCGGCACGATGCCCGGCGGAAAAGTACCGATCACCCATGTCGCGATGCCGGCAGTCACCAGACCGGGTGCGTTCACGAACACGATCAACGCCGTGATCTGCACCGCCAATAGCAGCCGCACCGCAGCCGAAGTCCCGAGCCTGTCGGCCAATTGACCGTAGAGAGGAGGGCCGAAGATCGCACCGATGCCGTAGACGACCCAAAACATGGCCCCGACATGCGCTCCCAGCTCGCGTCCGCGAGCGAAGAAATCAACGAGGAAGACGACGGCGGGGACGAGTCCGACCGCCATGAGCCCGTACTGGAGGTATAGAAGCCCACCCACCCTTCCGGCATGAGGGCGCGGAGCGGCCGGGGCCGAAATCGGCGCGTGGCGTGCGACGCCGTTTGCTGGCCATCCTCCCCAGCTCAAGGCGGCCAAAGCCAGCGACGCTGCGCCCAGCCCTTCCCAGGCGGCCGGCAGCCCCCAGTTCAGCAGCGCAGGCACCGCCGTGCCCGAGGCAGCTATGCCGAGACCGACTCCGAAAAATATTGCCCCGCCCGCAAGCCCGCGGCGCCGAGCCGGAACGTTCGGCAGCAGCGTGGCCGCCACGAGCACCATGATCACTCCGCCGGTGATCCCGGACAAGAGCCGCCAGGCGAAGAACCAGGCGACCGACAAGGGAAAGGCACACGCGAAGAATGCCAGCGCGGTCAGCAGCATCATCGCCTTGAGCACGGTGACGTTGCCGAAGCGATGCCCAAGCTCGCGGGCGACCAGGGCGCCGACCAAATAGCCCGCCAGATTGGCCGCCCCGAGATAGATCACGCTGCCCGCGGGGAACCAGCCGGCATCGATCAGCGGCGGAATGAGCGGCGTATACGCGAAGCGGGCCAACCCTATCCCGATCATGCTCGCGCAGAGACCCGCGAACATGGCGGCCCATGGCATGGGCTCTTCGCCAATGGGGGGATCGATCGTCGTCATCGCAACATCCTTCCGGCAGCCACCGCCCCGAAGCGGCGCATCTTTATCATGAGCGTCAAAGATGGTGACCCTATCATTTTTGACAATGACGTCAAAGATAATTACATCCTCGCGAGCTGAGGAAGGGGAGTGGCGCGATGGCAGGTGTGAGGCAGTTCGACGAAGACCGCATGCTGGACACGGCCGCGAAGCTGTTCTGGGAGAAGGGCTTCGCAGCCACCTCGATGCAGGATGTCGCCGCAGCGACGCGGGTGCAGCGCGGCTCGCTCTACAATGCGTATGGCGGCAAGGAAGCTCTCTTCATCAGCGCCTATCGCAACTATCAGGCGCGCTACATGGAGGGCGTCCGCGCGGCGCTTGCCGTGGACGACCTGCGCGACGCGCTGCTCAGCCTGTTCGCCTTCAGCATCGAATTGATCCGCAAGGACAGGCGCGGTTGCCTGACTACCAAGACCGCCACCGACGAGGAAGCCTCCAGCCCGAAAATCCGCGAAGCGCTGCGCCGGCAGATGGATGATCTCGAAGCGTGCCTGACGGAACGTCTCGCGGCATCGCCCGAGAGGCTGCGGCTGCCCGCCGATGTCGCCGCCAGGCTGCTGGTGACTCATACACGCGGCATGGTCGTCATCGAGCGAATCTACGACGATCCGCAGCGGCTAAAGAGCGATGCTGAAACGCTCATCAATCTCATCGTCAAGGATCAAACCGACTAGGGCGGGGGCGCCTGGCTCCCCGTCGAGATGAAGCCTGCCCTGTCGATGCTGACGCATCGGCGAGCTCTTCGGCGTTGGGGTCTGCGCCCCCGAACAGGAAGGGGTAGCGTAAGGGACGCTACGTCATCGCGCCACTCAGGGAATATCTGTTGGCGGCGGCTGTCGATCAGGTTCAACTTGGGATTCTGGCTTTGGCAACCAAGTCAAACGTCCATCCAGCAAGAGAGAGCGCGCGTAAAACACCAAATTCAGGGCGAAATGGCCGTTATTTTTAATCAACTCAATGTATAGACTGACTATACGCGCGGTTCGCGATCTCCCGACAGCTTCCGCCTGAGGATTTCCGATAGCCCTACATGCGCTATTACGATCCGGATATCGGCCATCCGAGAGCGGCGATATCCAAAGCGGCGTGATAATTGACAAGACGCGCGCTTCATTTAGCTGAATCTTTCGTGGATGGGCAGGGCTCCAGCGACAGCTGCCGGTGTCCGCAGGTGAAGACGCCTGGGGCCAAGTCCGACTTCCCCAAACTCTTTTTGCCAGGCTCCCAATGACCAAGCCATCACCGCTCCTCACTCCCTCTGACAGCGCGCTCCTGCTCGTCGATCCGCAAGCGGGCCTCGCCTTCGGCGTCGGTTCGAGCGATCGCCAGACTCTGCTGAACAATCTCGTGGCCCTCGCCCGTACGGCAGCCGTATTTTCCGTCCCGACCGTGGTTACGACCTCGGCGACCAGGGTTTACAGCGGGCCGGTCATGCCCCAGATCGCCGCGGCCCTGCCGGGCGTGACGCCGATCGACCGGCGCAGCATGAACGCCTGGGAGGACGAGGCGGCCCGCAGCGCCATCATCGCCACCGGCCGGCCAAAGCTGATCATCGCGGGCCTGTTGACCGAAGCCTGCGTGTCGTTCCCAGCCCTCGACGCGCTTGTCGAAGGCCATGACGTGCATGTCGTCGGCGACGCCTGCGGTGGGTTGACGGCCGCAAGCCATGACCTCGCGCTGCGCCGAATGGAGACCGCCGGTGCCACCCTGACGTCCTGGATCCAGGTGCTGCTCGAATTCCAGCGGGACTGGACGCGCAAGGAGACCTATGAGGGGGCTCGCTCCATCGTCGTCGATCACGGCGGCGGCTACGGCATCGGCCTCGCCTATGCCCGGGAGATGATCCATCCGGCGTGAATTGTGAGCGTGCTTCAACGGCGTCGGATGGCCGCAAGCTGTCCGATATCCCTGGCCCGTCGCCATCGCGCTGCGGTTACGCCTCGACCAGGAAATGCTGAAGCCGCGGGCTGACAAAATCGAGGAAGACGCGAACGCGCTGCGGCAACTGGAGTCCGCCGAGATATAGCGCGTGAATCTCCTCCTCATCGCCCTCGACCGCATCTGACAGGACTTCCACCAAACGGCCGGCGGCGATATCGGCGCGGGCGTGGTAGTCGCCGAGACGTGCCAGCCCAACACCAGCGAGAGCCATCCGACGGACCGTCTCGCCATTATTGGCGAGGAGCGAGCCGTTCACCGTACGATCGACGGTGCGGCCGCTTTCCTTGAGCGGCCAGACGGGCGCGGCCCGGCGAAAGTTGAAGCCGAGACAATTGTGCCGCGCGAGATCGTCGATTGTCCGAGGTATGCCGTGGCGCGCGAGATAGCTCGGCGCAGCGACGATCTTGCGGCGGGCGACTCCAATGCGCCGGGCCATCATGGTCGAGTCCTGAAGGGTCCCGACGCGAAAGGCGACATCTGTGCGATCCAGATAGAGATCAACGATCTCGTCCGACAGCGACAGATCGACGACGATATGGGGGTGCGCCTGCCAGAAGGCGGGAAGCAGAGGCTCCAACCCGAGAACCCCGAAAGCGACGGAAGCATTCACGCGAACGATGCCGCCGGCACTCGCCGCGCCCATCGACAGGTTGCGCTCCACATCATCGAGCTCGGCAAGCAGCGCAAGGCTTCGTTCGTAGTAAATCTGACCCTCGGCGGTCAGCGAGAGACGGCGCGTCGAGCGTTTGAGCAAGCGGACGCCGAGACGGGTCTCGATCCGGCCGATCATCTTGCTGACCGTCGAAGGGGTCATGCGCATCAGGCGTGCGGCCTCGGAGAAATTGCCGGCCTCCACCACCCTCAAGAACACCTGCATCTCGCCGGCGCGGTTGTCCATCTCATCCCCAATCTATGAACTCGTTTCACAGATAATGTGGAAAGCGAGCGGATTATCAAGCGCACCTGCGCGGCCTACCTTCCGGGCATGTCAAAGATTTCAGCACTCGATCTCATCAGAAAGCCCGGCCGCTTGACGGTCGGGATCGAATTTCCGCTCGATAATGACTGGTCTCCCAACGGCGAGACCCGCCGTGTCGCCGACGGTCGCCCGCACGGTGTTCCGGACCTCTCGGCACATGCCGGCCTCATACGGAAGATCGACAGCCTG
Source organism: Ancylobacter sp. GW821-FHT10E12 (assembly GCF_058809335.1). Lineage (NCBI taxonomy): Bacteria > Pseudomonadati > Pseudomonadota > Alphaproteobacteria > Hyphomicrobiales > Xanthobacteraceae > Ancylobacter > Ancylobacter sp. GW821-FHT10E12. The sequence continues at coordinate 111,624 of NZ_JBXASN010000001.1, read as the reverse complement.
GGCTTTGCGGCACTTTGGGTGCGCGATGTCCCCGTCTTCGATGCCGTGAACATGGGCGATGCCGGTTCCGTCTACGATGTCTTCGCGTTTCTGGGATATCTCGCAGGCATCACCCGCAACGTCGCGCTCGGCACTGCCGCCGTGGTTCTGCCCATCCGCCATCCGCTGATGACGGCGAAGGCGGCGGCCTCGATCGACGCCCTTTCAGGCGGACGGTTGATCCTTGGCGTGGCGAGCGGCGACCGTCCCGTCGAATATCCCCTGCTCGGCCTCGACTTCGACAGCCGCGGGAAGGCGTTCCGCGAGGCGGTCGGCTATCTCCGCGCGGCCTGGCAGGAAGGCGGCCTGCCTGTGGAGGGACGGCGTGTGCCGTCGCTCGATCTCCTGCCCCGACCGGCACAGGCAGGCATTCCGCTCATCGTCGCCGGCCGCGCCCAGCAGGACGAGGCGTGGCTCAAGGAGACCATGGATGGGCGCTTCGTCTATCCCGGCAACGTCGATCGGCTGATCGCGCAGGCAAGCGATTGGGCGAACGCGACCGGCGGCATGCGCCCCTTCATCAGCGCGTTCCATCTCGATCTCCTCGACGATCCAGACGCCCCCGGCCAACCGATCCGCTTCGGCGCGCGAACCGGGCGCAAGGCGCTGATCGAGCATTTCCGCGCGCTTCGGCGAGGTGGCGTCGACCATATGGCGATCAATCTCCGGCAATCGACGAGGCCGCTTGGCGAGGTGATCGAGGAACTGGCGTCGGAGGTGATTCCGGCGCTCGACGACAACAAGGCGGCACGGGCTGCGTGACACCCCCAGGAGACATATCGATGCAAATTGTGAAGGCGCACGGCGCCGAAATCCCCGCCCTCGGCTTCGGCGTGTTCCGGATGTCGGACGCGGAAGTGGAGCGCGTCGTTCCCGCCGCGCTCGAAGCCGGCTTCACCCATTTCGATACCGCGCAGATTTACGGAAACGAGGCAGCGCTCGGCCAGGCCTTGCAGGCCGCCGGCGCGCGGCGCGAGGATCTGTTCCTGACCACGAAGGTCTGGGTCGACAACTACAGCCCCAACAAGTTCGCCGCCTCGGTCGACGAGAGCCTCGACAAGCTGAAGGTCGATCAGGTCGACCTGCTCCTGCTGCATTGGCCGGCCGACAAGGTCGCCATCGCCGATCAGATCGAGAGGCTCGATGCCGTGCAGGCGGCCGGGAAGACCCGCTTCATCGGCGTCAGCAACCAGAACATCGCCCAGCTCAGGCAGTCGATCTCATCGAGCAAGGTCCCGATCGTCACCAACCAGATCGAATTGCACCCCTATCTCGACCAAAGCGCGATGGCCGATGCCGCCCGGGCAGCCGGCGTCGCGATCACCGCCTATTACGGCATGGCCGACGGCGCGGTGCCGCGCGATCCGCTGCTTCAGCGGATCGGCAGCACATATGGCAAGAGCGCCACGCAGGTCGGGCTGCGCTGGTTGATCCAGCAGGGCTTCATCGCGCTATCCAAAACCGCCAAGCCCGAGCGCGTGGCCGAGAATTTCGCCGTCTTCGATTTCGCTCTCAGCGACGAGGATATGGCGGCGATCGGCAAGCTGGCCCGCCCCGACGGCCGGCTCGTCAGCCCTCCCGGCCTGGCACCCGCCTGGGACGCATGAGGAACCGGACATGACCATCGCAACGTCCCGTATCCAGCCCGGACAGGGCGATGCGGCCGGTATCAACTGGCCGCTTCTCGCCCTTGCCGTAGGCGCCTTCGGCATCGGCACGACCGAGTTCGCGCCGATGGGGCTTCTCCCCGTCATCGCCGAGGGCGTGAACGTCTCGATCCCGACCGCCGGCCTGCTCGTCAGCGCCTACGCGATCGGCGTCATGATCGGCGCCCCGGTGATGACGCTCGCCTTCAGCCGGTTCGGAAAGCGCACCGCGCTGATGCTGCTGATGGGCATCTTCACCATCGGCAATCTCCTGTCGGCCCTGTCGCCCGACTATTGGACGCTCCTGGCCGCGCGCCTCGTCACCAGCCTCAATCACGGCGCCTTCTTCGGACTCGGCTCGATCGTTGCCGCGAGCGTGGTGCCCAAGGAGAAGCAGGCGAGCGCCGTCGCGACCATGTTCATGGGGTTGACGATCGCCAATATCGGCGGCGTGCCGGCCGCGACCTGGATCGGCCAGCAGATCGGCTGGCGCATGGCGTTTGCGGGCACGGCAGGATTGGGGCTCCTCGCCATCACGGCGCTGTGGCTCGCCTTGCCGAGGGGCGAAGCCGGCAAGATGCCGGACGTCGCGCGCGAGCTGCGCGTCCTGACACGCCCCGCCGTGCTGCTCGCCATGGCGACGACGGTGATGGGTGCCGGCGCGATGTTCACGCTCTACACCTATGTCGCACCGACGCTGGCGGAACTGACCGGCGCGTCGGAGGGCTTCGTCACGCTCGCGCTCGTGCTGATCGGCGTCGGCTTCACCATCGGCAACGGGCTTGGCGGCCGGCTCGCCGACTGGTCGCTGGATGGCGCGACCAAGATCTTCCTGGGTGCGCTCGCGCTCATCATGCTGGCGCTGCCCTTCGTGCTGTCCAGCCATGTCGGAGCCGCGATCGGGCTGGTCGTCTGGGGAGCTGCGGCTTTCGCCATCGTGCCTCCGGTCCAGATGCGGGTGATGCAGGCGGCCTCGGAGGCGCCGGGTCTCGCCTCGTCGATCAATGTCGGCGCCTTCAACCTCGGCAATGCCCTCGGCGCGGCCGTCGGCGGCGGGGTGATCAGCCTCGGCCTCGGCTATGCGGCCGTGCCGGTCGCGGGCGGGCTGCTGGCCGCGGCAGGCCTGGCCCTGGTCTGGCTCGGACGCGCCCGCCCGGCGCTCCAGACATGTGAAGTGTGACGCCGGGCTCTTACAGGAACAGGGACGAACGACATGTCATTCCCTTTGGCGGGACAACGCTTTGAAGTCGACTACGGCGATCTCGCCGCCACCAACGCCTATGCCGGAGAGGGCCGCTCGCTGACCTACGAGATCACGAGCGGTGCGCTCGCCGGCAACACCGCGACCGTCGACTTTGAGTGGCGCCATCTTTTCGGCGGCACCTACGCGATCTCCTGGCAGGAGGCTGACGGTTCGACTGTCGTTCACATCGACGATTTCGAAGGCGGCCGCTCTCTGGCCTTCTTCACGACACCCGATGGTCAGTTCTTCCGCCTGGAAGGCAGCCTGAAGCCGGTGGAATTCGTCCAACAGGATTGAGGAGACGGCCCATGGATCTGCAACTCGCCGGCAAGACCGCGCTCGTCACCGGCGCGACCGCCGGCATCGGCTTGGCGATCGCCCGCTCACTCGCCGCGGAAGGCGCGAAAATTGTCATTTGCGGCCGCTCGCAGGCCAATCTCGATGCCGCCGCCACCGATATCGGCGGCAGTGTCCACACCGTGCTCGCCGACCCGGCCAGCGCGGAAGGCGCGGCAGCGCTGATTGCCGCTGTTCCGCAGGTCGATATCCTCGTCAACAATCTTGGCATCTACGAATCCAAGGCATTCGGCGAGATCACCGACGAGGACTGGCGCCGCTTCTTCGAGATCAACGTGCTGAGCGGCGCCCGCCTCGCGCGGCACTACCTGCCGGGCATGCTGGCGCGAGATTGGGGGCGGATCATCTTCATCTCCAGCGAAAGCGCGGTGCTGGTGCCACCGAACATGATCCACTACGGCATGACCAAGACGGCGCAGCTCGCCATCTCGCGTGGGCTGGCAGCAACGACCAAGGGCACGCGCGTCACCGTCAATTCCGTGCTGCCCGGCACGACACGCTCGGCGGGCATCGAGGACTTCCTGCGCAGCGTCGCCAGCGACCCGAACCTTCCCGCCGGCGAGATGGAGCGGGAGTATTTCGCCAAGGAGCGCCCGAGCTCGCTGATCCAGCGGATGATCGAGCCCGAGGAGGTTGCCAGCCTCGTCGCCTATCTGGCGAGCCCGCTCTCGGCAGCGACGAACGGCGCCGCCCTGCGCGTCGATGGCGGCATCACGCCGACCATCGTTTGAGGCCCGCCATGTCCGAACGCACCCGTTACATTCCGACGCCGACCGGATTCCTCATGGTCCTGCGTCAGGGTGACGACCTCTTTGCCAGGCTGGAGGCACTGATGCGCGACGAGGCGATCCCGTCCGCCTCCGTCAGCGGCTTCGGTTTCGCCAGCCGTGTGACCTTCGGCTTCTTCGATTATGAGAAGCAGGAATACAGGTCGAAGACGATGCATGACCTGGAGCTGACGAACCTCGCCGGCACCCTGGCCTGGAAGGACGGCGAGCCATCCATCCATGCCCACGGCACCGCCGGCGACCCAAGCTTTCGGACCTTCGGCGGCCACCTGCTGGCCCTGGAGGTTGGACGCGGGTCGCTCGAGATCAGCATCATGGTGAGCCCGACCCGCCTGGAGCGCGCCGTCGATCCCGGCATCGGCGCGAACGTGCTCCAGCTCTGAGATGGCAACGCCCCTTCGGTCCTCATCCAGTTTGGAGTTCGTTCTGGCTCCACAAGAGGGCCGGGACATGAAACGCAGCCGCTTCCTGCGCGAGGAACACGCCACCGCGGTGAAGGCGACAGGCATCGCGCTCGGCTTCCTTGATGTGTCGTCCTTGGTCTTCGCGGTAGAGGCGCCCCACCTCCCCGCCGAAATCCGGGCCCGGCGTTGAGCCGACTCTCCGGCTACGGCTGGACCTTCCGGTCCTCGAACATGCGGTAGCTGGTGTCTTCGTGGGTGCCCCGCGGCTTGGCGCGGTCCCAGCCCATCTGCTGGCGGAAGCTGCCGAGGAGGCCACGGGCGACCAGGTCCGTCTCGGAGACGGGCTCATCGCGGTCGCGCAGCGGCGAGACATAGAGCGCGTCGACGGGACAATAGAGTTCGCACAGGAAGCAGGTCTGGCAATCCTCCTTGCGCGCGATGACGGGAATCGCCTTCTCGACCGCGTCGAACACATTGTCGGGGCAGGCCTTGACGCAGAGGTTGCACGCGATGCAGCGGGCTTCGGAGATGAGCTCGATCATTCGGCCGCCACACCTTCGATCACCGCCGCGCGGCTGGGACCGGAATGCTGCGCCCAGACGTGCCCGAGGCCCCCGGATTGGATGCGGCGGGGCGGATCATCCGTCGCTCCGGCGGCGTCCTCGCGGCGGTGGATGCCGCGGCTCTCGGGGCGAAGCTGCGCGCTCGCGACGATCCAGCGCGCGGTGGCGACCATCGCCGCGGCCTCCCCTGCTCGCCCGGCGCCCGGCGACTGCGGATCGAGGCCCCGCACCGCATCCCAGAGGCTATCGAGCCGCTCGGCCGAGGAGGCCAGCCGCGCGCTGGTGCGGTAGAAGTTGCGATCGAGCGGAAGCATCTCCTGCTGCACGCCACGAATGATCTCGGATATTTCCGCAGCGCCGTGCGATCCGCCGACCGCGCCGAAGGCGCCATCCGCAGGCAGGGTATGACGGGTTCCGGCATGCCGACCGAGACTCCGGGCGAAACGTGCCGCCGCCCGTCCCGACCAGACCCCTGTAGCCATGGCCCAGGACGCATTGGGGCCGCCGCCGCCCGATGTCGCCCCGCTCAGCGGTTCGCGCGCGGCGGCATCACCGGCGGCGAACAGGCCGGGCACGTCGCTCGCCCCCTCGTCGTCGATCAATATGCCGCCGACACCGCGCACCGTTCCCTCGTAGAGCAGCGTGACCTCGAAACGCTGTGTAAATGGATCGATGCCTTGACGGTCGAAGGGAAGGAATATGTTGGGCTGCCCACGGCGCATGCCCTCGCGCAGCCGCTCGGGCGCCTTGTCGAGCACCGCATAGACCGGCCCGTTGGCGAGATGACGCGCCACGAGTTCCTGGCGATCCCCGGCAGCCTCGATCGCCCGGCCTTCGGCGTCGAAGAAGCTGGCCCAGAAATACACGATGCCCTTGGTCACGGAAGAACCCAGGGGCGCGATGCCGTACTGGCCGGTAAAATCCATCCCGGAGAATCGGGCGCCGATCCCCGCCGCCATCAGGTAGCCGTCGCCGGTGAGATTGTTGGTCCCGAGCGCACCGCTCAGAAAGGCGCACCCTCCGGATGCGATCACGACAGCGCCGGCGCGCAGCGCCCAAGGTTCGCGGGAGCGCCGCCGCCAGCCGGTGACGCCGGCCGCCGCTCCGTCATGCGTTACCAAGGCATCGGCCGGGCTGTGGTCGAGGATCGTCACCCCGGACATCAAAAGCCGCCGGCGCAGGAAGTACAGATAGTCGACGCCGCGCATCGAGCCGCGGAACAGCTCGCCCTTGTCGGTGACCGGGAACCCGTATCCCCAATCGGTCAACCGGTCGAGCTGGCGATGCGTCTCGTCGAGCACGCGGTCCACTGCGGCTTCTTCGACGAGACCGCCCCCCCGTGCGCGGCGGCGATCCACCGCCTCGCGATGCGACACCGAGCCAGGGGCGACGTCGATAATCGTGGTGTTGCCGGCGGCGGTGGCGCCGGAGGTGCCGACATAGCCCTTGTCGATCAGCACCACGCGCTGGCCCTGCTCGGCAGCGGTGAGCGCCGCCCAGCAGCCGGCCGGCCCGCCCCCGACCACCAGCACGTCCGCTGAAAGGCGAATGTCGGTTGTTGCCATGGTCGCACTCCAAAATTATATAAATAAGATAGATAATATAGATTATTGGCGTCAACCACTTATTGCCAAGCGCTGCCGGGTGCTACATGAACGTCGCCGGGCCTGGAAACTGGCCAGCCCCATCCGGCCCGACGCCGGTTACGGCCTATCGGTGCACGACGTCGAGGACATGATGAGGCAGTCGACCACGGCCCGACGCCGCCCATGAAAATCCTCGACCGAACACCGACGCGACCAGGCCGCACAAGTGGCGAGGGCGATTCGCCGAAGCGGAGCCAGCGAGGACATCCAGGGCCATGCGAGGTGGAAGGCGGATGTCGCGGGAGAGCGATGCCTGCCTCAGTCCCCGACCAGGAACGCCTCGTCCACCGGCACCTGGAGCGCGGTGACGAGCGCGTTGGTCTGGGCCGCCATGCCGATGATCGCCGTCAGGTGATGATGCTGCGCGTCGGTCATGCCTTTCGCCCGCGCCGCGGCGGTATGCGAATGGATGCAGTACGAGCAGCCATTGGCGGTGGAGACGGCGATATAGATCAGCTCGCGGGTCAGCGGGTCCAATGGCCCCTCGGCCACCATGATCGCCTTCAGGCTCTCCCATGTGCGTTTCAGCGCCGCGGGATCATTGGCGAGCGCGCGCCAGAAATTGTTGATGAAGTTGGACTTCCGGGTCGCCCGGATGTCGTCGAAGATCGCCTTGACGGCGGCATTGCCCTCCGCCTCGCCGTCGCTCCACAACCGGACCGTCGTCATCTCGTCGCCTCCCCTGTCCTGGATTGCCGCGTAGGGCTCATCCGCGCGCGCCGTTCGCACCGCCTGCCGGAGCAGCCTCCCCGCTCGGCACGGCCCGCGATGGTGAGCATACGAATGGAACGATCGCATGCGTGACGAAGGGCCGACAACGCCCGCTCCTTCCAGCCGCCTCTTCATTGTCTATGCCATCGGCCAGGCGGTCTCCTCCACAGGCACCTGGATGCAGCGCATGGCGATCGGCTGGCTCGCATGGGACCTGACCCAGTCGGTGGCCTGGATCGGCGCGATCGCGCTGACCGAACTCGTCGCCGCGTTGTGGGTGGCACCGCTGGCCGGCGTCATCACCGACCGCAGCAATCCTTTCCGGCTCAACCTCCTCTTCCAGGCCTGCGGCGTTGCCGTTGCGCTGGCGTTCTTCAGCGTCACCGCCGCGGAAGCGATGACGATCGAGCTGCTCTGGCTGCTCGCGCTGGCGGACGCCAGCTGGCAGGGGTTGAGCCAGCCGGTGCGAGCCGTCGCCGTCGGCCTGCTGGCGGACCGACGTCACATGGCGCGCGCGGTCGCGACCAACTCCATCGCCTTCAACGTGGCTCGCGCCGTCGGCCCGGCATTGGCGGGGCTCGTCATCGCCCATGCCGGCACGGCGGCGGTGTTCATTGCCGCCGGCGCGGCCTTCGGCATCATGGTCCTGGTGCTCCTCCACCTTCGCGCCCCCATGGACCGACCCGGCACGGTGACCGGACGCAGTGTCCTGCAGGATCTCGTCGGCGGCTATCGCTACATCGCCGGGACGCCGGCGGTGGCGACGGTATTCCTGCTCGCCGTGACGTTCTCGCTGCTCGGCCGCCCGTTCACCGAACTGTTCCCGGCGATCGCCGGCGACATGCTCGGCGGCGGACCGGGCGTGCTCTCGATGCTGATGAGCATGCAGGGCATCGGCGCCCTCGTCGGCGGCACATGGATGCTGCGCCGCCGCTCGATCGATGCGCTGGTGACGATCACCTATATCGCCGGCATCGGCATGGCCGGCGCGCTCGTCGCCTTCTGCCTCGTGCATGACAGGACGCTGGCGCTCGGCCTGATCGCGCTGGCCGGCCTCTGCCACGTCATGTGCAACATCGGCATGCAATCGCTGGCGCAGCTCTTCTCCGATGCGATGTTCCGGGGCCGCACCATGGCGCTCTATAGCCTGATCTTCCGCACGGGACCGGCGGCCAGCGCCGCGATGATCGGTACCGGCGCCACCTGGCTCGGCCTGCCGCTACTGATCGGACTCACGGCGGCGCTTTGCGCGGCGGCCCTGCTGGCCATCGGCCTGTCCCGGCGCGCGGTGTTCTCGGACGGCCCGCCCGAAGCCCGGCGCGGCGCCTAGCATCCCCGGCATGTTCCCGCCCACGGCGGATGCAGGCTAGGCTGCATGCTTGTGGCGGGTGAGCAGATCGAGAATGTCCTGCTTCACCTCGACAAAGGAGCGGTCGGCTCGCGGGCGCGGCCGCGCACCCGCGATATCGAAGATCTGCCGCACGCGGCCCGGACGCGGATCCATGACCACGACGCGGTCGGAAAGGAACACCGCCTCCTCGACATCATGCGTCACCATCACCATGGCGATGCCCTCATGCTCCCAGAGCCGCAGCAGCTCCTCCTGAAGATAGCCCCGCGTCAGCGAGTCGAGCGCGCCGAGCGGCTCGTCGAGCAGGAGGAGGCGCGGACGCGGTGCGAGCGCGCGGGCGATGGCGGCGCGCTGCGACATGCCGCCGGACAGCTGGTGCGGAAGCGCCTTCTCGAAGCCGGCGAGACCGACAAGGCGAAGGAGCTCCGCTACGCGGGCGCGCTTCTCCGGCTCGGCACCCGGTACGCTGTTGAGGCTGAGCAGCACATTCGCCTCGACGCTCAGCCAGGGGAGCAGGCGATGGTCCTGGAAGACGATGCCGCGGCTGAGGCTGGGCTTCACCACGTGCTGTCCGTCGACCGCCACGGTGCCGATGTCGGGCGTGTCGAGCCCGGCGATGAGGCGCAGCAAGGTCGACTTGCCGCAGCCGCTCGGCCCCACCAGGCTGACGAACTCACCCGGACGCACGACGAGCGACACGTCCTGCAGGGCCTGCACCGTGCCGCCATCGACCGCGAAACTCTTGGAGACGTTCCGAATGTCGATGTCGCTGCGATGCGGCTCGGCGGCGTCAGCCGCGCGCGGCGCCTCTAGTGTCTGGACCATGGCAGGACCCTCCTTGAAAGCAGCACGACGGTGCGGTCGAGCGCCAGCCCGACCAGCGCCAGCGAGACGATGCCGACAATGACCTGGTCCATCCGCGCATATTCGCGCGCGACGGCGAGATAGGCGCCGAGCCCGTCGCCCATGCCGTTGATATAGCCGGTGCCGATCAGGTACTCGGCGCCGAAAGTACCGAGCCAAGCGATGTTGAGCGACAGTTCCAGCCCCGCCAGAAGCGCCGGCGTGGCGGCCGGAAGGATGATGCGACGGATGGTGGTCAGCCGGTCGAGCTCGAGCACCCGCCCGATTTCGCGATAGGGAACCGGCACGTTGTAGCAGCCCGCCTCCGCCGCCAGCACCATGGGAAAGAAGGCGCCGAGCGCGATCAGCGTGATCTTCATCGCCTCGCCATTGCCGAACCAAGCGCTGAGCAGCGGGATCCAGGCGAAGAGCGCGATCTGGCGGGCGCTGTTGATGGTCGGATCGCCGATGCGGCGGGCGATGCCGGACAGGCCGAGCAGCGTGCCGACGAGAAAGCCCGCCGTTATGCCGATGGCGGCGCCGGCCAGAGCGCGCGTGAGCGTCGCCGCCAGCGCCATTGGCACCGCGCCGGAGGCGTAATCCTCCACCGCGGTCCTGAGCACCACCAGCGGCGGGCTGAGGAGCTCGGCATTGACGAGGCCGGCGGCGCTGACCGCCGCCCAGAGGGCGACCAGCCCGATGGGCAGGAGCGCGCCGCGCCAGACGAGACCGAAGCGGCTGAATGTCGAGCGGGTGGAAGCGGGAGCGGGGGAACTCACGGTCTCACCACGCGCTGTCAAAGGACCAGCGCGTGGTCCGGTTCTGCAGCTTGAGCAGACCATGATCGAGCGCCCAGCCGACGAGGCCGATGACAATCATGGTGGCGAAAACCACATCGAGCTGGAACGACTTGCGACCCCACATCATGAGGTAGCCGATGCCCGCCGCCGAGGCGAGCATCTCCACGAGGATGAGGGCCTTCCACCCCTTGCTCAGCGACAGGCGGAAGCCGGTGGCGATGGCCGGCAACACCGAGGGCAGCACGATATAGCTCAGCCGGGCACGGCGATTGAGCTCCAGCGTCCGGGCCACGTCGTCATATTTGGCGGGCAGGGACCGGATCGCCTCGAACACGCCGACCATCAGCGGCAGGAAGGCGGTCTTGGCGATCAGCACGATCTTCAGCGTCTCGCCGATGCCGAATATCAGCATGAAGAAGGGCAGCCAGCCGAGCGAGGGCACGAGGAAAAAAGCCCGCACGGTCGGGGCGGCATAGACTTCCAGCGTGCGCGACAGGCCGAAGGCGACTCCCACCGCGAGACCGGCAAGGGCGCCGAGCAGCACGCCGACAGCGACCCGGACGAGGCTGACGCCGAGCTCATGCGCCAGCTGGCCTGAGGCGAGGAGATCGATCCCCGTCTGCCAGACAAGGCCGGGCGCCGGCAGGATCTGCGGAGCCAGCCATTCCTGACGGACGGCGATGGACCAGATGAGAATGAGGGTCGCCGGCAGCGACAGGCCGAGCAGGACCGTCCCGGCGAAGCGCCCGCTTCGCTGCCAGGCGCGGTTGACGACACGGGACGCATCCCAACCGGCGAGGCTCGGCGTCAGTCCCTGCGAACGCTGGATTCCGATATCGGACATGGACGGTCTCCTCCGACGAGCGGCGCGGCCTAAAGAAAGGCACGCAATTGGAAGGTGGGGTCGTTGTCGGCGCCGGCAGCCTTGCCGCGCCGCCAGCCGAGTGCGCGGGCATAGCTGCCGAACAGGCCGCGCGCGGCGACCTCCGCCTCGCCGATGCCGGTCGGGGCCTCGGCGTTCGGGGCGACGAACAGGGCGTCGACCGGGCAGTAGATCTCGCACAGGAAGCAGGTCTGGCAGTCCTGCTGGCGGGCGATGACGGGCACCCGACCCGGCCCGCCGTCGAACACATTTGCCGGACAGGCCTTCACGCAGATATCACAGGCGATGCAGCGCTCCTCGGAAACCACTTCGATCATGGCAGCGCCACCTGCTGCGTCTCGGCCGTCCCGACGGCACGGTCGAACCCCACATCGATCGCGTCGAGCCCCGAAGTCCTGATGCGGTGGCCGAAGGCCGGATCGAGGCCGGGCGCGTCGCTGCGCCGGTGCAGTCCCCGGCTCTCGTTGCGGAAAAAGGCGCTGGCCAGCGCCCAGCGCGAGGTGGCCAACAATGCCCCGGCCTCACGCGTACGGATCGCCGCCCCGCCCTCCCCGGCCAGACGGGAGCGCGCATCGCGCCACAGCCCGTCGAGGCGGACCAGGCTGCGCGTCAGTCTGGGACCGGAGCGGAAGAAGCTGCGATCGATGGAAAGCATCTCGTCACGCACCGCCGCCACCACATCCGCGCTCGCATCGGCCTCGACACCGGCGCTGCCGGCGACAAGGCCGATGCCGCCCAGGCGGCGCAATGCGCGTCCCTCGCGCCGGTGCGAGCTGCCGGCGAAACGCGCCGCGGCGGTGCCGGCCCAGCGACCGGAGGCGATGGCCCAGGAGGCATTCGGTCCGCCGCCGCCCGAGATCGCGCCGGTCATGTCCTCGCGGCTCGCGGCGTCGCCGGCGGCGTAGAGCCCCGGCACGCCGGTCCAGCCGCTCTCGTCGGCGAGGCGGATGCCGCCGACCCCGCGCACGGTGCCCTCGCAGCGCAGCGTCACCTCGAAGCGCTGGGTGAACGGGTCGAGGCCGATGCGGTCGAAGGGCAGGAAGCAATTGGGTTGCCCGCGTCGCAACCAGTCCTGGATTTCCGGGCCGGCCTTGTCGAGGCTGGCGAAAACCGGGCCGCGCAAGAGGCCCTGTGCCACCGCGATATGCCGGTCGCCAGCGGTCATGTCGAGCGGATGGCCGTCGGCATCGAAGAAGCTGGCCCAGCGATAGATCAGGCCCTTGTTGAGCGAGGTGCCGGCGGGGGCGACGCCGTACTGGTTGCAGAACTCCATGCCCGACAGGCTGGCGCCCGCCTCCGCCGCCATGAGATAGCCGTCGCCGGTGAGGCCGGTCGCGCCGAGCATGCGCTCGCCGAAGGCGCAGCCGCCGGTCGCCAGCACGACGGCGCCTGCGCTCACCTGCCACGGCCGGTCATTCTGCCGGTCCCAGCCGGCAGCCCCGGCAATGCCGTCGCCGCCGTCCAGCAGCTCCAGCGCCGGATGATGGTCGAGCACGGTGACGCCGCGCTTCAGCGCGAGGCGGCGCATGTAGCGCATGTAATCGGGGCCGCGCAGATTGGCGATATAGAGCTGGCCATCGGATTGCCGGGGAAAGGGATAACCGTCCTCCCCGAGCGCGCGCAGCGCCTCATAGGCGGTGTCGAGCATGCGCAGCATGACATGCGGGTCGGCGAGCCCGAAGGCGCGGGCGGCGCGGCGCTCGACCTGTGCGGCGCGCGCCTCGCCCGGCGGCACGCACCATGTGCCGGTATTCGACGGCGCCGTGGCGCCGCTGGTGCCGAAATAGCCCTTGTCGGCCAGAACCACCCGCCGCCCCCGCTCGGCGGCGGTCACGGCGGCCCATGCACCCGCCGGCCCGCCGCCGAGCACAAGCACATCCGCTTCGAGTTCGAGCGGCGCGGTTCGATCAGCCGACCTTCGGCGCGGCAAGGCGTGAGACATGGAATACGTCCGGCATTGTTGTCTTCCTGGCAGGCGGAGGCGCGTCCGGCTGTGCTCCGTGCGCGCCCCCGCCGATGCGGTCAGCTCTGCGGCTCGCCCTTGGCATTGCGCGCCGTCCAGACCTTCTCCACCCCAAGCTCCTTGATCGCGGCGTTCAGATAGGTCGGGTCGACCCACTGATTGACGTCGAACGTCGTCTTGATGAGCTTGTTCTCGAGCGCGAAAGTCACGCCGTTGGTGATGTTGGTCCTGTAGAAGTCGTCCAGCAGCGGGCTCAGCCGGTCGGCAAGCTTGTCGCCGGCGAAATCCTTGCTGAGCGCGTCGCGCGGAACGCCGGTCAGCGCCCAGATATCGAGCACGGCGTCGCGGTTCTTCTCGTCGGAGGCGAAAGCGGCGGCTTCGACGAAGGCCTTCACCACCCGCTTGGTCGTCTCGGGATATTTGCCGGCGAACGCCTCGGTGACGATGAAGGAGCCGAACAGGCTGCCGGGCGCCGGGCTGCCCTTGGTGGAATAGACCGTCTTCACCGTGCCCTTCTCGACCAGCGGCAGGAGATTGTTGCCTCCGAGCACCGCATCGACGTCGCCGGTGGTGACGGCGGCGACCTGGTCGGCCGATTGCAGGTCGAAGATGGTGACGTCCTTCTCGGTCAGGCCGCCCTGGGCGAGGACCCGGTTGAGCGCCAGTTCGTTGATCGTGCCGCGCGAGACCGCGATCTTCTTGCCCTTCAGATCGGCGATCTTCTCGACGCCCCGGTCGGGGCGCGCCACGAGATAGGAGGGGTTGGTGCCGTAGGAGGCCAGCACCTTGGTCTTCAGGCCGGCGCCGCGCCCCACGATGTTGGGCAGCCCGCCGTAATTGGCGAAATCGGCCTGATCGTTCGCCAGCGCCTCGTTGATCGCCGGGCCGGTGCCGCGCGGGAACTGCCACTCGATCTTCACGCCGTCCTTGGCGAATTCCTTCTCGAGATATTCCTTGGCGCGCACGACGCCGATCACCGCCGAACCATAGGGCTTGCCCGCGGCATTGCCCTGCCCGGCGAGCCGGATCACCTGTGGCGGGGTCTCCGCGCGGGCGGGGAACGCGGCGAGCGCGACGAAGGAAGCGGCGGCAGCTGCCAGCAGGAGGCGGCCGGATGTCCAGGAAAAGCGATGCGACATGATGGAATTCCGATGGGATGAAAGCCTCAGGGAGCACCGGGCGATATCCCCGGCGACAGCTTCCCAGTTCGAAGCATGCCGCTATCGTGGCTCGAAATCGTCTAATGTCAATAAATTCTATCGATTTAATATATTATTGATCGAACTCTTTTCGCCCGACCTCCCGAGCGGTCATCCCTCGCTCGGGACGGCCGGCAATCCTGGCCACGAATCCAGGGCCCGTCGGCACGGGCGGATCGAAAATCTACAGCTGCGGTCGGCGCGTCCGCGGAATGGTCAGGTCGTCACCCGCAGGCGCCCCTCAACCCGGCGCCTTGTGGATCGGGTCGACCCAATAGACCGCCTCCGGCTTCTCCACCGGCTCGATATCGGCGAGGTTCACCACCACCGCCTCGTTGTCGGAGCGCACCAGCACGCATTCCAGCGGCTGCTCCGCATCCGCGTTGATCTCCTGGTGCGGCACATAGGGCGGCACGAAGATGAAGTCGCCCGCCTCGGCCTCCGCCACATATTCCAGCCGCTCGCCCCACCGCATGCGCGCCTTGCCGCGCACCACATAGATCACGCTCTCCAGCGCGCCGTGATGGTGCACCCCGGTCCTGGCGTCCGGCTGGATCGTCACCGTCCCGGCCCAGATCTTCTGCGCCCCGACGCGGGCATGGTTGATCGCCGCCTGCCGGAACATGCCGGGCGTCTGCGCCGTATTGGCATCCAGCCGGTCCCCCTTGATCACCCGAACCCCGTCATGCTTCCAGCGCTCCTCGGCGGAAGCATGGCCGTGGGAAGGACCGTGATCATGGGGATGCGGATGGTCGTGCGGATGGTCGTTCATCGTCTGCTTCCCTGCCTGGATCGGGGTCACGCGGCCTGCGGTTCCGGCGCGCGGGTCGCCTCAAGGCTGGGATGCGCCGAGATTGCCGCAAACCAGTCCCTCGCGCCCGGATAGGCGCCGCGCCAATCGTAGTCGGGAAAGCGCAGGTCGAGATAGCCGAGCGCGCAGGCAAGCGTGATGGTGCCGATGGTGAGGTCCGGCGACAGCGTCGCCGACCATTCCTCGATCCGCGCCAACGCCGAGCCGACCTTGTCGAACTGCCGCTCCTGCCAGAGCGCCCAGCGACGCTCGACGGGACGCGCGGTCTGCTCGTAGCGAACCAGCAGCGCGGCATCGAGCAATCCGTCGCCCAGCGACTGCTGGGTCAACGCGGTCCAGCGCGCCGCGCCGTCGGTGGGGAACACCCGGCGCCGGCGCGTATGGGCGTCGAGATATTCGGCGATCACCCGGCTGTCGAACAGCGTCAGCCCGTCATCGGTGAGCAGGGTGGGTACTTTGCCGAGCGGGTTGCAGGCGACCACGCGCGCATCGCGGTCGATCGGATGCGGCGCGGTACCGATACGCTGGATGATCGCGTCATGGCCGGTCTCGATGGCGACGGTGGCGACCTTGCGGGCATAAGGTGAGGTAGGCGAATAGTACAGCTTCACGGGATCTATCCCTGAAAATCACGCGGCAGCGACGGCGGAAGCAGCGGAGACGGAGATCTTGCGGCGCTCGGCGATCACCTCGCGCGCCCGCGGCAGCAATTCGCGGCCATACTGGATGGCATCGACCAGCGGATCGAAGCCGCGGATCAGGAACTTGCTGATGCCGAGCGCGGCATAGTCGGCCAGCGCGTCGGCCACCTGATCCGGCGTGCCGACAAGGCCGGTCGAATTGCCGCTGGCGCCGGTGAGCGCGGCAATCCCGGTCCACAGGCACTTGTCGAGACGGGGGCCCTTGGCCGCAGCTTCGAGCAGGCGGCGCGAACCTTCGTTCGGCGGCGCGACATCGGGGTCGCGAGCCTTGCGGGCATTGTTCGGCGCCCGCCCGTCGCCGCCGCCCGACCGCAGCGCCTTGGCGCGGGCGAGGATGTCGTCGGCCTTGGCCCAGGCCTTCTCCTCGGTGTCGGCGAGCACCGGGCGCAGCGACAGGCTGAATTCCGGCCTGCGCCCATGCACGGCCGCCGCCGCCCGCACCCGGCCGACCAGATCGGCGACCTGCTCATAGGTCTCGCCCCAAAGCGCATAGACATCGGCGTGACGGCCGGCGACGGCGAGCGCCGCCGGCGAGGCGCCGCCGAAGAACACCGGGATGCCCGCCGGGTTCACCGGCCTCACGTCGCCGAAGCCGGCGCGGACCTTGTAGTAGCGGCCGTCGAAATCGAAGGGCGCCGGGCTCGTCCATTCGCGCCGCAGCACCTCGATATATTCGTCGGTACGCGCATAGCGCTCGTCCTTGGTGAGATGGTCGCCGTCCTGCGCCAGCTCGACGTCGTTGCCGCCGGTGATGATGTGCACCGCCACCCGGCCGCCGGAGAACTGGTCGAGCGTGGCGAGCTGTCGCGCCGCCAGCGTCGGCGCCGTGAAGCCGGTGCGATGGGCGATCATCAGCTTCACCCGCTCGGTGACGCTCGCCACGTGCTGGCCGATGAGGATGCTCTCGGCCGAGGTCGAGTGGAAGGCGACCAGCACGCGGTCGAAGCCGACATAGTCCTGCGCCTTGGCCACCGCCTCGATATAGGGGATGTCGAGTGCCGGGCCGGTGCGACGCAGCGCTTCCGAATTGCTGAAATGGCCGACATAGCCGATGAATTCGAGGTTGCCGACATCAAGGTTGCTGACATCGAGGCTGCTGACATCGAGGCTCATGGGGCGTGCTCCGGGCTGGCTGAAGGGACGGGCATCATTCGGCGGCGACCGACACGGCAGCGTCGCGCTCGGCCACCAGCGCGCGGATTCGCGGCAGCAGCTCGCGGCCGTATTGAATGGCATCGACGATCGGGTCGAAGCCACGGATCAGGAAGCGGCTGACGCCGAGGTCGTAATAATCGAGCAGCGCGTCGGCGACCTGGTCCGGGGTGCCGACCAGCGCGGTGGTGTTGCCCTGAGCGGCGGTGAGAGCGGCGATGCCGGTCCACAAGCGCTTGTCGAGCCTCGGCCCCCTGGCAGCCGCTTCCAGCAGGCGCCGCGAACCTTCGTTGGGAGGCACGTCGCCGGTCTTGCGCTTCTGGCGGATATTGTGCGGCGACTTATGGTCGCCGCCGCCGTTCCGCAGCGCGGTCGCACGCGCGAGGATGTCGTCGGCCTTGGCCCAGGCCTTCTCCTCGGTATCGGCGATGACGGCACGGATCGACACGCTGAAGGACGGCGAGCGGCCATGCGGCGCCGCGGCGGCGCGCACCCGGCCGATCAGCTCGGCGACCTGCTCCAGCGTCTCGCCATAGAGCGCATAGACGTCGGCATGGCGCCCGGCGATTTCGATCGCCGCCGGGGAAGCGCCGCCGAAGAAGATCGGGATGCCTTCCGGCCTCACCGGCTTCACGTCGCCGAAACCGGCGCGGACCTTGTAGTAGCGGCCGTCGTAATCGAAAGGTTCGGTGCCGGTCCATTCGCGGCGCAGGATGTCGATATATTCGCCGGTGCGGGCGTAGCGCTCGTCCTTGGTGAGGTGATCGCCGTCCTGCGCCAGCTCGGCATCATTGCCGCCGGTGATGATGTGGGTGACGATGCGCCCGCGCGAAAACTGGTCGAGCGTGGCGAGCTGTCGCGCCGCCAGCGTCGGTGCGGTGAAGCCGGGCCGGTGGGCGATCATCAGCTTCAGCCGCTCGGTGACGCTCGCGACGTGCTGGCCGATGAGGATGCTCTCGGCCGAGTTCGAGTTGAAGGCGACGAGCGCGCGGTCGAAGCCGACATATTCATGCGCCTTGGCCACCGCCTCGATATGGTCGATGTCGACCGCGGGGCCGGTGCGGCGGGTGATCTCGGACGAATTGAAGTGGCCGATATAGCCGATCAGCTCGACGCTCATGACAGTGTCTCCGAAGGGGTTGGGCCGGGCGCGGCGGTCAGTGCGGACCTGCCGGCGGCGATGAGCGCGGCGTCTTCCTGCGGCGTGTGGATACGCCCACACAGGACGTTGCGATGGTGGCGCTCGAGTGGGTTGTTGCGGCTTATGCCGTGGTTGGCGGACAGCCGCAGTGCGATGTCGACCGCGGCAATGGCATTCTCGGTGACGGTGAGCTTGACCAGCCCGGCCTGCTCCGGCGTCGGCACGCGGCCCTCGTCGACGTCGCGGGCAAACCGCAACGTCAGCGCGGCGTTGACCTGCAGGAGCTTCTCGATCCGCCCGACCTCCTCCTGCACGCGCGGAAGGCTGGCGAGCGGCGCGCCGAGAGCGGTCGGCACGCGCCCGCGCAGGAAGCCGATCACCCAGTCGCGCGCCGCGCGGGCGATGCCGTCATACACCGCGCCGAGCAGCACGCCATGCCAGACCGCCTGCAGCGGCTCCTTGCCGGTCCAGTCCTCCGGCCGGCGCAGATCGGCCGCGTATCGCCTCGGGACGGCGACCTCGTCGAACACCACGTCATGGCTGCCGCTGGCCCGCATGCCGAGCGCGTTCCAGGTCGGCTCGATGACGATGCCGGCGCTCGCCGCCGGCACCGCGAAGCGGCCGACCCGCGTCTCCGCCTCGTCGGTACGTGCCCAGACGATCATCCAGCCGAGCACCGAGGAGCCGGTCGAATAGATCTTCCGCCCACTGATCGCCCAGCCCGAGACGGTGCGCCGGGCGATGGTCGCCGGCAGGCCGCCGCGCGTCGGCGAGCCGAGTTCCGGCTCGACGCGCAGCGAGTTGATCAGCCCGCCGGTGCGCACCGAGCTGCCCAGCACCTCCGCGAGCAATACCGGATCCCAGCGCCCCTGCGGCAGGGTGGCGAGGTTGAGATACTGCATGAACAGGACCAGCGCGGTGGAGGGATCGCCCTCGGCGAGGGTACGGATCACCTCCGCCGCTTCGGTGAGCCCCACCCCGGCGCCGCCATGGGCCGAGGCGGCGGTGAGCCCGGTCAGCCCTTCGGCATGCAGGGCGGCAAAGTTCTCCACCGGCACCTCGCCGGTCGCGTCGTAACGCGCGGCGGTCTCGGCGAAGCCGGCCGAGAGCCGGCGCGCCCGCGCCAGCGCCACGCCCGGCCGGGCCAGCGGATGCAGGCGCAGCGGCTCAAACATCGGCGGCCTCCTCGCCGAACAGCCGCCCGCCGCGAACCTTCAGCAGCGCGGGAACCACGATGGCGCCGACCAGCGCCAGCACGCTCAGCACAAGGAACAGGATGGCGAGCCAGCTTGAGACGAAGATTCCCAGATCGCCGCCGGATATGGTCATCGACTGGCGGAAGGACTGCTCCATCATGCCGCCCAGCACGAGGGCGAGCACCATCGGCGCCGTCGGGATGTCGAGCTTGCGGAAAGCATAGCCGAGCACCCCGAAGCCGAACACGACGTAGAGGTCGAACACGCTGCTGTTGACCGCGAACACGCCGATCGAGGCGATGGCGATGACGAGCGGGAACAGGATGCCGGTCGGTATCCGCAACAGCTGCACGAAGAGGAAGATCAGCGGCAGGTTCATCACGAACAGCACCACGTTGCCGATATACATGCTGTTCACGAGGCTCCAGAACAGCTCCGGGTGCTGGTTGATCAGCAGCGGGCCGGGCTGGATGCCGAGAATGACGAAGGCGCCGAGCAGGACGGCGGTCGCGCCCGAGCCCGGCAGGCCGAGGGCCAGCAGCGGCACCATCGAGCCGGCAGAGGAGGCGTTGTTGGCGGCTTCCGGCCCGGCGACGCCCTCGATCATCCCGGTGCCGAACTTCGCCTTGTCCTTCGAGAGCGCGCGCTCGAGGCTGTAGGACAGCATGGTCGAGACCGTCGCCCCGCCGCCCGGCAGGACGCCCTTGGCGAAGCCGATCGCGGTGCCGCGCAGGATCGGGAAGATGGAGCGCCGCCATTCCTCGCGGGTCAGCCATAGCCGGCCCTTGATGCCGACGAGCTGCGCCGGATTGCGGAAATGGTCCTCGAGGCTGATGAACACTTCCGACAGCGCGAACAGGCCGACGGCGGCCAGGATGAAGTCGACGCCGTCCAGCAGCTGCGGGAAGCCGCCGGTGAAGCGCGGCATGCCGCTCTGCAGGTCGATGCCGATGGTCGCGATGACCAGACCCAGCAGCATCGACAGCAGGCCGCGAGCGACCGTGCGTCCGCCAAGCGACGCCGCGGACAGCATGGAGAACACCATCAGCGTGAAATATTCCGGCGGGCCGAACTGCAGGGCGAACTGGGCCAGCGGACGCGACAAGACGCTCAGCAGCACGATGCCGACGGTGCCGGCGATGAAGGAGCCGATGGCCGAGACGGCAAGGGCGGCCCCGGCGCGCCCGTTCCGCGCCATCTGGTAGCCGTCCAGCGTCGTCATCACCGACGAGGCCTCGCCCGGCGTGTTGAGCAGGATCGATGTGGCCGAGCCGCCATACATCGCGCCGTAATAGATGGCCGCGATCATCATCAGCGCGCTTGCCGGGTCCATTCCGAACACGATCGGGATCAGGAGCGCCATGCCGGCGGACGGCCCGAGGCCCGGCAGGATGCCGACGATCGTGCCGAGGAAGCAGCCGATGACGATGTAGATCAGGTTCGCCGGCTGCACCGCGACCAGGAAGCCGTCGAGAAACAGGCTGGTGCCGTCCATGGCGCTATCCGAAAATCTTCCCGACCGGCAGGAGCACGTCGAGCAGGTCGTTGAAGAGGAAGAATGAGCCGACCGCGAAGGCCGGCGGGATGAGAAGCGCCGACCAAAGCCGGCGCCCGTCGAAAACGTAGATCAGGCCGGCCAGGAACAGCGCGGTCGCGAGGATGTAGCCGAGCCGGTCGAAGGCGACGAAATAGACCAGCGTCCAGCCCATGATCCCGGCGGCGATGCGGTAGCGCAGATCGCGGACGTCGAAGCCGGCGCCCGCGACCGCCGCCTCGTCGCGGAACAGCACCAGGCCTTCGACCAGCAGGCCGACGGCGCAGAGCAGCAGCGCGGCGCCGAGCAGATAGGGAAACGCCTTCGGCCCGACCGGGTCGACGAGTTGCGGCGTACGCAGCCCGCTCGTCGCGTGCATGTAGCCGACGGCGAAGACGGCCGTTACGGCGGACAGGACCAGACTGATCCGGGCCTGTGCGCCGAGCCTGCGGAACAGGGGCACCGACAGCGCCCCCGCATCCACCGGGCTATTGCTGTACGACATTGAGGCCGAGCCCGCTGTAGATGTCGGAATAGCGCTTCGACTCGTTCTCGAAGAACGTCGCCGTGTCGACGCTGTTCAGATAGCGCGGGTTGAGGTCGCTCTTCTTCACCTCGTCATCCCACTCCTTGGTTTTGACCAGCGTGCCGAAGGTGTCGTCCCAGAATTTCACCTGCTCGGCGGTCAGGCCCTTCGGTGCGACGATGGCGCGCCAGGCATAGATGACGGAATCGACGCCCAGCTCTTTCCAGGTGGGCACGTCGGCAAGGAAGCCGCCCGCGCGTTCGGTGCTGGACACGGCGATGGGACGCAGGTCGCCGGACTGCACGAAGGACAGCACCGGCTGCGGCGAGGAGACGACGACGTCGATGCGCCCGCCGAGGGCGGCGGTGATGGCTTCGGCATTGCCGTTCGAGAAATTGACCGTCTTGAGCTTGCCGCCCTTGATGTCGACCCCGACACTCTTGGCGAGCGCGAGCGTGGCGATGTGCTGCACGGTCCCGAGGCCGGTGGCGGTGGAGAACACCACCGAGGACGGGTCCTTCTTCAGCCGGTCGATGAGGTCCTGCGCCGTCTTGATGCTGGACTTGGCCGGCACCGTGAAGACCACCGTTTCGTCATAGAGCAGCGCGATCGGCGTGAAGTCCTTGTAGGTGATCGGGCTGCGGCCGAGGATGTTGTTGGTGATCAGCGGCGTGTTGACGAGCTGGATGGTCTCGCCGGATCCGACCTGGCTCGCCGTATAGTTCAGCGCCAGCGCATGGCCTCCGCCCGGCTTGTTCACGACGATGCTGGTATCGGGGATCGTGCCGTCCCGCACCAGCCATTCGCGGATCAGCCGGGCATTGCGGTCGAGCCCGCCCTCGCCGGCCGCGGTGCCGAGAACGATCTCCACCCGCTTTTCGGGCTTCCAGCCGTCGGCGGAGGCCGACGTCGCCAGGGCGGCGGCGAGAAATGCGGCTGGCGCAAGTGCCGTCCACTTGAATGAGTTGAGCAAAAACATGGAACCTCCAAGCGCCGCGATGCACCTAATTGTCTATCGATTTACAAGAATATTAGGCGACGGGAATTTGGCAAATTGATTCTGCGCGCCAACAATTTTATAAAATTAATGAGACGATGAATTCGGACAGCAGCTCGACAATGATTCCGCGCCTCGCCGCCGACACCCACCTCCCCGCGCGGGGCAATCTCGACATGGCCCTGCTGCGGACCTTCGTCACCGGCGTGCGGCTCGGCAGCTTCTCCCGCGCGGCCGAGCGCGTGGGACGCACCCAGTCGGCCGTCAGCCTTCAGATGCGCCGGCTGGAGCAGCAGCTCGGCGTGCGCCTTTTCCACCGCGAGGGACGGGGCCTCGGCCTCAGCGAGAGCGGGCACACCTTCTTCGTCTATGCCGAGCGCCTGCTCGACCTGAACGACGAGGCGCTGGAGGCGCTCTCGCCTCGGGATGAGGCCGGCGAGGTTCGGCTCGGCATCCCGCCCGATCTTGCCGAGAACTGGCTCCCGAAGATGCTGGGGCGCTTCAGCCGTTCGCACCCCGGCGTGGCGATGGAGGCGCGGGTCGACCGCAACTCGGCGCTCATGCACGACATCGCCGGCGGGCGGCTCGACATCGCGCTGGTCTGGGATCGCAATTCACCTGCGGCCGAGGCGCCCGGGGAGTTCGTCTCCGAATTGCCGATCGTGTGGATAGGCCCGGACGGTTCGGCGCCGCCGGATGAGGGCGCCATCCCGCTGGTCGTCATGGGCGAGCCCTGCCTGTTCCGCGCCCATGGCCTCGCTCAGCTCGAGGACATCGGCCGGGGCTGGCGCGTCACCTTTACCAGCTCGAGTCTCGCGGGATTGTGGGCGGCGACCTCCGCCGGGCTGGGCATAACCGTCCGCACCACCCTCGACCTGCCCAAGGGCCTGGTTGCCCTGAGCCATCCCGGCCTGCCGACGCTCGGCAGGGTGAGCCTGCGCGCCTGTCTCGCCGAATCCCCCTCGCCCACCGTCAAGCGTTTTGCCGCCATGCTGATGCAGACGATCCGCGAAGCACTGTAGCCGTCGCTCCGGCGCGAAGAGATCGTCGCGTGCCCGCCCCTCGGCACCGATCGCGCCGCCGCGCATGCCGACCTCGATTCCGGGCCGCCGCGGACCCGGCCGTCCAGGATCAGTCGGCGATCTTGCTGGCGAAGAGGGCGATGGTCTTCTGGTAGACCGAGGCCCGGTTCCAGCCGGCCAGCGCGCCGGCATTGGCGCCGTTCTCCCACGACATGCCGCTCCAGCCATAGCCGCGCAGGTAGTTCGCGGTGGAGGCGAGCACGTCGGCGGGGCTTCGGATGAGGTCGGCATGGCCGTTGCCGTCGAAATCCACCGCGAAGCGCATATAGGAGGTCGGCATGAACTGCGTCTGGCCGAGCTCGCCGGCCCAGGCGCCCCGCATCTCGCCGACGGAGAGATCGCCGCGCTGGGCGATGCGTAGCGCGTCGAGCAGCTGGCCGGTGAAGAAATCCGAGCGGCGGCAGTCATAGGCCAGCGTCGCCAGCGACGGGAACACCGGTTTCTTGCCCAGATTGGCGCCGTAATCGGTCTCCAGCCCCCAGATCGCGACCAGCACCGGTGCTGGCACGCCGAACTGGCGCTCGATGCGGGCGAGCACGTCGGCATATTGCTTGAGCTTGGCCTTGCCCTGCGAGATCCGCCCGGCCGTCACCCGACCGGCGGCGAACTGCTCGAAGCTGACCGCGAAGTGCTTCTGGTTGCGGTCGAGCCGGATGACGCCGGTGTCGTATTGCACGCCGTCGAGGGCGGCGAGCGTGCGGGGGGAGATGCCCTGCGCCGCCGCGACCTTGCGGAAATCGCTCAGCCAGGCCGGGAAGCCGGCGCCGTCATTGCCACAGGGAGCCGCGAGCACCGGCGCGGTCAGCGCCGAGAGCAGCGTGAGAACGAGAGAGCCGCGCGTCAGCGCGGCCTGCCAGTCGAAGCGCGAGAACATGCAACCACCCCGTCGATTTACCGGACCTATCTAGGCCGGGCCGGCGAACGCACGCAAGGCGAGCAGGCATATGCCGGTACGCAATCATGAGACAGGGTGAACGCGGGCCGGCCAGCATCCTGCTCGCCGCCGAGGAAGCGGACGATCAACCCCCGTTCCACGACAGACCGGGCGACACCGACAAGCGGTCATCGAGGCGGCAACCTTCCATCGAGCAAGGGGTTAAAGCCCGCGATCGGCCGGGGCAGGACACGATGTTGGAGCGCCGGTTCCGCCGCATTCCACCTGCCCCATCGGCGTCCTGTACCCGAGAGGAGGGTGCCATTCCCGCCCCACGCTGTGGCTTCGGCGCCGCACCATATGGCGGTGTGTCGATCGGGCCTCACGCTGCATTGCAACATTCTCGTCTGCGGCTATAATCCTCCTCCGTGAGGTAGCGTTTGTGATAGAACAGTCGTCAATCTGACATCATTCGGCATGTGCTTGCCGTCGCTCTTTTGACTCCGTTTGTCGTTTTCATCGCAATTTCACCGAAGCCGGACAGTATCGGCGAAATGATCGAGAACCCGATACGATGCGCGTCTCAGTCGTGATCCCCGCCTATAACGAAGCCGGTAACATCGGCCGTCTCGTTACGGAAACCTTCCACGTTCTGCCCGATGACATCTTGGGCGAGGTCGTGGTGGTCGACGATTGCAGCGATGACGGCACCCGCGCCGAAATCAGGGCGCTCATGGCGGTGCACCCGCGGCTGCGCTATCTCCGTCACAGCCGCCGCGGCGGCCAGAGCGCCGGGCTGCGCACCGGCATTGCAGCCGCCGGCTTCCCGGTCGTCGCCACCATGGATGGCGACGGCCAGAACGATCCTGCCGACATACCGGCCCTGCTCGCCCGCCTCGCCCCGCCCGGCGCCAAGGGGCCGGCCCTGGTCGGCGGCCTGCGCGCCCGTCGGCTCGCCACCGGCTCGCGCCGCTTCGCCTCGGTATTCGCCAATCGGCTGCGCGCCTATCTCCTGCAGGACGACTGCCCGGATACCGGCTGCGGCATCAAGGTCTATTGGCGCGAGGCGTTCTTGCGCCTGCCCTATTTCTCCAGCATGCACCGCTACCTGCCGGCGCTGTTCCTCAGCTACGGGCACGAGGTGGCCTATGAGCCGGTCGGCGATCGGCCGCGTGTCGCCGGCGCGTCGAAATACACCAATTTCGGCCGCGCCCTGGTCGGCATCTACGACCTGTTCGGCGTGACGTGGCTGAGGCGCCGCACGATCGTGCCGCCGATCGCCGAGGACAGCGGCGCCGCCATTCCGCTGAGGCCGGCGGCGATCTTCTCGACCAGCAAGGCCGAGGCCGACAGCGCCACCGTCTGAATTCCGGCCCGCGCCACGCCGCGCATCGCCGAATCCAGAGCGGCGACCACGGCGGCGCCGGCCTCGCGCAGGTTCTCCCGCGACCGCAGGCCCGCCCGCGTCAGATTCGCCTCGATGCGCTCATTGGCGAAGAGATGGGGGTGGCTCACATAGAAGATCTGCCGCAACGCCGCCGCGAGGGTCAGCACCAGCGCGATCGAGATGGCGACGTCGGACAGGAAATGGCCGCCGAACGCCACCCGGTTGAGCGAGACCAGCGCAACGCCGGCGCCGATCAGCACCGCCACCTGCCCGCGCCACGGGCGCGGCACGAACAGTGCCAGCGGCAGCAGGCACGCCACGGTCGCCGCCTCGCCGGAGACGAAGGAGCGGTGGGTGAACATATGCTCCCCGAAGGACCACGCCTCGACGAAGGGGACGGAACCACCGAACTCCTCGACCTTTACCGGCCGCGGCCGACCCCAGAAGCTCTTCAGCACCCCGTTCACCAGCAGCACCGGGCCGAGCAGATAGAGGCTGACGAAATAGAGCGTGAAGCGCGGCGGGAACAGGCAGGGAAGCCGGGGATAGACGAGCTTCAGCACCAGCGCGACCAGCAGCACGATGGCCATCGCCACCGGAATGTTGCTGCCCACCATGCGGAGGTCCTGCAGCGTGCCGACATGCGCGAGCGGGAACCCGACGCCCGGAACATAGAAGATGCGGGTAACGGCAAGGTCGATCCATGGAATCAGCGCGAACAGCGCCGACAGCGCGAGGGTCGCGAGACCGCACGCTATGACCTTGTTATCGGCGCAGAACGCCCCCACCCGCACCGCAGCCGCCCTTGCCGATCGCATCCGCCCCCTCCGCATCCGCGCATCCCTGAGCGGCGAGTGAAGGGCAGCCCCATGAAAGGCTGATGAAAGCGTGACGGAAACGCGCGACCGACGAGGGGGAAATCCCCAGCTCCGCGCCGGCTCAGGCGGCGGGGTCCGGCTGGCCCTCGGACTTCAGCGGGGCCGGCACGACGACCGGCGAGCTGTTCAAGCGCTCGCGTGCCACGAAATAGATATTGCGGGCATAGATGAGCAGCCCCGAGGCCTGGCCGAAGATGAATACCGGGTCTTCCCGATAGATCGCATAGGCGAGCAGCGTGAGCCCGCCGACGATGGACAGCACCCAGAACGCCATCGGCACCACGCTGCGCCGGGCCCGTTCGCTGGCGATCCATTGCACCAGAAACCGCCCGGTGAACAGCGCCTGACCGATGAACCCGATCACGAGCCACGGCGTGATGGATAGTGACATCATGCTCACGATCCCTTCGCTCCGCCGACCGCCGGGGCGGCCAGGATCTGCAGCGTCATCCAGCTGCCATTGCCCAGATTGAAGCCGGACACCGTATCGATCAAGGTCGCCCGCCGTCCGATCTCGCTCTCGCGCGCCTCGAAACCCGCGCGCTGGCGATTGGTGACGGCCGCCACCCGGCACGACGAACCGTCGAGGAAGTCGGCGGCGGCGGCGCCGGTGCCGTAGCGGATGTCGGTGCCGAGCATGAACAGCGTGCTCGCCTCGGTGAATCCCGACACCATGATCTCAGGATTCGGGCACGGCGTGTGGGCGGCGATCGACCGGGCGAGCTGCGGCGACACCCACAGCGCCTCGATACGCGGCGCCGCCACGCCGAAGCCGAGCCCGTAGAGCACCACGGCCTGGGCGACGAGCAGCGGATAGGTGGCCTCAAGCGTCGCCCCGAGCGCCCGCCGCACGGCGACGACGCCGATGACGGCGGCCAGCGCCGCCAGCAGCAGCGCCTCCACCGGCAGCAATCGGGACAAGGCGTAGAGCGCGGCGACGAGGCCGAAGCCGGCCAGGATGCCGCCCACCGCGGCGCCGGCCGCCAGCAGCCGCGCCCAGGTCGCCGGAGGCGTCAGCCGGCCGGAGGCGAGCGCCGCGCCGGCGAGCAGCGCGATCGCCGGATAGGCCGGCAGCGTGTAGTGCGGCAGCTTGGTCGCGGTGATCTCGAACACGATCCAGAACGGCACGATCCAGCACAGGCAGAAGCGCACCGCCGGCTCGGCCCGGCTCGACCACACCCATGGCGCCGCGATCGCCGCCAGCGCCGCGCCGGGCCAGAAGATCACGAAGAAGGCGAGCAGATGCGCGCCCGGCGGCGCGCCATGCGATTCCTGCCCGGTCGCCACCTTACCCAGCAGGTCGTTGCCGATCGCCTCGTGGAAGAAGTCCATGCCGGAATTGAGCGCGATGGCGATCAGCCAGGGGAGCACCACCGCGAGCATGAGCGGAATGCCGATCAGCGGCCGCAGCGGCTTCAGCCAGCCGGCCCGACGCTGCCAGATGACGAGGCCGGCGACGGTGAATCCGGCCAGCATCGGCACGATCGGTCCCTTGATCAGGATGCCGCCGCCCATGGCGCCCCAGAACAGCAGCGTCCAGCCTATCGAAACCCGCTCGCCCGCCGGCGTGGTGTAGAGGCGTGCCAGCACATATTGGCCTGTCACCGCGAAGGCGAGCAGCGTCGCATCGGTCTTGGCGACCCGCGCCTCGGTGCCGAGGATGATGGAGGCGGTGAGCAGCGCCGCTCCGACGAAGGCGGCGCGGGGATTGAACAGCCTGAGGCCGATCGCATGGGTCAGCAGCACGGCGATGAGCGCGGCCAGCAGCGAGGGCAGCCGATAGGCCCAGATCGGCGCCTGCGGGCCCATCCCGGTCAATTTCACCGCCGCCGTCTGCAGCCAGTAGATGCCGATCGGCTTCTTGAAGCGCGTCTCGTCGTGCAGGCGCGGCGTGACATAGTCGCCGCTCTCCACCATCTGCCGCGAGGCCTGCGCGAATCGCGCCTCGTCGCGGTCGATCACCGGCAGGGTGAAGAAGCCCGGCAGCGTACAGGCGAAGAACAGCAGCACCAGCAGGAGACGCGCATGGCGTTCGCCAAGTCCGGCAAGAGCCCCGGCAAAGGAGGGAGCGCGGGCGCCCCCGGCACGCACGGATCCGGCTGCATCGCTCATCGTCCGCCAATTCTCCTTGGTTCCGCCGGGCGCGGCCATCCGGCCCCGCTGCTTGCTTCGTCCTACCACATGACACCGATGTGATCGATTCATGGCAAAGTCGCGTCGGCAAGCCGCCTCGATCCACAAGCCGCCGCGATCCACATGGAGCGCGGGTGTCGCATTCTCGCCCCATGGCTGGGCAAGAGCATCGATCGTGGCTATGTGAGCGGCTGGGAGCCTTTGACGAGCCGCCGTGCGCGCGGCGCGCAAATCGGATAGGAAGACGGCATGATGGTTCAACGCCTCACGGTGAGCGGATGCTGAACACGACATCCCCGGCCGGCCGGACCGGGAGCTCCGGCGTCGCCTCGCTGCTGCGCACGCTGCAGAAGGCCTCCGACGCGGTCGAGACCCTGACCGATCTCGTGCGGGCCGATGACAGCCTGCACGCCGCCTTCGACGCGGCGGTCGAGCTGGTGGCGAGCCGCAAGGGCCGCCTCATCATCAGCGGCGTCGGCAAGAGCGGGCATATCGGCCGCAAGATCGCCGCCACCATGGCCTCGACCGGCACGCCGGCCTTCTTCGTGCACCCGACCGAGGCGAGCCACGGCGATCTCGGCATGATCGCCTCGGACGATACGCTGCTGCTGCTGTCCTGGTCGGGCGAGACCAGCGAGCTCGCCAATGTGCTCGCCTATGCCAAGCGCTTCGGCATCCCGCTCATCGCCATCACCTCGCGCGAGGACAGCGTGCTCGGGCGCAATGCCAGCGCCATGCTGTGCCTGCCGCAGGTGGCGGAAGCCTGCCCGCACGGCCTTGCCCCCACCACCTCGACGCTGCTGCAATTGCTGATCGGCGACGCGCTCGCCATCGCGCTGCTGGAGCATCGCGGCTTCACCCCGCAGGATTTCAGCGTCTTCCACCCCGGCGGCAAGCTCGGCTCGCAGCTGCGCCCGGTCGGCGATATCGCCCATTCCGGCGAGGAGATGCCGATCATCCCCATCGGCACCCGCATGAGCGAGGCGCTGCTGGTGATGTCGAGCAAGGGTTTCGGCGTCGTCGGCATCGTCGACGCCGCCGGTATGCTCGCCGGGGTCATCACCGACGGCGACCTGCGCCGCCACATGGCGCCGGACCTGCTGGAGCAGCGGGTCGAGGACGTCATGTCGAAGCGTCCGCGAGTGGTCGATGCCACGATGCTGGCGGCCGGCGCGCTGCTGCTGATGCAGTCGGAGAAGATCACCGTCGCCTTCGTGGTGGACGCGCAGCGCCGGCCGCTGGGCCTCGTCCATATCCACGACCTGCTGCGCGCAGGCGTGGCATGACCTCTTCGACGCCAGCCCGCGAGGACACACTGGTTCTCATCCCGGCCCGGATGGCCTCCACCCGCCTGCCGGGCAAGCCGCTCGCCGACATCGCCGGCGAACCGATGATCGTCCATGTCGCCCGCCGGGCGGCGGAGGCGCGGATCGGCCGCGTCGTCGTCGCCGTCGACCATGCGGACACCCTCGACGCCGTCACCGGCGCCGGCTTCGAGGCGGTGATGACCCGCGCCGACCATCCCTCCGGCTCCGACCGCATCTTCGAGGCGGCGCGGCTGGTGGATCCCGAGGGCCGCGCGCGCTTCGTCGTCAACGTGCAGGGCGACCTGCCGACCATCGAGCCGCACAGCGTGCGCGCCGCGCTGGCGCCGCTGGAAGACCCGGCCGTCGACATCGCCACGCTCTGCGTCGAGATCGTCCGCGAGGAGGAGCGCACCAATCCGAACGTGGTGAAGGTGGTCGGCTCGCCCCTGTCGGCGCAGCGCCTGCGCGCGCTCTACTTCACCCGCGCCACCGCCCCTTATGGCGCCGGGCCGCTCTATCACCATATCGGGCTCTACGCCTATAAGCGCACGGCGCTGGAGCGTTTCGTGGCGCTGCCGCCCTCGCCGCTGGAGCGGCGGGAATCGCTCGAACAATTGCGGGCGCTCGAGGCCGGCATGCGCATCGATGTCGAGATCGTCGCCTCGGTGCCGCTCGGGGTCGATACGCCGGAAGATCTCGAACGCGCCCGCCACATGCTGGCGGCGACGCCCGCCTGACGGCCGGAAGGCCGGTCAGGAGTTTCAGGAGTTCACGACGTGACCACCGTAGACGACGTCACCACCAACGCCACCATCCGTGTCGGCACCGGCGATCGGCAGGTCACCTTCGCCAATGACGCCCCGCTCGCCCTCATCGCCGGTCCCTGCCAGATGGAGAGCCGCGACCACGCCTTCATGATCGCCGAGCGCCTCGTCGAGATGTGCGACAGGGCCGGCATCCGCTTCGTCTACAAGTCGTCCTTCGACAAGGCCAACCGCACCTCGCTCTCGGGCAGGCGCGGCATCGGGCTGGAGCGGGCAATGGAAGTGTTCTCGGAGCTGAAGCAGCAGTTCGGCTTCCCGGTCCTCACCGACGTGCACACCAACGAGCAATGTGCCGAGGTCGCCCCGGTGGTGGACGTGCTGCAGATCCCCGCCTTCCTGTGCCGGCAGACCGACCTGCTCATCGCCGCTGCGCAGACCGGGCGGGTGATCAATGTGAAGAAGGGCCAGTTCCTCGCCCCCTGGGACATGCGCAACGTGCTCGACAAGATCGCCGGCAGCGGCAATCCCAACACGCTGCTCTGCGAGCGCGGCACCAGCTTCGGCTACAATACGCTGGTCTCCGACATGCGCTCGCTGCCGATCATGGCCGGGCTCGGCGCGCCGGTGATCTTCGACGCCACCCATTCGGTGCAGCAGCCGGGCGGCCAGGGCGGCTCCTCCGGCGGCCAGCGCGAATATGTCGAGACGCTGGCCCGCGCCGCGGTCTCCATCGGCGTCGCCGGCGTGTTCATCGAGACCCACGAGGACCCGGACCACGCCCCGTCCGATGGACCGAACATGATCCGCCTCGACAACATGCCGGCGCTGATCGCCAGGCTGCAGGCCTTCGACGCCGTCGCCAAATCCTGATCGGCCAATCCCGACGACGGCGTCGTTTTCCCGGATCAGTCCGCGCCGGGATCGGCGGTGAAGCCCGCGGAGGCGATGCCGGCGCTCGCCGCCGCCTCGTCGTTCTCCGACGTATCCCCCGAGATGCCGACGGCGCCGATCACCGCGCCGCCGGCGTCGCGGATCAGCACCCCGCCCGGCACCGGCACCAGCGCGCCGCCGACGACATTCGTCACCGAGGCGATGAAGAAGGCCTGCTCCTTGGCGCGCTTGAACAGCGAGCGCGAGCCCATGCCGAGCGCCAGCCCGCCATAAGCCTTGCCATGGGCCACCTCGAAGCGCTTCAGGCTGGTGCCGTCCTCGGAGGCGGCGGCCTTCAGCGCACCGCGCGCATCCAGCACGACGATGGACATCGGCTTGAAATTGCCCTTCCGGCAATGGTCGAGCGCGGTGGCGAGAATGGTCTGCGCGGCGGCAAGGGTCAGTTCGGTCATGGACGCACCTGTTGGCTCCGAGGCTTCGGTGCCCCGATAGGCCCGCTCCGCACGCCCGCGTCAAGGCCACCCGCCAGGCACGAAAAAGCCCGGCCGAAGCCGGGCTTTTCCTGGTGACGACAGCCAGCCGTCCGATGCAGCCGTTCAATAGGGCGACACGCAGTACTGGCGCGGTCCGTAATTGGGCTGGAAGGTGTTGTCCGAGACCCGATAGGACCGGTAGCGGCTCAGGCACCACTGCACGTGGCCGTCGCCGGCCGGCACGGCATAGCGCGGAGCCGGCACAGTGGCGATCGCCCCGCCGATAATGGCGCCGGTGGCGAAGGCGGCACCCGGGAACCACCAGTTATTGTAGCGACGGTAGCCGGGCCGGTAATAATTATAGCCGCGATGACCATTATAGTAATGGCGTCCACCCCGGTAATAATATCCACGGCGATACTGCACCTGCTCCACCTGCGGGGCCGGGACATTCAATCCCTGCGGGCTCCATGGCGCAGACACCGCCGGAATGACGCTCGACATCGCAATGGCGGCAACGGCGCCCGCGGCAAGAAGAACCGTTTTCATCGTCAGTTTCCTCCGGATATACGATCCATGCTTGGCATTTTATATGCCTTCCATGAATGTCGCCTGAACGGAATCTGTCAATGATGCGGCAGAAAGCTGAACGGGCGTTCAGGTAACGTTCGGGAAGCGTCTCACCGGCGGCCATGGGAGGCCATACGCACAAGACCTGACCAAACGCGCTCGTGATCCGCACGAAAAAGCCGGCGGGCTCGCACCCGCCGGCTTCTGCGATGAAATTCCGGTGAACTCAGCGGATCGGCGGGGCGTACTGGATGCCGCCGAGGCTCCACAGCTGGTTGATGCCGCGCGGAATGCCGAGCTTGGAGCCGGTGCCCACATTGCGCTCGAACACCTCGCCGTAATTGCCCACCGTCTTGACGATCCGAACCGCCCAGTCCTTGCTCAGGCCGAGATCTTCGCCATAGGTGCCCTCGGTGCCGACGAAGCGCTTCACGTCCGGCTTCTCCGACTTCAGCGCCTGGTCGAGCGTCTGGGTGCCGATGCCGAGCTCCTCGGCGTTCACCAGCGCATAGAAGCTCCATTTCACCACGTTCAGCCAGGGATCGTCGCCCTGCCGGACCACCGGGCCGAGCGGCTCCTTGGAGATCACGTCCGGCAGCACGATGCTATCCGCCGGCTTGGTGAGCTTCAGGCGCAGCGCGTAGAGCTGCGACACGTCGGTCGTCAGCACCGCGCACTTGCCCTCGTCATAGGCTTTCACCAGCTCGTCGACGCCCGGCAGCTGGATCAGCTCCAGCTTCATGTTGTTCTGCTTGAAATAGTCCTGCGCGTTCAGGGCGCTGGTGGTGCCGCTCTGGGTGCAGACCTTGGAGCCGTCGAGCTCCAGCGCGCCCATCTTGTTGCTTGCGGCCGGCACCATGAAGCCCTGGCCGTCATAATAGGAGACGGCGGCGAACATCAGCTTCAGCCCGGCCTCGCGGGAGAGCGTCCAGGTGGAGTTGCGGACCAGCACGTCGACATCGCCCTTGGCGAGGGCGGGAAACCGCGCGTCGGCCGAGAGCGGCACGTAGTCGACCTTGGCCGGGTCGTTGAAGATCGCCGCGGCGATCCCCTTGCACAGATCGACGTCGAAGCCGCTCCAGCTACCCTTGCCATCCGGCGCCGAGAAGCCGGCGAGCCCCTGGTTGACGCCGCATTTCAGCGTGCCGCGTGCCTTGACGTCGGCGAGCGTGTCGGCCTGCGCCAGCGCAACCGAAAACAGGACGCCAGCCGTTGCCAGCGCCAATCCCAAGCGTTTCATTCCATCCCCCTGCGGGCCCTGCCGGTCGGCATGTTGTCCGGAGCCTGTTCCGCAAGGGCTGAATGGCCACTGCACCGCGAACAGGCTCCAGGCTATTGAATCGAGAGCTCTTTCTTGTCGATCAGGCGATGCCGCCCGGTCGGAAAGGGTTCTAGAGCGCCGGCGTCTGCCGGATGATCACCTTGGTGCCGACCGGTACCCGCTGGTAGAGGTCGGAGACGTCGCTGTTCACCAGCCGGAAGCACCCCGACGACACGGCGTAGCCGATGGTCTGCGGCTGGTTGGTGCCGTGGATGCGATAGACCGT
Source organism: Ancylobacter sp. GW821-FHT10E12 (assembly GCF_058809335.1). NCBI lineage: Bacteria > Pseudomonadati > Pseudomonadota > Alphaproteobacteria > Hyphomicrobiales > Xanthobacteraceae > Ancylobacter > Ancylobacter sp. GW821-FHT10E12. The sequence continues at coordinate 77,224 of NZ_JBXASN010000001.1, read as the reverse complement.
GCCGCCCAGATAGAGGGCGGCGGCGCCCATCGGGTTGCCGGGGCCGCCGGCCATGAAGCGCGGCAGGTAGGGCTGGCGCTGGATCATTTCCGGCGGCGGCGTCCAGTCCGGCCACTCGGCCTTGCGCGAGATCTTCTGCAGGCCCGACCACTGGAAACCGTCGCGGCCGACGCCGATGCCGTAGCGCAGCGCCCGGTTGTCGCCGAGCACGAGGTAGAGGAAACGCTCGTCGGTATGGATGACGATGGTGCCGGGCGGCTCGGTGGTGCGGAAATAGACCGGCTGGCGGCGGAAGGTCGGATCGAGCTGCTCCTCGTCCGCCGAAGGCACGCGGCCCGGCTCTTCCTGCACGTCCAGCAGGATGCCGTTGAGGCCGGCCGGCGGGCGCACCTGCGCCTCGGCCGTGCCGACGGCAAAAGCGGCGCTCATGGCGACCGCCACGGCCAGCGCGCTCACAATGGACAGACGCATACTCATCCCCTCCTCAGATCGCCGCATCCTTGCGTGGGACATCGGCACGAGTCACGGTCGCCCCCGGCCACCGATCGAAGGGATTTATTCACCACAAGTCAATGACGGATGGTTAATGCCGCGCCGGTATGTGCGTCCGGCACGGCGCAATCCCTCGGCCGTTCGGCGTCGCGCGGGGGCTTTTCAGCGGTCGCAAACCAGGCCGCCGAGCGAGGTCGATGCCCCGCCCGGCTCCTGTCGTGGCGCGCTCTGAGGCTCAGCGGAAATAGCTGAGCGCCAGCGCTTCCAGCCGCTCCTGCCGGCCGGAGCGCGGCTGCGGATCGAGATTGTCGGCCTCCACCCGCGCGGCGATGGCGTCGAGCGAGGAGCCGGGCGCCAGCATCGCCTTCGCCGCCGGGTTGTCCCAGCCGGCATAGCGTTCGTCGACCGCCTTCCCGAGACCGCCATCCTCCACCATGTCGGCGGCGACCAGCAGCGCCCGCGCGCACACGTCCATCGCCGCCGAATGGGCGAGGATCAGGTCTTCCGGCTCGATCGACTGGCGGCGGATCTTGGCGTCGAAATTGGTGCCGCCAGTGGTGTAGCCGCCCGCCTTCAGGATCTCGTACATGGCGAGCGCGGTGTCCTCGACATTGGTCGGGAACTGGTCGGTGTCCCAGCCGGACTGCGCGTCGCCCTTGTTCATGTCGATGGAGCCGAAAATACCCAGCGCGGCGGCCATGGCGATCTCGTGCTCGAAGCTGTGGCCGGCCAGCGTGGCGTGGTTGGCCTCGATATTGACCTTCACCTCCTTCTCCAGCCCGGCGCGGCAGAGCAGGCCGTACACCGTGCCGACGTCGAAATCGTACTGGTGCTTGGTCGGCTCCTGCGGCTTCGGCTCGATCAGGATCGTGCCCTTGAAGCCGATCTTGTGCTTGTGCTCGACCACGAGGTTGAGGAAGCGGCCCATCTGGTCGAGCTCGCGCGGCAGGCTGGTGTTGAGCAGCGTCTCATAGCCCTCGCGCCCACCCCACAGCACGTAGTTCTCGCCGCCGAGCTCATGGGTGACCTCCAGCACGTTCTTCACCTGCGCGGCGGCATAGGCGAACACGTCCGGGTCGGGATTGGTGGCGGCGCCGGCCATGAAGCGGCGGTTGGAGAACAGGTTCGCCGTGCCCCAGAGCAGCTTCACCTTCGAGGTCTCCATCTTCCGGGCGAAGATGTCGGCAATGGCGCGGACATTGGCATTCGACTCCTTCAGGCTCCTGCCTTCCGGGGCGATGTCGCGGTCGTGGAACGCGAAATACGGCACGTCGAGGATGCGGAACAGCTCGAAGGCCACATCCGCCTTGGCGCGGGCAAGGTCCATCTCGTCGGTGCCGTGCATCCACGGGCGCAGGAAGGTCTCGCCGCCGAACGGATCGCCGCCGGGCCAGGTGAAGCTGTGCCAGTAGGCGACCGCGAAGCGCAGATGGTCTTCCATGCGCTTGCCCAGCACCACCCGGTCCTTGTCGTACCAGTGGAAGGCGAAGGGGTTGCGGCTCTCCGGGCCTTCATAGGCCAGCGGCGCGGTCGGCTCGAAGAAACGGGTTGGGGCATTCATGACGTCACTCCCTTCAATGCGGGATACAGCGCGCGATAGCGGGCGTGGCTTTCCGCATAGGCTTGTTGAAGCGCCGGGGTCGGCGCGATGGTCTCGATGCGGCGGGGCGGCAGGCAGATGGCGGCGGGGGCTTCCCCGGTCGCCGCCATGCGGGCGAGCCGCGCGGCGCCGAACGCCCCTCCCCGCTCGCCATCCTCGATGCGGTTGATCGGCAGGCCGAGCACATTGGCGATGACGGCGGTCCAGAAGCGCGAGCGCGAGCCGCCGCCGATCACGTCGGCCTCGGTCAGCGTGGTGCCGGCGGCCTTGAGCGCGTCGAGGCAATCCCTGAACGCGAAGGCGACGCCTTCCAGCACCGCCTGCGTCAGCGCCTCGCGGCCGGTCTCGTGGTCGAGGCCAATGAAGGCGGCGCGGATCGCGGCGTCGTTATGCGGCGTGCGCTCGCCGGAGAGATAGGGCAGGAACATCGCCCGCGACGGCGCGGACGGCGCCTCGCCGAGCGGCGCCAGCAGATCGCCGGGCGCCACTTTCGCAACGTTCGACCACCAGCCGAGCGCCGATGCGGCGGACAGGATCACCCCCATCTGGTGCCAGGTGGCGGGGATGGCGTGGCAGAAGGCGTGGACGCTGGAGGCCGGATTCGGCGCGAAACGATCGGTGGTCGCCCACAGCACGCCCGAGGTGCCGAGCGACACGAAGGCGTTGCCGGGATGGATGGCGCCGAGGCCGATGGCGCCGGCGGCATTGTCGCCTGCCCCGCCCGCCAGCACCGGCGGCACCGCCATGCCCCAGCGCGCCGCGAGCTCCGGCTTGATGCGCCCGGCCGCCGCGCTGCCCTCGACGAGGCGCGGCATGTGCGAACGATCGAGCCCGGTCGCCGCCAGCGCCTCGTCCGACCAGTCGCGCCGCCCGACATCCAGCCACAGCGTGCCGGAGGCGTCGGACATTTCCTCGACCATCTCGCCGGTCAGCCGGTAGCCGACATAGGCCTTGGGCAGCAGCACCTTGGCGGTGCGGGCGAAGATGTCCGGCTCGTGCCTGCGCACCCAGAGGAGCTTCGGCGCCGTGAAGCCGGGAAAGGCGAGATTGCCCGCCACCGCGTGCAGGCGCGGGAAGGAGGCTTCCAGCTCCACGCATTCCGCCGCCGAGCGCCCGTCGTTCCACAGGATGGCCGGGCGCAGCACGTCGCCGGCCGCGTCGAGCAGCACCGCGCCATGCATCTGGCCGGACAGGCCGATGCCCTTCACCGCCGCCAGCGCCGCCGGCTGCCCGGCCCTGAGCGCGTCGAGGCACTGGAGCGTCGCCTGCCACCAGTCCTCAGGGTTTTGTTCGCTATGGCCCGGATGCGGCCGGGAGACGGCGAGCGCAACCTCGGCGGTGGCGAGGAGGGCCTGCGCCTCGTCGACGAGCACGGCCTTGACCGCGGAAGTGCCTATGTCGAGGCCGACGAACATGCCTCACGTCCTTTCACGCGCCGTGTCTCCACGCGCCATTGGCTGATCACGGCAGATTGTCCCGCACGAAAATGTCGATGCGGATGCGTTCCTGTTCGTCGAACAGCGGCTCGCCCGAGCAATGGGCGAGCAACACCCGCGCCGCCGAGCGCGACTGGTGGCCGGCATCCTGGTTGATCACCGCATCCATCGACCCGCGCAGCAGGAAGCGGCGGGTGTCCTCGGTGAGATCATGGCCGATGAAGATCAGCTCGCCGGCGCGGTTCTCGGCCGTCAGCGCCGCGGCGATGCCGCCATTGCCGGCGCCGACATTGTAGAGCCCGACCAGGTCCGGCACCTCCCGCACCATCCGCGACACGATCTCCTGGGTGCGGGCGTCCTCGTCGAGGCTCTCCTGCGCCGGCAGCACCTTCAGCGCCGGATATTCGCCCGACAGCACCTGGGTGAAGCCGAACTGCCGCTCGGCATGGTCGCGCAGCGCCGGGGTGCCGACGATCAGCCCGACCGAGCCATGGCGGCCGGCGGCGAAACGCCCGAGCAGCGTGCCGGCGGTGCGCCCGGCGGCGATGTTGTCGACGCCGACATAGTGCCGGCGATGCGAGGACGGCACGTCGGAGACCAGCGTCACCACCACCGTGCCGGCGGCGGCGAGGTCGTCGATCGCGGAGCGCACCCGCGGATGATCGAGCGCCACCACGGCAACGCCGTCGTAACGGCCGATCAGCCCTTCCAGCACCGAGGCCAGCGCCTCGGGCGCGAACACGTCGACCCGCAGCATGTCGATGAAGGCGTTGTGGGCCGACAGCCACTCCGCGGTGTTGGTCACCTGCTCGGCGAGCTGGCGCATGAAGACGTTGGGACCGCTCGGCAGCACGAAGCAGAATCGGTAGGTCTCGCCCCGCGCCAACCGCGCCGCGGCGACGTTCGGCCGATAGCCGAGCCGGGCCACAACTTCGCGCACCCGCTCGGCTGTGGCGTTGCGCACGCCGGCGCGCCCGTTCAGCACGCGGTCGGCCGTCGCCAGCGAGACACGGGCCTCGCGGGCGACGTCCTGCAGGGTGATGCGTGAGAGAACTCTCGACATGCGGGGGATGCTGCCCTCAAATTCTGACGTGCGCAACTCATCAATGAGATGTCCACCAATTAGACAGTGGGTCAAAAGTCGTGGTGGAATTGTTCGGCTGCGATGCGAAGAAGGGTCGACGAGAGCCTCAATCATGTGCAAAGTCGGCCGCAGATCGCAGAGGAGGGTGAAGCCCGTCATTCTCTTTGAGGTTCGAACGTCAAGAAAAGAGGCCGCCTGACGGGTCAAGCCCTCGGCGAAGGCCTTCCCGGTCCATTCGCATCCTTTTGGGAGGAAAGCATGAAGTCCAAACTCTTCGTCACCGTGGCGGCCTTCGCCATGCTCGTCGCGACCGGCGCCGCCCGCGCCGCCGACACCGTGGTCGGCGTCTCGTGGTCGAATTTCCAGGAAGAACGCTGGAAGACCGACGAAGCCGCGATCAAGAAGGCGCTCGCCGCCGCCGGCGCCAAGTACATCTCGGCCGACGCCCAGTCGTCCGCCTCCAAGCAGCTCTCCGACGTCGAGGCGCTGATCGCCCAGGGCGCCAACGTGCTCATCGTCCTGGCGCAGGATGCCGAGGCCATCGGCCCGGCGATCACCAAGGCGCAGAACGAGGGCATTCCGGTGGTCGGCTATGACCGCCTGATCGAGATGCCCTATGCCTACTACATCACCTTCGACAACAAGGAAGTCGGCCGCCTCCAGGCCGCCGAGGTCCAGAAGATCAAGCCGAAGGGCAACTACCTCTTCGTCAAGGGCTCGGCCTCCGATCCCAATGCCGACTTCCTGTTCTCCGGCCAGATGGAAGTGCTGAAGCCCGCCATCGACAAGGGCGACATCAAGAATGTCGGCGAGGCCTATACCGACTCGTGGCTGCCGGCCAACGCCCAGCGCAACACCGAGCAGTTCCTGACCGCCAACAACAACAAGGTGGACGCCGTCGTCGCCTCCAATGACGGCACCGCCGGCGGCGCGGTGGCCGCGCTCGCCGCCCAGGGCCTCGCCGGCTCGGTGCCGGTTTCCGGCCAGGACGCCGACTTCGCCGCGCTCAACCGCATCGCGCTCGGCACCCAGACCGTGTCGGTATGGAAGGACAGCCGCGAGCTCGGCAAGCGCGCGGCGGAGATCGCCCTCGAACTCGCCAAGGGCACCAAGCCCGCCGACGTCAAGGGCACCACCATCTTCTCCGGCGGCCCGAAGAAGGTGCCGATGAACTCGACCTTCCTCAAGCCGGTTCCGATCACCAAGGACAATCTCGGCGTGATCATCGAGGCCGGCTGGGTGCCCAAGGCGACCGTCTGCCAGGGCGTGAAGGCCGGCACCGTCAAGGCATGCAACTGATCGTCCAATATCGCGGCGGGGAACTAACCCCGCCGCGCGCCCGCACGCGGGCAGGTTGAGGAGAACGCCCGATGAGCGAGACCGCGATGAGTCAAACTTCGGCACCCCCTCCGGCCCCAGCGCCGGCTCCGTCCCGCCCCGCGTCGCCGCCGCAGGGCGCCGCACCCTCTCTCATCGGCGCGCTTGAGCTCGACGTGCGCTTCCTCGGCATGGTCGGGGCGCTGGCGGTCATCTGGATCGTCTTCGACTTCCTCGCCGACGGCACCTTCCTGACCCCGCGCAATCTCTGGAACCTGTCGGTTCAGACCGCCTCCATCGCGGTGATGTCCACCGGCATGGTGCTGGTCATCGTCATGCGCCATATCGACCTGTCGGTGGGCTCGATCCTCGGCGTCACCGGCATGATCATGGCGGTGTTCCAGGTCAACCACCTGATGCCGACCTTCGGCTTCAACCATCCGGCGGTGCTGGTGCTGACCCTGCTCGCCGGCGTGCTGGCGGGCGGCCTCATCGGCGCGCTGCACGGCTTCGTCATCGCCTATCTCGGCGTGCCGGCCTTCATCGTCACGCTGGGCGGCCTGCTGGTCTGGCGCGGCGCCGCCTGGGCGGTGGCCGAAGGCAAGACCATTCCGCTCGTCGACGACAATTTCAAGCTGCTCGGCGGCGGCGCCGACGGCTCCATCGGCGCCTTCTGGAGCTGGGTGGTGGCCGCGATCGCCTGTTTCGTCATCCTCGTCGCCACGGTTCAGGCCCGCCGCCAGCGCCAGCGCTTCCGCTTTCCGCTGAAGCCGGTCTGGGCCGAATTCGTCACCGCCGGCATCGGCTGCCTCGCGGTGCTCGCCGCCACGCTGGTGGTCAACGCCTATACGCTGCCGGCCGCGCTGGCCCGCCGCTATGCCGAGGCGAACGGCCTTGCCGTGCCGCCGGAGGGCCTCGCCATCTCCTTCGGCTTCGCGGTGCCGGTTCTGGTCGCGCTGGCCATCGGCGTGATCATGACCTTCGTCACCACCCGCACCCGCTTCGGCCGCTATGTCTTCGCCATCGGCGGCAACCCGGAAGCCGCCGACCTCGCCGGCATCAACACCAAGCGGGTGACGCTGATGGTGTTCTCGCTGATGGGCGTGCTCGCCGCCATCGGCGCCGCCATCTCCACCGCCCGCCTCAATTCGGCGACCAACGCGCAGGGTACGCTCGACGAGCTCTACGTCATCGCCGCCGCGGTCATCGGCGGCACCTCGCTTGCGGGTGGCGCGGGAACCGTGGCCGGCGCCATGCTCGGCGCCCTGGTCATGCAGAGCCTGCAATCGGGCATGGTGCTGATGCGGGTCGATACGCCCTACCAGAACATCGTCGTCGGCATCGTGCTGGTATTCGCCGTGTGGATCGACACGGTCTACCGTCGGCGCTTCAAGTGAGCGGAGGAGACAAGACCATGCAGAACGGCTCCGCCACCCCTCTCGTCGACATGCGCGGCATCTCGATCTCCTTCGGCGGCATCCGTGCCGTCGACGGGGTCGATGTCGACCTCTATCCCGGCGAGGTCGTCGGCCTGCTCGGCCATAACGGCGCCGGCAAGTCGACGCTGATCAAGATCCTGTCCGGCGCCTACCGGCCGGATACCGGCGAGATCCGCATCAATGGCGAGCGCGCCGACATCGCCAATCCGCGCGATGCCAAGCGCTACGGCATCGAGACGATCTACCAGACGCTCGCCCTCGCCGACAATGTGGACGCCGCCGCCAACCTGTTCCTCGGCCGCGAGCTCCTCACCCCCTGGGGCACGCTCGACGACGTCGCCATGGAAGCGGCGGCGCGCGAGGTGATGGGCCGTCTCAACCCGAACTTCCGCAAGTTCAAGGAGCCGGTGCGCGGCCTGTCCGGCGGCCAGCGCCAGTCGGTGGCCATCGCCCGCGCCATCCACTTCAACGCCAAGATCCTGATCATGGACGAGCCGACCGCCGCGCTCGGCCCACAGGAAACGGCGCAGGTGGCCGAGCTGATCAAGCAGCTCAAGGCCGAGGGCATCGGCATCTTTCTGATCAGCCACGACATCCACGACGTGTTCGATCTCGCCGACCGCGTCAGCGTGATGAAGAACGGCAAGCTGGTCGGCACCGCCCGCACCTCCGACGTCACCAAGGACGAGGTGCTGGGCATGATCATCATGGGCAAGAGCCCGCCCGGTGCCATTCCCGGCCCCGGCGCCAGCCACTAGGCACGCATCCGCCAGGCGGCACCCCGCCCGGCGTCATCCTGCCGCTCTTGGGCGAGCCGCCGGGCCATGATACTGGCTAGGCCCATGGAGCGGGCGGCATGAGCAACGGCGCACGACGGATCGGCAGGGCGGCGGCGGGAATTCTCGTCGCCTATCTGCTCGTCCTGCAGACGCTGCTCGGCGGCCTCGCCATGGGCGCGCATGCCGGCATGGGCGTCGCCCTCGGGCCGTATGGCGAGACCATCTGCCTCAACGGCCCGGCCGGCGGCACCGACCGGCAGGACCCCGCCGGCCGGGACCCTACCGACCAGGATCCCGTCGGCCACGCCCCCGATTGCTGCACGCTCGGCTGCCGCACCGGCGCCGTCGCCTCGCTGCCGCCGCCGCAGCCCCCCGCCTTCGCCGCGCCCGCGCTTCTGCAGGCCCATGCGCCGGCACTGCCGCGCGCCGACCGCGCTGCCGTCGGCATCGGCCATCTTCCTCACAACGCCCGCGCGCCTCCCAGCGCCTGACGCAGACCCTCGCTTCCGATCTGTCGTCGATTCGGCCGGCCGCCCCGGCGCGCCCGCCTCTGGGAATTCATCATGTCCACCTTCCTCAACAGCTTCCGCTATTCCACCCAGCGCCTTGCCTTCGCCCTGCTGGCCGGCGCCTTGCTGCTCGTCGCCCATGACGCCGCCCACGCCCACGGCTTCAAGGTCGGGACCCTCGAGATCGGCCATCCCTGGGCCCGCATGACGCCGGCCGGCGCCAAGGTCGGCGGCGGCTATCTCACCATCGAGAACACCGGCACGGCGCCGGACCGCCTCGTCGCCGTCACCGTCGCCGCCGACATTGCCGGCCGCGCCGAGATCCACGAGATGAGCGTCACCGACGGCGTCATGAAGATGCAGATGCTGCCGAATGGCATCGAGATCCCCGCCGGTGCCAAAATGACGCTGGCGCCGGGCGGCTATCACCTGATGCTGCAGGACCTGAAGCAGCCGCTGAAGGAAGGGGCGAGCTTCAAGGGCACGCTCACCTTCGAGAAGGCCGGCACGGTGGCGGTCGAGTTCAAGATCGAGGGCATGGCAGGCCCCAAGGGGGCCGCGTCAGCCGCGATGCCCGCCGGGCACGAGATGCACACGGCGCCGTCGAACTGAGCTGATCCCCATCACCTGCCGCGCGCCCGCGCTGCCCTGACCGGCGGCGCGGCGGCGCCTGCGGCCCATTTTCCGGAAGCTTTCCGATGAACGCCACCCCCTTGTCCAAGGCATCGCCGGCGCCCGACCGCGCAGCCAGCCTCTACCGCGCCGTGTGGCGCTGGCATTTCTACGCCGGCCTTCTGGTGCTGCCGTTCATGATCCTGCTCGCCATCACCGGCGGCGCCTACCTGTTCCGCGACGAGATCGACAACGCCTGGCACCGCGACCTCAAGCAGGTGGAGCTGCGCCAGACCGCCCCGCTCGCCGTGGGGCGGCTGGTCGAGGCGGCGCTGGCCGCCCGCCCCGGCACCGCGCTGAAGATCGTCATGCCGGCGACGCCGACGACCTCCACCGAGATCGTGGTGAAGACCACGGACGGCGCCCGCCGCTCGGTCCATGTCGATCCCTATGACGGGCGCGTGCTCGGCGACCTGCCGGATCGCGGCACGATCATGTGGCTGATCCGCCGCCTGCACAGCCTCGCCGAGTTCGGACCCATCGCCAACGGCCTCATCGAGATCACCGGCGGCTGGTCGATCCTGCTGGTCGGCACCGGCTTCTATCTCTGGTGGCCGCGCCGGCAGGCCGGCGACGTGGTGTCGGTGCGCGGCACGCCGGGCAAGCGGGTGTTCTGGCGCGACCTGCACGCGGTCACCGGCGCCTTTGCCGGCCTCGCCATCGGCTTCATGGCGCTGTCCGGCATGCCGTGGTCGGTGCTGTGGGGCGAGAAGGTGAACGAGTTCGTCAACAGCACCAATTACGGCTACCCGTCCGGCGTCTATACCGATGTGCCGATGTCCGACGAGCATCTCGCCCATGCCAACGGCCCGACCGCCTGGTCGCTGGAGCAGGCGAGGATGCCGCTCTCGGTCGAGGCAGGCGGCAAGCCGATCGGCATCGACGCCGCGGCCGCCATCGTCGACGGGCTGGGTGTCGCCCCCGGCTACACGCTGAGCCTCCCCTCCTCGCCGGCCGGCGTCTATTCCGCCGCCGTCTACCCGGACGACCTGTCGAGGCAGCGCGTCGTGCATCTCGACCAGTATAGCGGCAAGCCGTTGATCGACATGAGCTATGCCGATTACGGCGCCGCCGCCAGGGCGTTCGAATGGGGCGTCAACGTGCATATGGGCCAGGAATACGGCCTCGCCAACCAGCTCGTCCTGCTGGCGGTGTGCCTCGCCATCGTGCTGATGGCGGTCTCGGCCGCGGTGATGTGGTGGAAGCGGCGGCCGGCCGGCTCGCTCGGCATCCCGCCCGCCCCGGCGGACGGCTCGGCGATGCGCGGGCTCATCGCCATCATGGCCGTCATCGGCCTGGTCTTCCCGCTGGTCGGCGCCTCGCTCTTCGTCATGCTGGCGCTGGACGTCCTGTTCGCCCGCCAGCCCCGCCTCGCCCGCCGCGCCGCCTGACAGGCCCGGCGGAAGACTTCCCGCCTCCCGCCCCTTCGCCTACTATCCGGGCGAAGGGGCGCCATGACGGATGAAGCCGACGACCACGAAGACCACGCCGCCGCGCGCCATCGCGACGGGCTGTTCATCCGCCTGTATTTCGGCGACGGCCGCCATCTCGGCCCCGGCATGATCGATCTTCTGGAAACCATCCGCACCGAGCGCTCCATCCTGTCGGCGGCGCGCAAGATGGGCATGAGCTATCGCCGCGCCTGGCTGCTGGTCGACGAGATCGACACGTCCTACGGCCAGCGCGTCGTCGTCACCCATCCCGGCCGGCGGGGCCACGGCACCGACCTCACGCCCTTCGGCGAGCGGCTGATCGCGCTCTACCGCGCCATCGAGGCGAAGAGCACGGAGGCCACCGCCGCCGAGACCGCCGAACTGCGCGCCGCGCTGGCCGCCGACTGGCAGAAGCGCCCGGACGACAAGCCCGCCCCCAAGGCCGCGAAGGCACCGCGCACGCCTGGCGCCAGGGATGTCGCCAAGCCCTAAGGCACCGGCCGCGGGGTGAAGTCCGGGCTGCGGCTGTCCACCGCCACCGTCTTGATCATCGCCCACACATCGAGGCCCGGCGCCAGGTTCAGCCGCTCCACGCTCTCGCGGGTCACGCTGGCGGTGAGCCGGCTCGCGCCGGCGACCAGCGCCACATCGGCATAGGGCCCCTCGCCCGGCTCGATCGCCTCGATCACCGCCGGCAGCAGGTTGCTCACCGAAACGTCGACCGGCCTGGCGAGGGCCAGCGCCACATCCCGCGCCCGCACCCGCGCCCGCACCCGGCCGCCCGGCGGCACCTCCACCCGCGGCACCCGCAATTCCCCGCCGGGAAAGCCGAGCGTCGACAGGTCGTAGCTCTCGTCGTGCCGCACCACGGTGCAGTCGAGCACCGTGCCGAGGTCGAAGCGGCCGATCACCGGCAGGATGTCCGCGCGCGACATCACCTCGGCGACCGGGCCCTGCGCCACCTGCCGGCCCTCGCTGAGCACCACCACCCGCTCGGAGAGCCGCAGCACCTCCTCGATGGAATGGCTGACATAGAGGATCGGCAGCCGCATCTCGTCGCGCAGCCGCTCCAGATAGGGCAGGATCTCGTTCTTGCGCGCGGCGTCGAGCGCGGCCAGCGGCTCGTCCATCAGCAGCAGCCGCGGCTGGGAGAGCAGCGCCCGGCCGATCGCCACCCGCTGGCGCTCGCCGCCGGAGAGCGTATGCGGCCGCCGGCGGAGCAGATGGCCGATTCCGAGCAGGTCGACCACCGCGTCGAAACCGATGCCGGCATCGGCGCCGCGCGCGCGCCGCTGGCCGTAGCGCAGGTTGCGTTCCACCGACATATGCGGGAACAGCCGCGCGTCCTGGAACACATAGCCGGCCCGGCGCCGCTCGACGGCGAGGTCGATGCCGCGCGCGGAATCGAAATAGGTCTCGCCCTCGACGACGATCCGCCCGCGATCCGGCCGCACCACCCCGGCCACCGCCTGGATGATGGTGGTCTTGCCGGCGCCGGAGCGGCCGAACAGCGCCGTCACCCCTGCCGCCGGCGCGGTGAAGGCCGCCTCCAGCATGAAGCCGGGGCGGGCGAGGCGGATGTCGATCTCGATCATGCGCGCCCGATCAGCGTGCGGATGCGCCGGTCGGCAAGGCCGGCGAGCAGCAGCGATCCCAGCGCCAGCACCACCGACACCAGGGTCAGCCGCAGGGCCATGGCGTCGCCGTCCGGCATATGGGTGGCGCTGTAGATGGCGAGCGGGATGGTGCGGGTCTGGCCCTCGACATTCGACACGAAGGTGATGGTGGCGCCGAACTCGCCCAGCGCCGAGGCGATGGCGAGCAGCGCCCCCGACAGGATGCCGGGCAGCATCAGCGGCAGCGTGACGGTGAGAAACACGTCGAGCCGGCTCGCTCCCAGCGTCCGCGCGGCGGTCTCCAGCCCCCGGTCCACCGCCTCCAGCGCCAGGCGGATGGCGTTGACGGTGAGCGGAAAGCTGACCACCGCCGCCGCCACGGTGGCGCCGGCGGTGGTGAAGATCAGCCGGATGTCGAACCACTCGGCGAGGTACTGTCCGAGATAGCCGCGCGCGCCCAGCGTGATGAGCAGCAGATAGCCGACCACCACCTTCGGCAGCACCAGCGGCAGATAGACGATGCCGTCGAACAGGCTCTTGCCGGGAAAGTCGAGCCGGGCCAGCGCGAAGGCGGTGGCGAGCGCGAAGGGCAGGCTCCAGAAGGTCGCCCAGAAAGCGACCTTGAGGCTCAGCACGACCGCCGTCCATTCCTCAGGCGTCAGCATGGTTTCTCCCGACCGGACGGCACGTTGCCGCCGCCAGCGTCAATGAACCACGAAGCCGTACCCGGCATAAACCGCCTTGGCGTCCGCCGAGGTGAGGAAATCGAACAACGCCCTGGTGTCCGGCGTATCCTGTCCCTTCACGATCTCGAACGGATATTCCACCGGCGGGTGGCTGTCGGCCGGGAAGGTGGCGACGATCTTCACGTTCTTGGCGATGGCCGCGTCGGTCGAATAGACGATGCCGGCCGCCGCCTCGCCGCGCTCGACCAGCGCCAGCGCCGCCCGCACGCTCTCGGCGCCGACCACGCGGTCCTTCACCTTGTCCCACTGGCCGAGCGTGGTCAGCGCGGTCTTGGCATAGACGCCGATCGGCACGCTGTCGGTGAGGCCGGTGGCGATCCTGCCGTCGGCGCCGAGGAAGGCCAGCCAGTCGAAGCTCTTGTCGATGGTGACCGGCTTCGCCTTGTCGGCCGGCATGATCAGCACCAGGCTGTTGCCGATCGGGGTGACGCGCGTCGCCTTCAGCGTCAGGTCCTTGCCCTCGGCATAGTCCATCCACTTGGTGTCGGCGGAGGCGAAAATGCCCGCCGGCGCGCCCTGCTCCAGCTGCTTGGCCAGCGCCGAGGAGGCGGCGAAGGAGAAGGTGACGTCCTTGCCGGTCTTCTCCTTGTACAGCTTGCCGATGTCCTGGAAGGCATTGGTCAGGCTGGCGGCAGCGAACACGGTGGTCTGCGCCCGCGCCTGCGTCGCCGGAACGGTAACCGTCAGCAGCAGCGCGGCGGCCGCCGCGGACGCAAGGCGCAGCGCCGGGCGGAAAAGGTCGAAACGGATATGGGACATGCAGCGTCTCCCCTGATCATATATTCGTCCATATACATGATCAGGCGCGAGACGCCAGTGGCGGGATGCCGAAACCCTTGCGGCCGCACCCGGCAAAGCCGGGGCGGCGGACTGATGCGGTGGGGAAAGCGAGGCGTGCGCCGGCCGTCAGTCGATCATCCCGGTGCGGCGGGCGACCTCGGCGGCGACCCGCTCGGCCTCGGCGACGAGGTTCCAGGCCGCGACCTGGCCCTCCTTGCCGAAATGGATCGACGGTCCCTGCGAGACCACGCGCCGGCCGCAGCCGTCATCGACCACCGAGAACTCGTAGATGTGGTGCGCCACGCGATGCATGACCCGCACCGTGGACGGCGAGAGGGTGACGATGTCGAACTCGGCCTGCGGCATCATGTTCTCCTCCCCTGACATCCCGCCGCCGGAGCGATGGCGGGACCCCGGCCGCTTTTCGCGGCTCGATCGGTCTCCCGGCGACGGCCGGAGCCGGCCGCCGGGACCACTGATCTGGAACTTTGGTCTATCACGCACGTTACGACAATGAAAAATTTCATCACGGGCGCATTAGACGAACGGAGACGGTCCATGAGCCGCACCACAACCCTGATCGCCGCCGCCGTGCTGCTGATCATCGCCCTTTATGCGGCGGTGCACTTCTCCGGCCGCACCACGCCGCAGCCGACCGAAGCGCCGACGCCGCCGGCCTCCACCATGCCGGCACCGGCCGCGCCCGAGCCGGCCCCGGCAGCGCCCGCCCCCTCGACCACCGCGCCGGCAGCCCCGGCAGCTCCGGCGCCCACCGTCCCCGGCCCGACGCCGGAGACCACGCCCGGCACGCCGAGCCCGGCGCCCGCCACTCCTCCGGCGCCCTGACCGGCGGGCGGCGGTCTAACGCGCGGCGCGCATGGCCTCCAGGGCCAGGCGTGCCGTCGGCGTCTGCAGCACGCGGTCGAGCGGCGTCGACAGCCGCCGCCGCCAATTCGGCCGCTGGCGATCGGTGCCCGGCAGGTTGACCGCCACCGTCTCGCCGGCGAGATCGTCGATCTGCGCCAGCGCGATCATCGAAGGAGTACGGGCGATATAGGCATGCACCGCCGCGAGGAAGGCCGGGTCCAGCGCCGCGCCCTCCGCCGGCACGCTGTCGATCAGCCCCTCGCGCAGCAGGGCGGCACCGAGCCGGGCCTTTTCCCGCGCCCGCTCGGCGAGACCGGCCTCGAATCCCGCCTCGCCGTCGAGGCCGAGCGCGAGGCGCTCGGAAAGATCGACCCCGTCCCACCAGCCGGCCAGCGTCGGCAGGTCGTGAGTGGAGACGCAGGCCGCCGCCAGCGCCGGATACTGGTCCGGCGGCGCGAAGCCCTCGCCCTGCCGCTCGAACCACAGCACCTTGTAGGACAGCATCCGTTCGCGATCGAGCTCGCCGCGCATGCCCTCCGGCACGGTGCCGAGGTCCTCGCCCACCACGAGGCAGCGGGCGCGCGCGCTCTCCAGCGCCACCTGACCGGCAAGGTCGGCGAACGGATAGGCGAGATAGGCGCCCTCCGCGGCGCTGGCGCCCTGCGGCAGCAGGAACAGCCGGCGCAGGCCCATCACATGGTCGATCCTGAGCGCTCCGGCATGGCGCATATTGGCGGCCAGCAGCCGTCCATAGCCGCGATAGCCGTCGCGCGCCATGGCGAGCGGGTCGAGCGGCGGCAGGTTCCAGTTCTGCCCCTCCGGCCCGAGCGGGTCGGGCGGCGCGCCGACGCTCACCCCGGTCATCAGCGACTCCGCCTCGCCCCAGGCCTCCGCCCCGTCCGGCGCGGTGCCGACCGCGAGGTCGCGATAGAAGCCGAGCGACAGTCCCGCCTGCCCCGCGCGCGCCGCCGCCGCGCCGAGCTGGCGGTCGGCGATCCATTGCTGCCACAGCTCGAAGCGCATCTCCTGCCGATGCGCGGCGGCGAACTCGGCGACCGCCGCTCCGTGCGCGTCGGCAAGACCGTCCGGCCAGTCCCACCACCCCTGCCCGGCGAAGCGCCGCGCCAGCAGCTGGTAGGCGGCAAATCCCTGCAGCGCCGCCCCGCCCTCGGCGACGAAGCGGGTGAATTCCGGGTCCTGCGCCGCGCCGGTCGCGGCGAAGGCCGCCTCCAGCACCGCCCGCTTGGCCGTCCACACGCCGGAATAGTCGACGTCCGGCCGGACCGCGAGATCGGCGAAGGCGCCCTGCCCGGCCTCCAGCGCCGCATTCACCGCCGCCGGCCCCGCCAGCGCCGCGACGTCGATATAGATCGGGTCGAGGAAACGCCGGTCGGAGGGGTGGTAGGGGCTCGCCCGCTCGCGGTCCTGCGGGAACAGCGCGTGCAGCGGATTGAGCCCGAGCGTCGCCGCCCCCTCGGCGGCGACGGCCTCGGCGAGCTCGGCCAGCGCGGTGAAATCGCCGATGCCGTGGTCGGCGCCCGCCCGGCGCAGCGTATAGAGATGGCCGGCGAGCCCGAACACGCGCCCGCTCGCCTCCAGCGACGGCGGCAGATAGCCGCCGCGCGGCGCCACGGTCAGCCGGCATTGCGCGGTGCCGAGCCGCAGCTCGTGCCGCCCCGGCGGCAGCTCCGGCAGGCCGATGCGGCGCTCGCGCGCCAGCCGCCCGTCCGGCCGCGCCACCTCGCGCGCCTCGCCGTCCTCCGGGCGGATGCGCAGAACCTGCTCGCCGCCCTCCTCCAACGCGATATGCAGATCGAGGCTGCGCCCGCTCGAGGCCGCCGCGCCGCCCAGCGTCAACGTCGCCCCGCCGGTGCGCACCACCAGCGCCGGCGGCAGGTCGCGGCCGTGGCGTTCGTCGGAAAGCGCGGCAAGACTGCCCTGCACCTCGCCGCCCGTCCCGGCGGGCAGCCTGAGCGCCGCCAGCAGCGCCCGCTTGGTGTCGTCGCTCACCGGATGATGGGTGCCCCCGACATCCCACCAATCGTTCGCGATGCCGGCGGCCGCCGCCAGCTTCTCCAGCAGCGCCGGATCAGCCATGCGACGCGGCACGCCCGGCGCCGCCTCCTCGACGAGGATCAGCACCGAACGCGCCGGCAGCGCGAACGGCCCCTCCTCCGCATTGGCCTCCGGCCGCGACGTATCGGCGGCCAGCCGCCACAGGAAACCGTCGCGCGGCTCCGGCGGTATCAGCGGCAATGTCGCGTCGGAGGCGTTGAGCGCCACCACCACCCGGTCGCCCGCCCCTTCCGGGGAAGGCGCGTAGAACACCGCCACCAGCGCGCGCGTCTCGGCATTCTCCCAACCGACCGGCCCACCGTCCGGCGCCCGCCACTCGACATCGGCGATGCCGCTGGCATCGAGTGGCCGCCCGGTCAGCGGCGCCGCGCCGGTGAGCGCCGGATGCGCCCGGCGGATCGCCACCAGCCGGCCCGCGAACCGCGCGAGGCCCTCATCCGCCTTGGTCCAGTCGAGCCAGGTCAGGATATTGTCCTGCGCATAGGCGTTGTTGTTGCCGAGCTGCGAGCGCCCGCATTCATCGCCCATGGTGAGCATCGGCGTGCCGCGCGCCGCCAGCAGCGTCGCCAGCAGCGCCCGGCAATCGGCACTGCGCCGCGCCGTCACATCGAGATCGTCGCTCGGCCCCTCGACGCCGTGGTTCCAGCTATGGTTGGCGTCTGTGCCGTCGCGGTTGCCCTCGCCATTCGCCTCGTTGTGCTTGGCGCAGTAGGAGACGAGGTCGATCAGCGTGAAGCCGTCATGGGCGGTGACGAAATTGATCGCCCGCGACAAGGGCCGCCGCCGGGGCGCGAACACGTCCGCCGAGCCGGCGAGCCGGGTGGCGAGCTCGCCGACCCGACCCGGCTCGCCGCGCCAGAAGCGCCGCGCGGTGTCGCGGAAATGGTCGTTCCATTCCGCCCAGCCGGCCGGAAAATTGCCGACCTGGTAGCCGCCCGGCCCGATGTCCCACGGCTCGGCGATCAGCGCGAGGTCGCGCAGCATCGGGTCCTGCGCCATCGCGGCGAAGAACGGCGCCTCCGGGTCGAAGCCGTCCGGCCGCCGGCCCAGCGTCGCGGCGAGGTCGAAGCGGAAGCCGTCGAGCCCGGTGCCGGCCCAGCGCCGCAGCATGTCCATCGCCAGCCGCAGCACCGGCGCCCGTTCCAGCGCCAGCGTATTGCCGGTGCCGGCATCGTTGATCAGCAGGCCGGGATCGCCGGCGGCGTGGCGGTAATAGGTGGCGTTGTCGAGCCCGCGCAGGCTCACCGTCGGGCCGAACACGTCGCTCTCGCCGGTATGGTTCAGCACCACGTCGAGCACCACCTTGATGCCCGCGCCATGCAGCGCCTCGACGGCCCGCCGCACCTCGGCGAAGCCGCCGGGCGCCAGGCGCGGGTCCGGGGCGCCGAACACGACCGGGTTGTAGCCCCAGTAATCGGTCAGCCCCAGCGACGGCAGGTGCCGCTCGTCGATCCAGGCCATGGCCGGCATCAGTTCGACCGTGGTCACGCTGAGCTTGACGAGGTGCTCGATGGCGCAGGGCTCGGCGAGGCCGGCAAAGGTGCCGCGCAGCGGCGGCGCCATCCCCGGATGCAGCCTGGTGAAGCCGCGCACATGCAGCTCGTAGAACACCTCGCCCGACCAGTCGAAGGCCGGGCGCCGCGTACCCTCCTCCTCCGCCCGCACGATCGCCTTCGGCACGAAGGCGGCGCTGTCGGCCTCGTCCTCGCCGGCGCCATGGGCGCGTTGGTCGACCATCGCCGCGTCGAGCGCGAAGGGCCGGTCGAGCTCGACCGCATAGGGGTCGACCAGCAGCTTGTACGGGTTGAAGCGATGCCCGCGCGCCGGCTCCCAGGGGCCGAAGGCGCGCAGGCCATAGCGCATGCCCGGCATCACGCCGGCTATGTGGCCGTGGAACACGTCGCCGCTGCGCTCCGGCAGCGGAAGCCGGGCGATCTCGGTATCTGTGGCGTCGAACAGGCAGAACTCGATCCGCGTGGCGTTGGCGGAGAACACCGCCACATTCGCCCCGTCGCCCTCGATCGTGACGCCGAGCGGTTCCGGCCGCCCTGCCGACAGCAGCCAGTCGCTCACGCGGCCCGCTCCGCAGCGAGGGCGCGGAACAGGTGGGCATAGGCGCCCGCGGCGCGGTTCCACGAGACGTCGGTCGTCATGGCGTTGCGCTGCAGCTTGCGCCAGAGCGCCTTGTCCTGCCACAGCGCGTCGGTGCGCGTGAGCGCCGTCTGCAGCGCCGGCACCGTTACCGGGGAGAACTGCACCCCGGTGCCGACACCGCTCGCGCGCGCCATCTCGTTGACGTCGATCACCGTGTCGCCGAGGCCGCCGACCCGCGCCACCACCGGCAGCGCGCCATAGCGCAGCGCCGCCAGTTGGGTGAGGCCGCAGGGCTCGAAGCGCGAGGGCACCAGCAGCGCGTCGGAACCCGCCTGGATGAGATGGGCCAGCGCCTCGTCATAGCCGAACTCGACCCCGACCCGGTCGGGATTGGCCCGCGCCGCGCCGGCATAGCGCTCGGTGAGAAGCGGGTCGCCGCTGCCGAGCACGACAAGCTGCGCGCCGATGTCGATCAGCGTGCCGAGCCCGTCCATCAGCAGGTCGAGCCCCTTCTGCCAGGAGAGCCGGCTCACCACGCCGAACAGCAGCGCGTCCGGCCGCAGCGGCAGGCCGAAGCGCGCCTGCAGGGCCGCCTTGTTGGCCGAGCGCGCCTTCAGCCGCTTCACGTCGAACGGCGCCGGAATCAGCTTGTCCGTCGCCGGATCCCACGCCGCCTCGTCGAGGCCGTTGAGAATGCCGGAGAGCACGCCGCGCCGGCCGTTGAGCAGCCCTTCGAGGCCCATGCCGGCCTCCGGCTGCAGGATCTCGCCGGCATAGCCGGGCGAGACGGTGGTGAGGCGGTCGGCAAGCTGCAGGCCAGCCTTGAGATAGCCGACGGTGCCGTAATATTCGATGCCGTCGATGGAGAAGGCATGCGCCGGCAGGCCGAGCAGCGGCGCGATGCTGGCGGGGAACTGGCCCTGGAAGGCGATGTTGTGGATCGACATCACCGTGCCGGGCCGCCGTCCGCCGGCATAGTGCAGGTAGGCCGGAGCGAGGCCGGCCTGCCAGTCATGCGCGTGCACGATGTCCGGCACGAAGGCCGGCACCAGCCCGAGCCCGATCCCCGAGGCGACGACGCCGAGCGCGGCGAAGCGCTGGGCGTTGTCGCGGAAATCGCGGCCGTCCCGGCCGGTATAGGGTCCGCCGGGCCGGTCGTAGAGATGCGGCGCGTCGATGACGAACAGGTCGAGCCCGGCGACGCTGGCGGCGATCAGCCGCGCCGGAGCGCCGAACAGATCGTCGAAGCGGTGCACCGTCTCGCCCCCGCCGATCGCCGCCATCACCCGGGGATAGCCGGGAATCAGCGTGCGCGTGGCGATGTCCTGCGCCTTCAGCGCTGCGGGCAGCGCTCCGGCAACGTCGGCGAGGCCGCCGGTCTTCACCAGCGGATAGATTTCCGACACCACGGAAAGAAGTTTCAGCTCCGACACGATGCCCTGCCCGCCCCTGATTGCCTGCCCCCGATGCCGCCGGAACGGCCGTGCGTCATCCCTCTGCTTCGATCCGGTCGATCATCGACTGGGTGATGAGGCAGATGCCCTTGTCGGTACGGCGGAAGCGCTTGGCGTCGAGCTCGGGGTCCTCGCCGACCACCAGTCCCTCCGGGATGCGCGTATGCGCGTCGATGATCACGTTCTTGAGCTGGGCGGAACGGCCGATCTCGACATAGGGCAGCACCACCGAATTCTCGATCGAGCCGTAGGAATTCACCCGCACCCCGGTGAACAGCAGCGCCCGGCGCAGCGAGGAGCCCGACACGATGCAGCCGCCCGACACCAGCGAGGAGATCGCCTGCCCACGCCGGCCCTCGTCGTCATGCACGAACTTGGCCGGCGGGGTGATCTCGCTATAGGTCCAGATCGGCCAGTCGCGGTCGTAGAGGTCGAGCTCCGGCACGATGCCGGTGAGGTCGATATTGGCCTCCCAATAGGCGTCCACCGTGCCGACATCGCGCCAATAGGGCGCCGTCTCCATGTCCGAGCGCACGCAGGAGCGCGAGAAATGGTGCGCGCTCGCCTTACCGTGCTTGACGATATAGGGGATGATGTCCTTGCCGAAATCATGCGTCGACAGCGGGTCGGCGGCATCGCGGCGCAGCTGGTCGATCAGGAACTTGGTCTCGAAAATATAGATGCCCATCGAGGCCAGCGCCTTGTCGGGCTGGCCGGGCATGGCGGGCGGGTCCTTCGGTTTTTCCAGGAAGGAGATGATGCTGTCGTTCTGGTCGACATGCATCACCCCGAAGGCGCTCGCCTCCAGGCGCGGCACCTCCAGGCAGCCCACCGTCACGTCGGCGCCCTTGTCGACGTGATCCTGCAGCATGACTTCATAGTCCTGCTTGTAGATGTGGTCGCCGGCCAGGATGATGATGTGGCGGGTGTCGTAGGCCTCGATGATGTCGAGGTTCTGGAAGACCGCGTCCGCCGTTCCCAGATACCACATCGTCTCCGAGACGCGCTGGCTTGCCGGCAGCACGTCGAAGCTCTCGTTGCGCTCGTGGCGGAAGAAGTTCCAGCCGCGCTGCATGTGGCGGATCAGGCTGTGCGCCTGGTACTGGGTGGCGACGCTGATGCGGCGGATACCGGAATTCAGCGCATTGGACAGTGCGAAGTCGATGATCCGCGACTTGCCGCCGAAATAGACCGCCGGCTTGGCGCGCCGGTCGGTCAGTTCCATCAGCCGGCTACCGCGTCCGCCGGCGAGAACATAGGCCATCGCCGTGCGGGCGAGGGGCGCATTAACCGTCGGCCTGGCCATTTTGTCGTTTCTCCTTGATCGTCGCGTTGGACTTTGGCGTTTCCTCACCCGAGCGAGCGCAAGCTCACCCCGGCTCCCATTTCAAGTAAAGCGTCGCGAGCGGCGGCAGCACCAGTTCGGCGCTGGCCGGCATGCCGTGGGCGGCCACGTCCTCGGCGATCACCCCGCCGAGATTGCCCGTCCCCGAGCCGCCATAGTCTGCACTGTCGGTATTGACGATTTCCCGCCACCGCCCGGCGCGCGGCAGGCCGAGCCGATAGAACGGGCGCGGCACCGGGGTGAAATTGGCGATCATCGCCACCGGCGCGTCGTCCTCGCCGGCGGTGCGCAGCCAGGCGAACACCGACTGCGCGCTGTCGTCGACCACCAGCCAGCGGAAGCCGGAGGGGTCGCAGTCGCCGGTATGCAGCGCCGGCAATTCGCGATAGGCGAGGTTGAGGTCGCGCACCAGAAGCTGCACGCCGCGATGGTGCGGACCCATGCCGACGAGGTGCCAGTCCAGCGAGCGCTCCTCGCTCCATTCGCCGCGCTGGGCGAATTCCTGGCCCATGAACAGCAGCTTCTTGCCGGGATAGGCCCACATGAAGGCGTAGTAGGCGCGCACGTTGGCGAAGCGCTGCCAGTCGTCGCCCGGCATGCGGGAGAGCACCGTGCCCTTGCCGTGCACCACCTCGTCATGGGAGAGCGGCAGCACGAAATTCTCCGAGAAGGCGTAGGTGATGCCGAAGGTGATCCGGTCGTGGTGCCAGGGCCGGTACACCGGGTCGAGCGCCAGATAATCCAGCGTGTCGTGCATCCAGCCCATGTTCCACTTGAAGCCGAAGCCGAGGCCGCCGGCATAGACCGGCGCCGACACCCCCGCCCATGAGGTGGATTCCTCGGCGATCACCACCGTGCCGGGGTGCTCGGCATAGACGGTCTCGTTGGTGCGCTGGAGGAAGGCGACCGCGTCCTTGTTGTCGTTGGAGCCGTCCGGGTTCGGCGTCCATTCGCCGTCCTTGCGCGAATAGTTGAGGTAGAGCATCGAGGCCACCGCATCGACGCGCAGCCCGTCGACATGGAAGCGGTCGAGCCAGTAGAGCGCGTTGGCGGTCAGCATGTTGGCGACCTCGCGCCGGCCGAAATCGTAGATCGCGGTGTTCCAGTCCGGCTGGAAGCCGCGGCGCGGGTCGGCATGCTCGTAGAGCGGGCCGCCGTCGAAATGCGCGAGGCCGTGAATGTCGGTGGGGAAATGCGCCGGCACCCAGTCGAGGATCACCGACAGCCCGGCCTGGTGCGCCCGGTCGACGAAGCGCGCGAAGCCGGCCGGGTCGCCGAAGCGGCTGGTCGGGGCGAACAGGCCGATCGGCTGGTAGCCCCAGGACGCGTCGAGCGGATGCTCGGAGACCGGCAGCAGCTCGATATGGGTGAAGCCCATCCATGCCGCATAGGGCACCAGCTGGTCGGCGAGCTCGTCATAGGAGAGGAAGCGGTTGTCCTCGCCGCGCCGCCAGGAGCCGAGATGCACCTCGTAGGTCGACATCGGCCTGTGCCGCGCCTCGCCCTGCGCGCGGGCGGCGACATGCTCTGCGTCGTGCCAGTCGAACCCGTCGGTGCGCGCCACCACCGAGCCGGTGGCCGGGCGGAACTCGCCGCGGAAGCCGAACGGGTCGGCCTTCAGCGGCAGCAGCCGCCCGTCGGCCGCGACGATCTCGTATTTGTAGATCGCCCCCTCGGCGAGGCCGGGAGCGAAGATCTCCCACAGCCCGCTGTCGATGCGCTTGCGCATCTGGTGGCGGCGCCCGTCCCAGGCGTTGAAGTCGCCGACCACCGAGACCCGCGCGGCATTGGGCGCCCACACCGCGAAGGCGACGCCCCCCACCCCCTGATGGGCGCACAGATGCGCCCCCAGCCGGCCGTAGAGCTGGGTATGGGTGCCTTCGATCAGCAGATAGTCGTCCATCGCGCCGAGCACCGGCGCGAAGGCATAGGGGTCGTCCAGCCACCATTCACCGCCGCCGTTTCGCGCCCGCAGCCGATAGCGCGCCCAGGCCGGGCGGCCGGGCACCAGCCCCTCGAAGAAGCCGGCGTCGCGCCGGCGCTCCAGCGTCAGGATATGCGCACCGTCGATGTCGAAGGCGTCGAGGGTCTCGGCTTCGGGTACGAAGGCCCGGATGACAAGGCCATCGGCGGTTTCGTGGGGACCCAGCAGCCCGAACGGGTCGTGATACCGGCCGTCGACCAGCGCGTCGACTTCCCGGTCCGGGGCCTGCCACGCATGCATACTCGAAGACCTTTCCAGCGCCCGATCCGTTCCTTCAAGAACCGATCACAGAGAAGGTTCCTCCACCGCCCGCAATAAGTCCACACCCTGCCGTCACTTAACCTGTGCGGGACGCCCGCCGCCGGAAGGCGCCCCGCCGCGGCCGCGTCATCGCATCTGCAGCACCGGCACGTTCCAGATGTCGCGGGCATATTCCGAGATCGTCCGGTCGGAGGAGAACCAGCCCATGTTGGCGGTGTTGATGGCACTCGAGGTCCACCAGCCGGGGCGGTTGTTCCACAGCGTGTCGACCCGGCGCTGGGCATCCCAGTAGGCGTCGAAATCGGGCGTCACCAGGAAGTAGTCGTGGTGGCGCAGCGCCTGCACCAGCGGCTTGAAGCGGTCCGGCTCGTCGGGCGAGAACACGCCGGATTCCACCGCGTCCAGCACCTCGCTCAGATGCGGCGAATTGGCGATGGCGGAGGCCTCGTCGATGCCGGCGGCGCGGCGCTGCTCGACCTCCTCGGCGGTGAGGCCGAAGATGAAGATGTTGTCGTCGCCGACATGCTCCTTGATCTCGACATTGGCGCCGTCGAGCGTGCCGATGGTCAGCGCGCCGTTCAGCGCCATCTTCATGTTGCCGGTGCCGGAGGCTTCCATGCCGGCGGTGGAGATCTGCTCGGAGAGGTCGGCGGCCGGAATGATCATTTCGGCGAGCGAGACATTGTAGTTCGGCAGGAACACCACCTTGAGCAGGTCGCGCACGGTGGGGTCGTCGTTCACCACCCTGGCGACGTCGTTGGCGAGCTTGATGATCAGCTTCGCCATGTGGTAGCTGGCCGCCGCCTTGCCGGAGAAGATCTTCACCCGCGGCGCCCAGTTCCTGGCCGGATTGGCCCGCATCGCGTCGTAGAGCGCGATGGTCTCCAGCACGTTGAGCAGCTGGCGCTTATATTCGTGGATGCGCTTGATCTGCACGTCGAACAGCGCGCCGGGATTGACCTTGATGTCCATCCGGTCGCGGATGAGGCGCGCCAGCGCCACCTTGTTCTGCCGGCGCGTCGCCGCCAGCCGGTCGTGCAGCGCCGAATCGCCGGCGAGCGCTTCCAGCTTCTTCAGCGCCGAGGGGTCGTCCAGCACCTGCGGCCCGCACACCTCGACCAGGAGGCTGGTCAGCGCCGGGTTGGCCTCGTTGAGCCAGCGGCGGAAGGTGATGCCGTTGGTCTTGTTGTTCATCCGTTCCGGGAAGATGCGGTAGAAATCCTTGAACACCGTCACCTTCATCAGCTCGCTGTGCAGCGCCGCGACGCCGTTGATCGAATGCGAGCCGAGGAAGGCGAGGTTGCCCATGCGCACCCGCCGTCCGTGATCCTCCTGGATCAGCGACACCGAGGAGAGCAGCGCGTCGTCGCCGGGGAATTCCTTGCGCACCGCTTCGATGTGCAGGGCGTTGATCTGGTAGATGATCTGCATGTGGCGCGGCAGCACCCGCTCCATCAGCGGCACCGGCCAGGTTTCCAGCGCCTCGGGCAGTAGCGTGTGGTTGGTGTAGGAGATGGTGCGGTTGGTGATGTCCCAGGCCTGCGCCCATTCGATGTCGTGCTCGTCGACCAGCACGCGCATCAGTTCCGCCACCGCGATGGCGGGGTGGGTGTCGTTGAGCTGGATCGCCACCTTGTCGGGCAGCGAGCGCACGTCGCCGAACGTGTCGACATGGCGGCGCATCAGGTCGTGCAGCGAGGCGGCGGTGAAGAAATATTCCTGCCGCAGCCGCAATTCCTGGCCGGCCGGGGTGGCGTCGCTCGGGTAGAGCACCTTGGAGATCGCCTCGGCCTTCACCTGGTCGGCGAGCGCGCCGATATGGTCGCCCTGGTTGAAGGCGTCGAGCCGCAGCGGGTCGGTGGCGCGGGCGGACCACAGGCGCAGCGTGTTCACATGCCGGCCGCGCCAGCCGACGATCGGCGTGTCGTAGGCGACGGCCTCCACCGTCTCCCCCGGATGCCAGACCAGCTTCTTGCGCTCGCCGCCGATGGCGATCGCCTCGACCGAGCCGCCGAAGCCGACATCGTAGGTCACCTCGGGCCGCTCGAATTCCCAGGGATTGCCGAAGGACAGCCAGTCCTCGGGATATTCCTGCTGCCAGCCGTTCTTGATCACCTGGCGGAACAGGCCGTGGTCGTAGCGGATGCCGTAGCCGTAGGCGGCGATGGAGAGCGTCGCCATGCTGTCCATGAAGCAGGCCGCGAGCCGCCCGAGGCCGCCATTGCCGAGCGCCGCGTCCGGCTCCACCTGCCGCAGCCGGTCGAGATCGACGCCGAGGTCGCCGAGCGCCGCACGCACCGTCTCCAGCATTTCGAGATTGGTGAGCGCGTCGAACAGCAGCCGCCCGATCAGGAATTCCAGCGACAGGTAATAGACGCGCTTGCGGCCCTCCGAATAGGTCTGGCGCGTGGAAGTCACCCAGCGGTCGACGATGCGGTCGCGGGTGGCGAAGGCGGTGGCGAGAAACCAGTCACGGTCGCTGGCCGCCGCTGGATTCTTGCCCACGGCATAGGTCAGCTTGGCAATCACCGCCGTGCGGAACCTGGCGACATCGTCGCCGGCGGAGCCCGGCGCCCGGGGTGCCGTCTCCAGCTTGTCCAGCATCTTGTTCTCGACTTCGACTGTCATGTGCGCCTTGCGCTCCCCTGGCGATCGGCCGCCCGCCCCGTCCGCATGGCCGGACCAGAGGTCCGGCATATACCCACGGACGCCATGCAACCTTTTGGCCAACTGATACGAAACCTCATGCGCCGCGGCGCGCTCCCTCGAAGGCCGCCAATCCCAGCGCGGCCCATCCGATCATCAGCATAGTGCCGCCGGTCGGCGCGGCCATAGGAAAAAGAACGGTATCCCACAACACCCGCGCGGCGATCGCCCCGCTGAACAACGCCGTGCCCAGCGCGATCAGCCCCGCACCGGCATCGGCGAAGGACCAGCGCCGGCCGCCCGCGATCGCCAGCGCCGCGCCCGCCGCCAGCGCCGCCGCGCCGATCATCAGGAAGGTGGCGGCGGTCGACAGGCTGGCATCCGGCACCGCATGCGCCGCCGCCGCCGCGAGGCCGACGCCGGCCGCGCCATAGATCCCGGCGAGAAGAACGATGAGCCGGCGGAACGGCGTGCGGAACGGGGTGGAAGACGTCGTGGAGATCGTTGTCATGGCTTACTCCTGCGCGATCACATGGAAGAAGGCCCCGGAGACGAGGCCGCGCCGGCTGCCGGCCGGCCCCATCCCCCTGCCCTGTCCGTCCGCCAGCGTGACCAGCGGACCATCCTCGCCCGGCTGCGTGACGCTGGCGTAATGGAACTCGTGGCCGCGCAGCTTCGTCCCGGCCGGGCCGAGCGGCGAGCCGGCCAGCGTCTCGACCCGTCGATAGCCGAGATTGAGCCGGCGCCGGGCAAAGCTGGTGGAATGGCCGAGCAGCCCGAGCATGCGGTGGGTCGTCCCCTCGGCATCCTCCAGCGCCTCGCCAAGCACCATGTAGCCGCCGCACTCGCCATGCACCGGCCTTGCCGCGGAAAAGCGCTCCATGCCGGCGCGAAACCGCCCGGCGGCGGCGAGCCGGCCGGCATGCAGCTCGGGATAGCCGCCCGGCAGCCAGCACACGTCGCAGCTCGGCTCCGGTGCCTCGTCGGCGAGCGGCGAGAAGCCGACCACCTCCGCCCCGGCGGCACGCCATCCGGCGACCAGGTGCTCATAGGCGAAGCCGAAGGCGATGTCGTGCGCGAGCGCGATGCGCTGGCCCGGCGGCGTCAGCGCCGGCCGCAGCGGCGCGGCGAGATCGAGCGGCACCGCCAGCGCCTGCAGCGCGTCGAGGTCGATATGCGCCTGCGCCATCGCCGCCAGCCGGTCGAGATGGTCGGCGAGCGCCGGATGCTCGGCCGCCTGCACCAGGCCGAGATGGCGCTCCGGCAGCCCCATCGCCGCATCGCGCGGCACGGCGCCGATCACCGGCAGGCCGAGCGCCGCCATCGCCTCCTCGACCTGCGCCCGGTGGCGCGGGCTTGCCACCTTATTGAGCACGGCGGCGGCGATGCGCACCGCCGGGTCGTGCCCGGCAAAGCCGCGCGCCACCGCGGCGGCCGATTGCGACTGGCCGGAGACGTCCATCACCAGCACCACCGGCAGCGAGAACCGCGCCGCCAGGTCCGCCGCCGCTCCAGAGCGCCCCGCCTCGCCGCTTATGCCGTCGAACAGGCCCATCGAGGCCTCGATGATGACCAGTTCCGCCTCCCGCCCCACCTCCGCCAGCAATCCGGCGACGAGGTCGGGGCGCATGGCGAAGCTGTCGAGATTGAGCCCCGGCCGGCCGCTCGCCTGCGCGTGGAAGGCCGGGTCGATATAGTCCGGCCCGGATTTCACCGCCCGCACCTTCACCCCCCGCCGCGCCAGCGTCGCGACGATTCCCAGCGTCACCGTGGTCTTGCCCGATCCCGAGCGCGGCGCGGCGATGATGAGGGCGCGGGCGCTCATGCAAGTTCTCCGCGAGCGGGGAGAGGGCATGGCCTGCCCCCTCTCCCCGACGGGGAGAGGGAAAGTGCGACGATGCCCATCCGGGCGTCCCCTGCACTCATTCCCGCCCCCGGAAACGGCGCTGGTAATGCGGATCGTAGAGCGCGCTCTCGCGGAACCCGTCCGCGCCCAGCGCCCGCCCCACCAGGATCAGCGCCGCCCGCTCGGCGGGCGCGGCGGCGTGGCGCGCCACGATATCGCCCAGCGTGCCGCGTATCACCCGCTCGCCCGGCCGGCTCGCCTCGACGACGATGGCCGCCGGGCAACCGGCGCCATGGGTCGGCATCAGCCGCGCCACCACCTCCTCCAGCGCGGCGATGGCGAGATGCAGCACCAGCGTCGCCCCGGTGGCGGCGAAGGCTTCCAGCCTCTCCGCTTCCGGCATCGCCGAGGCGCGGCCCGAGATGCGCGTCAGCACCACGCTCTGCGCCACGCCCGGCACGGTGAGCTCGCGGGCGAGCAGGGCGCTCGCCGCCGCGAAGGCCGGCACGCCGGGGGTGAGCGTATAGGCGATGCCGAGCCGGTCGAGCCGGCGCATCTGCTCCGCCACCGCCGAATAGATCGACAGGTCGCCGGAATGCAGCCGCGCCACATCCTGCCCGGCGGCCTGCGCCCGCACATATTCCGCCTCGATCTCGTCGAGCGACAGCGGCGCGGTGTCGACGATCCGCGCGCCCTCCGGGCACCAGCCCAGCATCTCGGCGGGCACCAGCGAGCCGGCATAGAGGCAGACCGGGCAGCGGGCGATCAGGTCGCGCCCGCGCAGGGTGATGAGGTCGGCGGCCCCCGGCCCCGCCCCGATGAAATGCACAATCACCTTGCCGCGCTCACTGTTTTTCCCGCTCCCGCGCCAGCGCGCAGGTCACCGATCCCAATACGAAGCGCGGGCCGACCAGCGTCGAGCCGCGCCCCGCCGCCGCCAGCGCCGCGGCTTCCGCCACCGAGGGCACGCCCATCAGCGCCACCACCCGCTCGGAATGCGTCATCGCCCGCGTGCCGGCCGCCTCCATCTGCGTCTGCGGCACCAGCACCAGCAGCAGCCCGAGATCGAGCGCCGCCTTCATGATGCCGGCCTCGCCGCCCTTCAGCGCCGGCGTCGCCATCAGCGAGATGTCGCACAGCTTCACCTCGTAGCGCTCCAGCGCCCCGCGCACCGCTGCGCTCACCTCCTGCGCGGTCACCCCGCGCCGGCTGCCGACCCCGGCCACGATCACGGTGTCACCCGCATCGGCTTCACCCACGCCCATTGCGTCACCGGCATCGCCGGCCGCCAGCCGGTCATCCCGGCGACCGGCGCCGCCTGCGCCACCGACAGCCGCACCAGCTCGCCGCCCAGTGCCCGGTGCCGCGCCAGCAGCACCGCCTCGGTCTCCAGCGTCACCGCATTGGCGACCAGCCGGCCGCCCGGCTTCAGCGCCTCGATGGCCGCGTCCAGCACGCCCGCCTCGCTCGCCCCGCCGCCGACGAAGATCGCGTCCGGCGCCGGCAGCCCGGCAAGCACGTCCGGCGCCGCGCCCTCGACGATGCGCAGGCCCGGAACCCCCAGCGCCAGGGCATTGCGCCGCACCCGCGCCGCCCGCTCGGGGCGTTCCTCGATGGCGATGGCCGCAAGCGAGGGGTCCGCCAGCATCCATTCGATACCGACCGACCCCGCCCCGGCGCCGATGTCCCACATGAGCTCGCCCCGGCGCGGCGCCAGCGCCGCCAGCGTCACCGCGCGAACGGTGCGCTTGGTCAGCTGCCCGTCATTCTCGTACCACTCGTCCGGCAGGCCGGGCGTCAGCGGGATCGCCCGCGCCCCCTCTCCCGCCGCCACCTCGATGCCGACGAGGTTGAGCGGGTGGACGTCGCCCAGCGCGAACCCCTCCGCCGGCGCCGCGCGCACCCGCTCCCGCGCGCCGCCCAGCGCCTCCAGCACATGGAGGCGCGAGCCGCCGAAGCCGCTCGAAGCCAAGAGCGCCGCAATCGCTCCCGGTCCTTCGGCGTCGGAGGTGAGCACCAGCAGGCGCCGCCCATCCTGCAAATGCCGGCGGATGCCCTCCACCGCCCGGCCGGCCACCGCCCCGCCATGCGCGGAGAGGCACGTCGTCTCGGTCAGCGCCCAGCCGAGCCGGGCGGCCGCGAGGCTGAAGGCGGAGGGCGCCGGCACCACCTCCATCTCGGCCACCGGCACATGGCGCGCCAGCACGGAGCCGACGCCGTGGAGGAATGGATCGCCGGAGGCGAGCACGCAGACCTTGTCGCCGGCGAGTTCCAGCACCTGCCGCACCCCATCCTCGAACGGGCTCGGCCACGGCCGCGCCACGCCCCGGATGGCGGCCTCCGCCAGCGCCAGATGCCGCGCGCCGCCGAACACCACGTCGGCACCTTCGATCAGCGCCCGCGCCCGCGCCGACAGCCCGTCGAGGCCATCCTCGCCGATGCCGACGATGGACAACCAGACGCCCGCCGACGCATTGTCCGCCGCCATGGTTTCAGCATCCGGCATGACACATCCTCATCCCGCCGCCTCCCGCCCGTTCCGCCTGCTCGTGCTCGGCGGCACGTCGGAGGCGCGCGAACTGGTCGAGGCGCTGGGCACCCGCCCCGACATCGCCCTCAGCGTGTCGCTTGCGGGCCGCACGCGCAACCCGCTTGGCTACCCGGCCCCGACCCGCATCGGCGGCTTCGGCGGCGCGGAAGGGCTCATGGCGCATCTGCGCGCGGAGCAGATCGACGCGCTGGTCGACGCCACCCATCCCTTCGCCGCCGCCATGTCGCGGAATGCGGCCGAGGCCGCCCGGCGGACCGGCGTGCCGCTGCTGGCGCTGGCCCGCCCCGCCTGGACGCCGCGTCCCGGCGACGACTGGCGCGAGGCCCCCGATCTCCCCGCCGCCCTCGCGCTTCTCGGAGCGGCCCCGCGGCGGGTCTTCGTCGCGCTCGGCCGCAACGAGGTGCGCGCGCTGGAGGCGGCGCCGCAGCATCGCTACGTGCTGCGCAGCGTCGACCCCGTCGAGCCGCCGCTCGCCGTGCCGCACGCCGATTATGTGCTCGACCGCGGGCCCTTCGTGCCTGAGGCCGAGACGGATCTGTTCAAAACGCACGGCATCGAGGTGATCCTCGCCAAGAACAGCGGTGGAACGGCCAGCTACGCCAAGCTGGAAGCCGCCCGCGCGCTCGGCCTGCCGGTCGTGCTGCTCGCCCGGCCGGAACGCCCGGACGTACCCGCCGCCGCGACGGTGGAAGACGCCCTCGCCTGGATCGAGACCCGCCTTCATGCGCCCATCCGGCGCGGCGTGTAGACGAGGTCCGGCAGGCCCGGCCGCGCGACGGTCCGCGTCGCCGCCGTGCCGACGAGGATGCAGGTCGCCATGTCGGCCATCGCGCCCTCGGCCTCGGCCAGGGGCACCGTCGCCAGCCGCTCGTCGGCACGCCCGACCGCGCGGCCGAAGATCACCGGCACGCCGGCGGGAAGCTCCTCGCGCAGGATCTCGAACGCCCGGTCGAGCTGCCAGGGACGCGCCTTCGACACCGGGTTGTAGAACGCCATCGCGAAGCCGGCCTGCGCGGCGAGCCGCAGCCGCCGCTCGACGACATCCCACGGCTTCAAATTGTCCGACAGCGAGAGGGCGCAGAAATCATGCCCCAGCGGCGCGCCGGCCCTGGCCGCCACCATCAGCATGGCGGTGATGCCCGGCACGATGGATATGTCCAGCGCCCGCCATTCGGCCGGCCCCGCCTCGATCGCCTCGATCACCGCCGCCGCCATGGCGAACACGCCGGGATCGCCGCCCGACACCATCGCCACCTTCGCGCCCGCCGCCGCATGGGCGAGCGCCGCCCCGGCCCGCTCCAGCTCGACGCGATTGTCCGAGGGGTGCCGGCTCTGCCCTTCCCGCGCCGGCACCCGGTCGAGATAGGGTCCATAGCCATAGACCGCCTCGGCCGCCACCAGCGCCTCCGCCGCCTCCGGCGTCAGGTAGCGCGGCTCTCCGGGCCCGAGGCCGATCACCGCAAGGAAGCCGGGTGTGGAGCCGCTCATGCGCGCCCGCTCCATCCCGGCACCAGCACGATGGCGAAATAGGGTGCCGGCGCCTCGTCGCGCCCGGCCAGCGGCACGCAGCCGCCGCCTTCCATGGTACCGCGCTCGACATAGAGCGCCCGCTCGAGCCGCCCGGCGGCGTCGAGCGCCCGCCTTATCTTCGGCAGGTTGCGCCCCACCTTCATGATCACCGCCGCGTCGGCTTCCTTCAGCCGCCGCGCCAGCTCGGCCTCGTCCAGCGTGCCGGGCAGCACCGCGAGCACGTCGTCGCCCTGCGCGATCGGGGCGCCGGCCTGCGACCAGCAGCCGGACATGCCGGTGACGCCGGGGATCACCTGCGTCTCATAGCGCGTCGCCAGCCGCACATGCAGGTGCATGTAGGAGCCGTAGAACAGCGGGTCGCCCTCCGAGAGCACCGCCACTTTCCGCCCGGCGTCGAGATGCTCGGCCACCGCCCGCGCGCTGTCGTCGTAGAAGCCGGTGATCGCGGCGCGATAGGCCTCGTCATGCCGGTGCATCTCGGTGGTGACGGGATAGTCGAGCGGCAGTTCCACCGCCCCGGCGCGGAAATGCGGATGCGCGATCGCCCGCGCATGGCTGGCATTGCCGCGCTTGGCGAAATAGGCGACCACGTCGGCCTGCCCGAGCGCCCGCACCGCCTTCAGCGTCATCAATTCCGGGTCGCCCGGCCCCACCCCTACCCCTATGAGGCGGCCGACGCCGATCAGGGAACCCGCCGTCATATCCCCGCCCTCGCCAGCGCGTTCACCGCCGCCGCCGCCATGGCGCTGCCCCCGAGCCGCCCGCGCACCACCAGCCACGGCACGCCGTGATCGCCCGCCGCCAGCGCATCCTTGGATTCCGCCGCGCCGACGAAGCCGACCGGAATGCCGAGGATCGCCGCCGGCCGCGGCGCCCCGGCATCCAGCATGTCGAGCAGGTGGAACAGCGCGGTGGGCGCGTTGCCGATGGCGACCACCGCGCCTTCGAGCTTGTCCCGCCACAATTCCAGCGCCGCCGCCGAGCGCGTGGTGCCGAGCCGCGCCGCCAGCCCCGGCACATCAGGGTCGCGCAGCGTGCAGGCGACCTCGTTACCGGCGGGCAGACGCGCGCGCGTCACCCCATGCGCCACCATCTGCGCGTCGCACAGGATCGGCGCGCCATCGGCCAGCGCCCGGCGCGCGGTGCGCACGAGGTCGGGCGCGAAATCGATGGCGAGCGCCGCCTCCACCAGCCCGCAGGCATGGATCATCCGCACCGCGACGTCGGCCTCCTCCGGCGTGAAGCGGCCGAGCTCGGCCTCCGCGCGGATGATGGCGAAGGAGCGCCGATAGATGGCGTCGCCGTCGCGGATATAATCGTTAGCCACGGCAAATCTCCAGAATGGCCCGCTCCTCCAGAATGTCTCGCTCCAGCAGCTCGCGCGCGACCCCGGCGAGACGGTCGTAAGGCACGACGCACGCCGGCGCATCGCGCGGGGTGCCTTCGACCACGATCCCGGCCCCGCCGTCCAGTCCCACGATGGTGACGTCCGCCCTGCCGGGATGCGCGCAGCCCTTGGCGCAGCCCGAGACATGCAGGCTGCGTCCCCGCGCCAGCGGCGCCAGCCGCCTTGCGAGGGCCCGCGTCGGCAGGTGCGCCGATGCACAGGCCGGGGCGCCGGAACAGGCCGCCACACGCCGCAGCGGGTCGTCCACTGCTACGATGAAGCCCGCCGCCCCGGCCCAGTGCGACAGTTCGTCGGCCCCAACCGTGTCCAGAGGCCCGATCAGCAGCGCCCGCCCGCCGGCCGGCTCGACGAAGCGCGCGCCGAGCTCGCCCGCCTTCGCCGCCAGCCCCGCCAGCGCGTCGGCCTCCATCTGCCCGAAGGCCGGCCCCAGCCCGAGCGCCCATCCGTCGGCGAGACGATGCCGCCCCACCGGCTCGCCCGGCATGGTGCCGCCGGCGTCGACCGCCTCCAGCCCGGCGCCGAGCGCCGCCGCTCCCTCCAGGCGCAGCAGGTCGCGCATCCGCGCGCTGTCGCCGAGGCGAGCCAGCCGCTCCAGCAATCCCAGCACCACCGGTGCCGCCGCGCGGGTCCGGCCGAGCACCGCGCCCGCCGCCAGGATCCGGTAGCCGCCATCGGCCGGCGTCACGCCGATGTCGAGATCGCGCGCGGACATCCCGAGATGCCCGCCGCCGTCGATGCCGACGCTCACCTTCGGCGCCAGCCGGGCGGCGAGCCCGCTGACATGAGCCGCCTGCGAAATCGCCGCCGCCAGCGGGCGCGGGTCGAAGGCCGCCGAGGGATCGCGCCCGGCAAGCGCGCTCATCTCCACCGCCAGCCCCTCGCGCAGGCCGAGCCCGAGCGCGCCGACGCCCTCGGCCAGCCGCGCCGCGCCGTCGCGGTCGAGCCCGCGCACCTGCAGCTTCCCCCGCGCCGTCACCTCGACGATGCCGTTGCCGCACGCGCGGGCCAGCGCCGCCAGCCCGGCGGCCTGCTGCGGCGTCATCGGCTCGACGAGCGCGAGGCGGGCCAGCAGCCCGTCGCCGGTCGGCATCGGCTCCGGCAGGGTCGGGCACGCCCCGCGCCTGAGATCGGCGAGGCTCATTGCGCCGCCTCCCCGGTCCCGTGCCCGATCTCACCCCCGGCCAGCGCGTCGAGATCGGCGCCGACATCGTTGCGCCTGGGGTGCCACAGCCCGCGCCGCCGCGCCGATGCCAGCCGCCCGGCCACGAATCGCGCGCCCTCCGGCGACTGGGCGGCGAGGAAATCCCGCACCCGCGCATCCCCGACATAGGCGGTATGGATCAGGTCGATCAGGTGGCCCGGCACCGCCTGCGTCACCTCGGCGAAGCCGATCAGCCGGTCGACGGTCTCCACCATCTCCGCCGCCCCGCGCGGGCCATGGCGCAGGAGACCGGCGACATATCCGGGCGCCACGCGCCGCCGCACGATCCGCGCCAGCGCCTGGTCGAGCGGGCGCGCCGCCGGCCGGGCGGGGTCGGAGGTGTCGAGCACCACCAGGTCGGGCATCCGCCCCATCGAATTCGCCGCCGCCGCGAAGCCGCCGATGAAGGCGAGGTCGGCATCGCCCTCCAGCAGGTCGCGGCCGGGATCGTCCTGCCCGTGCACCATGAGGTCCGCCGC
The DNA here is from genome assembly GCF_058809335.1 of Ancylobacter sp. GW821-FHT10E12. NCBI lineage: Bacteria > Pseudomonadati > Pseudomonadota > Alphaproteobacteria > Hyphomicrobiales > Xanthobacteraceae > Ancylobacter > Ancylobacter sp. GW821-FHT10E12. The sequence goes on along the minus strand of NZ_JBXASN010000001.1, from coordinate 41,579 downwards.
CGCCACCCGCGCGGCGAAGGCGTCGCCCGCCGGCCGCGCCGCAGCTTCCGGCCCGCCATAGGCATGCGAGGCACTGGCGAGATAGGCGGCGCCCGCCTGCGCCTCGTCCCGCTCGCCGGAGATCGCGTCGAGCCCGGCGCCATAGGCGCCCGGCGCGGTGCCGAAGATGCGCAGCGCGCCCTCGCCCTCGGCGGCGAGCGGGTTCTCCTCCGCCGGCTCGTCGCGCCGCGCCACCGCGCGCAGGGCGGCATCGATGAGCGCGATCTGCGCCGGGAACAGGTCGCGGAAAAGCCCCGAGATGCGGAAGGTGACGTCGACGCGCGGCCGCCCCATCGCGGCGGGCGGCAGCACCTCGATGCCGGTCACCCGCCCGGTCTGCGGGTCCCATATCGGGCGCGCGCCGATCAGCGCCAACCCCTGCGCGATCTCCTCGCCGCCGGTGCGCAGGCTGGCGCTGCCCCACAGGTCGAGCACCAGCGCGCGCGGCCAGTCGCCATGCGCCTGCAGATAGGCGCGCACCACCTCCTCGGCGGCGAGCCGGCCGAGGTCCATCGCGGTCGGCGTCGGCAGGCCGCGCGGATCGGCGGTGAACAGGTTGCGCCCGGTCGGCAGGACATCCGTTCGCCCGCGCGCAGGCGCTCCCGCCGGGCCGGCCTTCACCCGTCGCCCGTCGAGCGCCGCCAGCAGCCCGTCGCGCTCAGCCGCTCCGCAAGCTCCGCGCCCATAGATATGGAAGCCGTCCTTCAGCCGCAGTTCCTTCAGGTCGCACAGCCAGGCATCGATGCGGCGCAAGGCCTCGTCCGGTCCCTCGGCGCCGCCCAGCCTCGCCTCGCCGGCGAGGCCGCTGCGCTGCGCCTCCTCGACGATCAGCGTCGCCAGCTTCTCGCGGCGGCGGCGGTCGAGCCCGTCGGCCTGCGCATATTCGTCGAGCAGGCGTTCGAGGTCGCGGGCGTCGCCGTCGAGTCCGGCCTCCTTCAGCGGCGGCGGCAGATGGCCGAGCGTCACCGCCGCGATGCGCCGCTTGGCCTGCGCCGCCTCGCCGGGATTGGAGACGATGAACGGATAGGCCACCGGCAGGGCGCCCAGCACGATCTGCGGGAAGCACCCGCCGGTCAGCGCCACCTGCTTGCCCGGCAGCCATTCCAGCGTGCCATGCGCGCCCATGTGGACGAGCGCGTCGAATTCCCGCTGCATCCACAGTCCGAACGCGACCAGCGCGTGGCGCGGCGGCAGGGCCGGGTCGTGATACTGCGCCCGCCGCTCGGCCATCGAGCCGCGATCCGGCGCCAGCGCGACGGTGACGTTTCCGCAGGCGATGGCGCGGAAGCGGAAGCCGCCGTCGACAAAGTCGGGGTCGTCCTCGGGCGGCCCCCAGGCGGCGTCGACCGCTGCCATTGCCCCGACCGGGAGTGCGGCGACGAGGCGTTTGTAATGCGCGCGAGAGAGCGCCGCGCCGGCAAAGCCCTCTCCCCGCCGGGGAGAGGGTTGGGTGAGGGGCCGTTCCAAGGCCGGCTCGACAGCCCCCCTCACCCCAGCCCCCTCCCCGGCAGGGAGAGGGAGCAGCCCCTCCACCAGCGCCCGCCCGTCCACCGGCACGTCCGCGACCCGATAGCCCGCCGCCCACATGTCGTGCAGCGCCGCCAGCATGCTCGCCGGCACGTCGAGCCCCACCGCCCAGCCGGTGCGTCCCGCCGCGCCGGCATAGTCCGGCATCAGCATCGCCACCCGCCGCTCGGCCGCCGGCGTCATGCGCAGCCGCGCCAGCGCCGCCACCTTGTCGGCCAGCGCGGCGATCAGCTCCGGCTCCGGCCGGTTCAGCAGATGGGTAAAGCCGGAAGCCGCATCGGCCGCGTCCTTGAACGAGACCGCCCCGGCGAGCACCCGCCCGTCGATCTCCGGCAGCACCACATGCATGGCGAGGTCGGCGCTGGCGAGCCCGCGCATCCCCTCCCGCCACGCCGCCCGCCGGGTGGTGGCGACCACCGCCTGCAGCACCGGCGCGTCTGTGAGGTCGAGCAGGCTCGCCTCGCCGGCCTCGGCGGCGGCGAAGGCGGTCAGCGTCACGATGACGGCGGGCGCCGTCTCCGGCAGCACATGGCGCAGGAAATCCGCCGATTGCGCGTCCTTGAGACTGGCGACGAAGATCGGCTGCGGGTCGAGCCCCCGCACCGCCAGCGCCGCGCACAGCGCATCCACCGGCGCCGCGTCGCCGGCCAGCAAGAGCGAACGATAGAAGATCACCGGGACGACCGCCTGCCGCCCCCGCATTCCCCGGCCCGCTTCACCGGCGCCGGCGACAGCAGGTCCGTCGCCCGAAGCCCTGTCCCCGAGAGCGTCGGGGATAGGCCTCCACCGATATTCCCCCGCCAGCGGCAGCGGCACCGCGTCCGGCACCTCCACCGCGCGGCCGGTCAGCCTTGCCAGCGCCGCCAGCAGCGCCCGCATGTTGTCCGGTCCGCCGGCGCGGAAATAGCCGAGCAGCCCCGCCAGTTCCGCCGCCGGCAGCGTCGAGGCTTCCGCGAGGCGCGGGTCGTCGCGATCCTCCCCCGGCAGCACCGCCAAAATGAAGCCGTGCCGCCGCGCCGCCTCGGCCAGCCGCTCGACGCCGTAGCGCCACCAGTCGAGCCCGCCGAGCAGCCGCACCAGCACGATCTTCGCATGCGGCGCCAGCCGGTCGACCCACAGGTCCACCGACATCGGGTGCTTCAGCTCGCGCAGATTGGCGAGCGCGAGGCTCGGTGCCCCGTCGCCCGGCTCGTAGGCCCGCGCCAGCGCGGCGAGGTCGCTGTCGGCGAACGAGGCCACCACCATCCCGGCCGGCGCCTGCGCGAGGTCGACCGGCTCGGCGAGGTCGTCGAGCGTGGCGTTGGTGGTGGAGAGGATATGCATCGCCTCAGGCCCGGATCAGGCCGCGCCGCGCCAGCGCCTCGGCGAGCGCCTCCGGCGTGGTGAAGCGCTCCGCGTCCAGCCCCGCCGCGCGGGCGCCGTCGACATTCGCCTCGAGGTCGTCGACGAACAGCGCCGCTTCCGGCACCACGCCCAGCGTGGCGAGGCAGCCGAGGTAGCAGGCCGGGCTCGGCTTGGCGGCGCTGAAGCGGGCGGAAGGGTAGATGTCGGCGCCGAACAGCGGGACCAGCGCGGGAAACATCGCCGCAATATGGTCGGTCACCAGCCGCGTATTGTTGGTGAGCACGGCGATGCGGGCATGCCGCTTCACCCGCGCCACCAGTTCCAGCACGGCGGGCGACGGCGTCATCGAGGCCGCGCGCACCGCCACCCATTCGTCGACGGTCAGCGGATAGCCGACGCGCTCGCCATAGCCCCGGAGATAGGTGTCGACATCGATGAGCCCCGCATCGGCCAGCCCGTCGAAGCCGCTGCCCCAGATGTCGGCGAAGATCGCCTCCGGCGTGCGCCCGCCGAGCCGCGCCAGTTCCGCGACGCGCGCCACCTTGTCGGAGCGGCACAGCACGTCGTCCATGTCGAACAGCACCAGCTCGGGCGTGCGCCTCTCCATGGAACGCCCTCAGGCCGCCTCGACCACGCCGGCGAGGATGCCCTCCACCTTCGCCCGGTCGAGCCCCTTGAGGCCGATCGCCACCAGCCGCCCGGCGCGCTCGCCGGCGGCCCACGGCCGGTCGTAATGATGCGCGACGCGCGGCCCGACCGCCTGCACCAGCAGCCGCATCGGCTTGCCGGACACCGCGAGGAAGCCCTTCACCCGCAGCACATCCGCCGCCTCGGCCGCCTTCGCCACCCGTGCGGAGAACTCCGCCGGATCGTCGATCTCCGGCACCTCGACGATGAAGCTGTCGAAATCGTCATGGTCGTGGTCGAGCTCGTCGTCGTGATGGGTGCGGCGGTTCTCGATGTCGTCCTCGGTGCCGATCCCGAGCCCGAGCAGCACCGCCGGGTCGAGCCGGCCGCCGGTCACGTTCACCACCCGGACGCCGGCCGGCAGCTCGGCATCGAGCGCGGCGCGGGCGCGGGCGGCGCCGGCCTCGTCGATCAGGTCGGCCTTGGTCATCACCACCAGGTCGGCGCAGGCGATCTGGTCGTCGAACACTTCCTCGATCGGGTCGTCATGGTCGAGCGAGGCATCGGCGCTGCGCTGCTCGGCCAGCGCGTCATGGTCATGCGCCACCCGGCCGGCGGCCAGCGCCTCGCCGTCGACCACTGCGACCACGCCGTCCACCGTCACCCGGCTCCTGATCGCCGGCCAGTGGAAGGCCTGCACCAGCGGCTTGGGCAGCGCGAGGCCGGAGGTCTCGATCAGGATATGGTCGACCCTCGGCACGCGGGACAGGATGAGGTCGAGCGCCGGCACGAAATCATCGGCCACCGTGCAGCAGATGCAGCCATTGGCCAGCTCGACGACGTTCTCCTCCGGGCAGCTCTCGATGCCGCAGCCCCTGAGGATCTCGCCGTCTATGCCGACATCGCCGAACTCGTTGACGATCACCGCCAGCCGTCGGCCGCCGGCATTCTCCAGCACATGGCGGATCAGCGTCGTCTTGCCGGCGCCGAGGAAGCCGGTGACGATGGTGCAGGGCACGCGGGCGAGGCTGGTGGCAGGGGTGGTCATGCGGGCGTCTCCGACGGCTCGATGGCGATTCGGGGCGCGCCGGTCGCGGGAGGCTTCCCGCGCAAGCCGCCCGAACCTGAGAAGGACGGCGGCATCACCCGCCCGCCGGGCACCCCGCCGGCAAACGCGACCGAACCGTCGGCAGGTCTCCTGGCTCGCGGGTCGTCGCCCTCATCGCCGCCTTCCCGGATCGCTCCAGTGGCCTGTGGCTCGGGCTCGCCGCTTACAGTTGCGGGGGCAGCCGCGGAATCGGCCGGCCGCTCGCGTGGCCCGCCTCACCGCATTCCCTCTTCGTCCCTCCCGGCAAGGGGAAGGAACCGTCGGTCGCCGCCACTAAAGGAGCGCCGCGGGGGAATGTCAACGCGGGCGGATGCGAGCGCCACGGCCTCCGGGCGAGCCGTCATCGGCGTCGGCCCCGGCAAATCGCGTCCCGAGGCGCCGGCCAGGCCGGCGGAGTTTGCCATTGCGGCGCCCCCGCGGGCCGGTATAGTTGGACCCAGTCGACGGTTCCCGTGGTTCGCACGGGACGCAAGACGGGAACGCGGTGGGGCCGGTCTCCCTGGGGAGAACGGCCGAATCCGTGGCTGCCCCCGCAACTGTAAGCGGCGAGCCTTCCTCTACTGGCCACTGGCGTCCGCGCCGGGAAGGCGGAGGGACGAGGCGACGACCCGCAAGCCAGGAGACCGGCCGTCGACCTAACCCCTGGCCCTCGGGTGGAGGGCATCAAGGAGACCGTCATGAGCGTCCACGCTTCCCGTCCGCATTCCGCCACTGAAACCGCCATCGAGACCCCGGCCTCGCGCGCGCTCGCCATCACCTTCGCCGCCCTGCTCGGCGTCTTCGTGATCGGCGGCGTCGGCTTCTCCCACATCGCCGCCGCGCACAATGCGACGCACGACGTGCGCCACGCCAACGCTTTCCCCTGCCACTGAGGGGAACTTCCATGTCTTTGTTCAGGACCATTCTGCTCGTCGCGGTCGTGGCGGGCCTGACGACCGGCGTCGTCACCACCGCCGTCCATCTCACCACCACCGTGCCGCTGATCCTCGAGGCCGAGACCTTCGAGAACGCCGAAGTCCCGGCGACTGCAGTCCCGGCGGCTGCCGAGGCGGCGCCCGCCGCCCATGACCACGGCACGACCGTGGCCGGCGGCACCACGCACGCTTTGGAATCCGCGCACGCCCATGACGCCGCCGCGCCGGCCCATGATCACGGCGACGGCGACGAATGGGCGCCCGCCGACGGCTTCGAGCGCAACACCTATACGCTCCTCGCCACCATCCTGACCGCCTTCGGCTTCGGCCTGCTGCTGGTGGCGGCGAGCGAGCTGAAGGGCGGCGTGTCCAGCTGGCGCGAAGGCGTGCTGTGGGGCCTTGCCGGCTTCGCGGTGTTCACCCTCGCCCCCGGCCTCGGCCTGCCGCCGGAGCTGCCGGCGATGCCGGCCGCCGATCTCATGGACCGGCAGATCTGGTGGGTCGGCACCGCCGCCGCCACCGCGGCCGGCCTCGCGCTGATGGTGTTCGGCCGCTCGCCGCTGCTGGCGGCGCTGGGCGTCGCGCTTATCCTCGCCCCGCATGTCGTCGGCGCGCCGCAGCCGGCGAGCCATGACAGCCCGATCCCGGAATCGCTGCATCACAGCTTCGTCGTCGCCTCGGTGGCGGCGAGCTTCCTGTTCTGGGTGCTGCTCGGCGGCCTTTCCGGCTGGCTGCGTCCGCGCCTCGGCGCCCGCACGGCCTGAGGCAGCGAGGCGGCGCCATGCCCATCACCCTCGTCCTCGGCGGCGCGCGTTCGGGAAAGAGCCGCCATGCCGAGACGCGGGTGGAGCAGTTCCCTCCGCCGTGGTTCTACCTCGCCACGGCGGAGGCCTACGATACCGAGATGACGGACCGCATCGTCGTGCACCGCGCCCGCCGCGGCGAGGGCTGGCACACGCGCGACGCCCCGCACGCTCTCGCGGCCACGCTGTCCGACCTGCCGGCCAGCGCGCCGGTCCTCATCGACTGCCTGACGCTGTGGCTCTCCAACCGCATGCTGGCGGATGCCGATCTCGACATGGAATCGGCGGTGCTGGAAGCGGCGCTGCTCGCCCATGACGGCCCGCTGGTGATCGTGTCGAACGAAGTGGGCCTCGGCATCGTGCCGGACAACGCGCTCGCCCGCCGCTTTCGCGACGCGCAGGGGCGGCTCAACCAGCGGATCGCCGCGCTGGCCGACGAGGTGGTGCTCATGGTCGCCGGCATTCCGGTGCCGGTTAAGCGCCCGTGAAGGTGACGCCATGATCGAAACCCGGCCCGACCTGCTGCCCGCCGAGATCGCGCATTCGGGGATCACGCCGGAGGACGCGGCGCGCCATCGCGAGAAGATGGCGAAGCGCAAGGCGGTGCAGGACGCCGAAGTGGCGTCGAAATCCGTCGAGAAGGGCCTGCTCATCGTCCATACCGGCCCCGGCAAGGGCAAGTCGACCGCCGCCTTCGGCCTCGCGCTGCGGGTGCTCGGCCATCCCGACGAGGGAATCGGCGGCCGCGTCGGCGTCGTGCAGTTCATCAAGGGCGCCTGGCATTCGGCCGAGCGCGACGCGCTCCTCACCTTCGGCCCGCGCGTCGAATGGCACGTCATGGGCGAGGGCTTCACCTGGGAGACGCAGGACAAGGCCCGCGACATCGCCGCCTGCGCCCGCGCCTGGGAGAAGGCGCAGGAACTGATGGCCGACCCCGGAATCGGCCTCGTCATCCTCGACGAGCTCAACATCGCCCTGCGCTACGATTACCTCCCCCTCGACGAGGTGGTCGCCACGCTCGCTGCCCGCCGCGAGGGCCTCCACATCGTCGTCACCGGCCGCAACGCCAAGCCGGAACTGGTCGAGGCCGCCGACCTCGTCACCGAGATGGCGCTGGTGAAGCACCATTTCAAAGCCGGGGTGAAGGCGCAGAAGGGCATCGAATTCTGATGATGCCGCCGATTTCGGCGGCTGCCCCGCCGCGCCGCCCTCGAAATTCCGCAGCGTCGTTCCTATCTCGACTCCGACGCCGGCTCCCGCGGCGTGGCTTTGAGATGGAGACGCGCTGCGATGCGCTCGACACCCGTCGCCTATATTTTCTGGTTCTTCTGCCTCATCGGCGTGTGCGGCATCCAGCGCTTCTATGCCGGCCGCTACTGGACCGGCGCGCTATGGCTGCTCACCTTCGGCCTTCTCGGCATCGGCCAGATCATCGACCTGTTCCTGATCCCGTCCATGGTGCGCGAGGCCAATCTCGAACGCCGGGTCGAATATCTGGAATCCGGCCGCTTCTGATCGCCGCGCCGCCGGCGCATATGTCCCGCGGGGGCGCCCGATGAGCGCCTTCGCGGGTCCGCTGGCACTGATGTTCCAGGGCACCGGCTCGGATGTCGGCAAGTCGCTGATCGTCGCCGGCCTCGCCCGCGCCTTCGCCCGGCGCGGGCTGCGGGTGCGTCCCTTCAAGCCGCAGAACATGTCGAACAACGCCGCCGTCACCGCAGACGGCGGCGAGATCGGCCGCGCGCAGGCGCTGCAGGCCCGCGCCGCCTTCGTGGCCCCCAGCGTCCACATGAACCCGGTGCTGCTGAAGCCGCAGAGCGAGATGGGCTCGCAGATCGTGGTGCAGGGCCGCTCGCGCGGCAATGCCCGCGCCGCCGAGTACCAGAAGCTCAAGCCGGCGCTGCTCGCCTCGGTGCTGGACAGCTTCGGCAGGCTGAGGGCCGAGGCCGACCTCATCCTGGTGGAGGGCGCCGGCTCGGCCTCGGAGATCAACCTGCGCGCCGGCGACATCGCCAATATGGGCTTCGCCCGCGCCGCCGGCGTGCCGGTGATCCTCATCGGCGACATCGACCGCGGCGGCGTCATCGCCAGCCTGGTCGGCACGCGGGCGGTGATCGACCCCGCCGACGCGGCGATGATCCGCGGCTTCCTCGTCAACCGCTTCCGCGGCGACCCGAAGCTGTTCGCCCCCGGCATGGAGGAGATCGCCCGCCGCACCGGATGGGAGGCGCTCGGCCTCGTGCCGTTCTTCCACGACGCCGTCCGGCTGCCGGCCGAGGACGCCGCCGCGCTCGACGTCGCCCCCGCCCGCAAGCCGGGCGCGAGGCTGCGCATCGCGGTGCCGATCCTGCCGCGCATCTCCAATTTCGACGATCTCGACCCGCTGGAGGCCGAGCCGGCCGTCGATCTCATCCGCCTGCGCGACGGCCAGGTGCTGCCGGGCGATGTCGACCTCGTCATCCTGCCCGGCTCGAAATCCACCATCGCCGATCTCGCCGACCTGCGCCGCGCCGGCTGGGACATCGACATCGCCGCGCATGCGCGGCGCGGCGGGCGGGTGCTCGGCCTGTGCGGCGGCTACCAGATGCTCGGCCGTACCATCGACGATCCCTCCGGCTATGAAGGCCCGGCCGGCAAGGTGCCGGGCCTCGGCCTGCTGGCCGTCGACACCGTGCTGACGCCGGAAAAGCGGCTGATCGCCATTACCGGGGTCAGCGCCGACGGCATGCCCTTCCACGGCTACGAGATGCACATGGGCGCCACCGAGGGCGAGGACCGCGCCCGCCCCTTCGCCCATATCGACGGCGCCAACCCCGACGCTCCCTCGCCGGAGGGCGCGATCTCGGCCGACGGCCGCATCGTCGGCACCTATGCGCACGGCCTGTTCGCCGACGACCGCCAGCGCTCCGCCTGGCTCGCCCGTCTCGGCGCCGCCCCGAGCGGCCTCGACTACGAGGCCGGCGTCGAGGCGACGCTGGACGCCCTCGCCGAGCATCTTTCCCGCCACATGGATCTCGACCGGCTGCTGGAGATCGCGCGTCCGGGATAGGCCGGGCGGCCGGCGGCGGGCGTCATTTCGGCAGCTTGTCCGCGAGGATGCCGAGCTTGAAGATTTCCGGCGGCTTGGCGAACAGCTCGCCCTGCCTCACCTTCTCCATCAGCGCCGCCGCGACCTTGCCGTTGAGATGCGCCTCCCGTCCGCCTTCGTCGTCGAACGTGTCGAAGATGGCGAAGGACGAAGGCCCTTCCTGAATGGCGAACCAGCTGACGGTACCCGCCTCCGCATCGACGAGCGGCAAGGCCGAGCGCAGGAAATCCGCGACCTCGTTCTCCTTGCCCGGCTTCGCCTGCAGCGGCACGTAGAGAGCTAATTTGGTCATTGTCGCCTCCCGTTTCGGAAGCCGCCATCGGACGCCGGAACCCGCGCGTTTCTTTGACGATCCCGGTCGCGGCCGGTCACGAAAGCGGAGCGGCGAGCGCCGTGAGCCGGTGCCGTCCGGCTCGGCCGTCCTGCCGCCGCCCGCCTCAGAACGCCCAGAACAGCGCCGCCCCCGCGGCCGCGAGCGCGATCAGCAGGCCGTCGGCGATCCGGTACAGCCGCAGCGCCCGGCGGATGTCGTCCGCCGTGCAGTCGCGCCGCCCGCCGGTGCCCATGAAGCCGTCCGCCACCAGCCGCCCACCATAGACGCGCGGCCCGGCCAGCGCGATGCCGAGCGCCCCGGCCAGCGCCGCCTCCGGCCAGCCGGCATTGGGCGAGCGGTGGTGGCGCGCATCGCGGCGCAGCGCCGTCCACGCCCCCTTCGCGGAGGCGCCCGGCATCAGCAGGGCCGCCGCCACGATCAGCCCGCCGGCCAGCCGCGAGGCCGGCAGGTTGACCAGGTCGTCGAACCGCGCCGCCGCCCAGCCGAAATCGGTGAAGCGCGCGTTGCGGTGGCCGATCATGCTGTCGGCGGTGTTCGCCGCCTTGTAGAGGCAGATGCCCGGCAGCCCGGCCACCGCCATCCATAAGGCCGGGGCGACGATGCCGTCGGAGAAGTTCTCCGCCAGGCTCTCGATCGCCGCCCGCGACACTCCCGCCTCGTCCAGCGCATCGGGATCGCGCCCGACGATCATCGACACCGCCGCCCGCCCCTCGGCAAGGCCGGCATCGAGCCCCGTGGCCACCCGTGCCACATGCTCGTGGAGGCTGCGCTGGGCCAGCAGCGTCGAGCCGAGAAACGCGACCCAGACGAACCCGAGCGGGATCAGCAGCAGCGCCTTCTGCGCGATCAGCCCCGCCCCGGCGCATACCAGGAGCAGCGCCGCCAGCGACACGATGCCGGCGATCCTGCGCTCGCGCGGCGGGTCGTCATCGAGGTTGAAGCGGCTGTCGAGGAAGTCGATCAGCCGCCCCGCCCACATCACCGGATGGCCCATCCGCTCGTACAGGATGCCCGGATAGCCGATAGCGGCCTCGAACAGCAGCGCGACTAGGGTTAAACCGAAGGTCAGCTCCAGCGCCATGCGCACTGATTCTCCGCCTGCGCCTTGCCCGACCGGCGACCTGTGCCGATCGGGAAAAGGCTCACGCCTCACGTGATCGAGGAAAGCGCCGCCCGATGTCGACCGACGCCTCCGTCCTCCATAGCGCAGCCGCCGCGATTCGCGCCGCGAGATCTGGCCGCGCCGCCGAATCTCGTGGCAGCGGAACCCCCGCGCGATGAACGTGGCGGTGTCCCCCTCCCCCTCGCACGGGTCCGGCGTGCTGCCGCGCGAGGTCGAGGCGCGCAAGATGGCGATCCTCGCCGAGGTGTTCGGCTTCGACCGCTTCCGCCCCGGCCAGCAGGAGGTGGTGGACGCGGTGCTCGCCGGCGTGCCGACGCTGGCGGTGATGCCCACCGGCGCCGGCAAGTCGCTGTGCTACCAGCTGCCGGCGCTGGCGCTCGGCGGGCTCACCATCGTCATCTCGCCGCTGATCGCGCTGATGGACGACCAGGTCAACGCGCTGAAGCTGCAGGGCGTGGCCGCCGAGGCCATCCATTCCGGCAAGCCGCGCGAGGACAATGTCGCCATCTGGCGCCGCGTTGCCGCCGGCGAGGTCCGCCTGCTCTATCTCGCGCCCGAGCGGCTGATGACCGAGCGCATGCTCTCCGCGCTGTCCCGCCTCCAGCTCGGGCTCGTCGCGGTGGACGAGGCGCATTGCATCTCGCAATGGGGCCATTCCTTCCGCTCGGAATATCTCGGCCTCGGCCGGCTGCGCGAGATGTTCCCGCAGGTGCCGCTGGTGGCCCTCACCGCCACCGCCGACAAGGCGACGCAGGGCGACATCGTCGAGCGGCTGTTCGGCGGGCAGGCGCGGGTCTTCGTCTCCGGCTTCGACCGGCCGAACATCTTCATCGGCATGGAGGAGAAGAAGGACCCGGCCCGCCAGATCGAGAGCTTCGTCAAGGCGCGCCCCCGCGTCGCCGGCATCGTCTACCGCATCTCCCGCAAGAAGGTGGAGGAGACCGCCGAGCGGCTGGTCGCGGCCGGCATGCGCGCCCTGCCTTATCATGCCGGGCTCTCGCCGGAGGCCCGCGCGGCCAATCAGGAAGCCTTCCTCGCCGAGGACGGCATCGTCATGGTCGCCACCGTCGCCTTCGGCATGGGCATCGACAAGTCCGACGTGCGCTATGTGCTGCATGCCGACGCGCCCGGCAGCCTGGAGGCCTATTACCAGGAGATCGGCCGCGCCGGCCGCGACGGCCAGCCCTCCGAGGCGCATCTGCTCTATTCCGCCGGCGACATCGCCACCCGCCGCCGCTTCATCGACGAGGAGAATTCCGCCCCCGAGCGCAAGCTGGTGGAAGCCCGCCGGCTCGATGCGCTGGTCGGCTTCTGCGAGGCGGTGACGTGCCGGCGCGCGGTGCTGCTCGGCTATTTCGGCGAGCGCGCCAAGGCCTGCGGCGCCTGCGACGTCTGCCGCGACCCGCCGAAGGTGGTGGATGCCTCGAAGCAGGCCGAGCTCGTCCTGCGCCTCGCCCGCGCCACCGGCGAGCGCTTCGGCGCCGCCTATCTCGCCTCCGTGGTCACCGGCCAGCGCACCGACCAGGTCTGCGCCCGCGGCCATGACAAGCTCGCCGATTTCGGCGCCGGCGCCGATAGGCCGGCCGCCGAATGGCGGGCGCTGCTGCGCCAGCTGGTCGCCACCGGGGCGCTGCATGCCGATGTCGAGCGCTTCGGCGCGCTGAACCTCACCGATCACGGCAAGGCGGTGCTGGCCGGCACCCGCGCCTTCACGCTCCGCGCGCCCTCGAAGGTGAAGCGCGAGCGGCCGGGCCGGGCGGAGGCGCCGGAGCTCGCCCCGCCCGAGGCGGCGCTGCTCGGCCGGTTGAAGGCGCTGCGCCGCGAGCTCGCCGCCGAGCGCGGCGTGCCGGCCTATGTGGTGTTCGCCGACCGCACGCTGGAGGAGATGGCGGTGGAGCACCCACGCACCCGCTCGGAGCTCGCCGGCATCAAGGGGGTCGGCGCCGCCAAGCTGGAAGCCTTCGGCACGGCGTTCCTGAAAGTGCTCAAGGAATCTTCTTAAGATTCTCTAAGAATTCGGCCGCGTCGATTCTTCACGCCTGGGAGAGTTCACGAACGCCGATTCTATCCCTAGACTGCGGAGCAACGGACATGAAGTCCGGTTCGAAAATCTGCTCCGGGATGGAAATGATGAAGATGACGCTTGTCGCCGCGGCCCTGTCCGCCGCCGCCGTTTTTGCCTCGTCTGGCGCGCAGGCCCATGGCCCGACCCGCCAGAAGGTCACCGAGACCATCGAGATCAACGCACCGCCGGCCAAGGTCTGGGCCGTGCTCGGCAATTTCCAGGACATGAGCTGGCATCCGGCCGTCACCAAGACCGAGGGCACCGGCGGCAATGCGGTGGACGCCAAGCGCACGCTCACCCTGCAGGGCGGCGGCACCATCGACGAGGTGGTCGCCAAATACGAGCCCGAGAAGTTCATGCTGATGTACCGGATCGAGAAGGTGGACGTGAAGGTCCTGCCCGTCACCAACTACTCCTCCTGGCTCACCGTGACCCCGGTCGACGGCGGCGCCAAGTCGAAGGTCGAGTGGCGCGGCGCCTTCTATCGCGGCTACCCCAACAACGACCCGCCGCCGGAGCTGAACGACGAGGCGGCGATCGCGGCGGTGACCGGCGTCTACAAGGGTGGCCTCGAAGGGCTGAAGAAGAAGGTCGAGAGCGGCAGCTGAGGCACCGGGTCGGGTCGGCGCATCGCCCCAACCGACCTCCGGCGGCAAGGCGGAACCGAAGGGCGCCGCCGGGACCGGCCGCCCCACACCCCGCCGAAGGCCGGGCCGCAGGGCCGGGCAGGACCGACGGCCGTTGCGCGATGACGAGCGGCGGCCCCCTCCCCGGACCTCGATGTCGATCTGAAGCACCGTTCGCGACGCCTCCAGCCGCCGCAGGTCTTCTGCCCCTCTCCCCGACGGGGTTGGGGTAAGGGGAAAGTGCCGTCGAAAGCAGGCTCCGCGGAACCTATGTAAATGGTACGCTCGCATCCCCCCACCCAACCCTCCCCCCGCGGGAGAGGGCGTCATGTCGCTCGCGCGGCGGCTGCCGGTACATTCGCCGCCGCGCTGCTGGCCGCCCCGGCCTCGCTCCCCGCCCGCGCCGACGAAGCCTTCGTCACCTCGCAGCCGGCGGAAACGCTGAGCATCGTCGATCTTTCGACCCGCACGGTGGTCGCGACCCTGCCGATCCCCGGCAAGCCGGCCGGCATCGCCGTCACCCCGGACGGCGCCCGCGCCTTCGTCACCTCGCCGGACGGCAAGGCGCTCACCATCGTCGACGCCGCCCGGCGCACCATCCTCGCCCGCGTCGATGTCGGCGGCGGCCCGCTCGGCGTCGCGGTGCATCCCTCCGGCGGCACCGTCTATGTCGCGGACTGGTACCAGCACCGCGTCCTCGCCATCGATGCCGTGACCGGGCGCATCCTCGGCACCGTCGAGGTCGGCCAGTCGCCCTCGGGCCTCGCGGTGACGCCGGACGGGCGCCTGCTCGTCTCGGCCGACCGCGATTCCAACGCGGTGAGCCTCATCGACACCGTAAGCCTCACGCGCCTCGCCCGCATCGAGGTCGGCGAGCGCCCGTTCGGCGTCACCATCGATGCGGAGGGCGCGCGCGCCTACACCGCCAACGTCGCCTCCAACGACGTGACGGTGATCGACCTCGCCACCCGCGCCGTGCTCGGCACGGTGAAGGTGGGCAAGCGGCCCTATGCGGTGGCGCTGGCGCAGGGGCGCGCCTTCGTCACCGACCAGTATGACGACGCGGTCAGCGTGTTCGACACCTCGACGCTCCAGCCCGTCGCCACCATCCCGGTCGGCGAATACCCCGAGGGCATCGCCGCCAGCCGCGACGGCGCCTTCGTCTATGTCGCCAACTGGGAGACCAACACGCTGAGCGTGATCGATGCGGCGACGCTGAAGGTCGTGGCCGATCTCCCGGTGGCCGACGGCCCGCGCGCCTTCGGCGCCTTCATCCGGCGGACGGATCGCTAGAACCGTTCTCGATCGGGTCGCTCCGCCCGATGGAAAGAAACGTTCCAATCTCAACAGGTTGAGTAGGAAAAGCACGGCCTCGGGGGCTATGATGCGCTGCTTGGGGAATGAAGGGCGCACGGCGATGGACGAGCAGTTCTGGCATGGCAAATGGCAGCGGGGCGAGATCGCCTTCCACGAGGCCGAACCCAATCCGCTGCTCACCCACAACCTGCCGGCGCTCGGCCTGCCCAAGGGCGCCCGCCTCTTCCTGCCGCTGTGCGGCAAGAGCCGCGACATCCACTGGCTGCTCCAGCACGGCTATCGGGTCGCCGGCGCCGAACTGAGCCGGCTCGCCGTCGAGCAGCTGTTCGCCGAGCTCGGCGTCACCCCGCGCATCGGCGAAGCCGGCCCGCTGACGCGCTTCGAGGCGGACGGCCTCACCATCTTCGTCGGCAATATTTTCGATCTCGACCGCCCGACGCTCGGCGCCGTCGACGCCGTCTATGACCGCGCGGCGCTGGTCGCCCTGCCCGAAGAGATGCGCCTGCGCTATGCCGCGCATCTCCTCGACATAACCGCCGCGGCGCCGCAGCTTCTCGTCACCTTCGAATACGACCAGTCGCGCGTCGCCGGACCGCCCTTCGCGGTGCCCGAGGCGGACGTCCGGCAGCATTACGAGGCGACCCACGGCCTCACCCGCCTGCAGCGGCGCGAGGTCGAAGGCGGGCTGAAAGGGCATTCGCCGACATTCGAGACGGTATGGCGGCTCGAACCGCGCCGGGAAGCGCCTGCGGTGAAGACGCCCTAGAGGCGCATGAGCAGCGTGCGTGCTTCGAGGCCGGCCATGCGGCCGGCGCCTCGGCATGACGGAATATCGTTCATCGCAAAGGCTTAACGGGTGGATCGGGGCGGAGCCCCGCGTTCCGAAGCACGCACGGCGCCGGCCGAAAACGAAACCGGCCCGTCAGATCGCGTAATCGCCCGGCTGATGCGCCGGCGGGGCGTGGCAATCGGTGCCCGGCAGGCCATCGGTGAACAGCCGCGCCCGCTCCAGCCGCACCGCCACCTTCTCGCCGATCGGCACCCGCACCGTCGGGGCGATGTCGGCCTCGAACAGCGCGTTGCCGACCTCGAGCTCGACCCGGCGGATGGCGCCGTGACGGCGGAAGCCGCGCACCGTGCCCGGCAGGCCCGGCGTGCCCGGCAGGCCGATCGCCACGTCGTGCGGGCGCACATAGAGCAGCGCCGGCCCATCCGGCACCGGGCTCGTCGCCGCGGCGATCGCGGTGGAGCCGGCAATGGCGAGCCCGCCCTTCACGTTCACCTCGATGCGGCTGGATTCGCCCATGAAGCCGAACACCGCCGCGCTCGCCGGCCGGTCATAGACGTCGTCGGGCGTGCCGATCTGCTCGATCCTGCCCTTGCCCATCACCACCACCCGGTCGGCGAGCTCCAGCGCCTCCTCCTGGTCATGGGTGACGAACAGCGTGGTATGGCCGGTGCGGTCGTGCAGTTCGCGCAGCCATTTGCGCAGTTCCTTGCGCACCAGCGCGTCCAGCGCGCCGAACGGTTCGTCGAGAAGAAGAACCTTGGGCTCGATGGCGAGCGCGCGCGCCAGCGCCACCCGCTGGCGCTGGCCGCCGGAGAGCTGGGCCGGAAAACGGTGGCCATAGGATTCCAGCTGCACGAGGGCGAGGAGATCCCCGACCCGCTTCCTGATCTCGCTCTCGCCCGGCCGCTCGGCGCGCGGGCGCGAGCGCAGGCCGAAGGCGACATTGTCGGCCACCGTCATATGGCGGAACAGCGCGTAGTTCTGGAACACGAAGCCGATGCCGCGCCGGCGCACCGGCACCGACAGCGCGTCCTCGCCATTGAACATCACCCGGCCGCGGCTGGGCTGCTCCAGCCCGGCGACGATGCGCAGCAGCGTGGTCTTGCCCGAGCCGGAAGGGCCGAGCAGCGCCACCAGCTCGCTGGGCGCCACGTCGAGCGAGATGTCGGACAAGGCGGGTGTGCCGCCGCCGAAATCCTTGCCCACCTGCTCGATGTTCACCGCGACCGTCATGCAATTTACTCGGTATCGACGTGATAACTAGATTAATCCGCAACCTACCTGAAAAATCGGCGATGTGAAGCCGGCAGGCCGCGGCCATATGCTGCGCCGCGCCGCTCTGCTAAGGCAAGGTCCAGACCGCCACCGGCCGCCCTCCCTCCGGCACATGTGACATGACCCGCGACGCCCGCCTCCCCGCCGAACCCGCCCCGCTGCTCGATCTCGACGGCGAGACGCCGCTTCCGGCCGGCAAGATCGCCGCCATCGTCACCTATCTGGAGATGCGCGCGCGCCCGGCGCCGCTGCCGGAGCCGGCCGATCACGGTCTCGTGCTGCAAAAGGTGGAGCGCCCGCAGCCGGACTGGTACCGGCAGCTGTTCCGTCGCATCGGCGAGGAGTGGCTGTGGTTCTCGCGGCTGCGCCTGTCCGACGGCGCGCTCGCCGCCATCCTCGACGACCCGGCGGTCGAGGTGCATGTGCTGAGGCGCGGCGAGGCGGAGATCGGCCTCGTCGAACTCGACGGACGCAAGCCGGGCCAGGTCGAGCTCGGCTATTTCGGGCTGGTGGCCGGCGAGACCGGGGCGGGCACCGGCCGCCTGATGATGAACCGCGCCATCGCCCTCGCCTTCGCCCGCCCGATCGAGCGCTTCTTCGTGCATACCTGCACCCACGACCATCCGGCCGCGGTCGGCTTCTACATGAAGTCCGGCTTCACGCCGGTGGGCCGGGCGGTGGAGATCGTCGACGACCCGCGGCTCGACGGCACGCTCGCGCGAAGCGCCGCCCGCCATGTCCCGATCATCGAATAGATCTGGCCGCAGGCAATCTGGCCGCCGGGGATTTGGGGCCGGGGGATCCGGGGTTGCGGATGGCGCTCAGGCCACCGCGCCGCTGGAGCGCAGGCGGCGCCCGCCGGCGGGACGCGGCACCTCGACGCTGGCCTCCAGGCTGCGCTCGCGCTCGCCCAGCGCCTCGACCTTCTTGAGCTCGTCCAGCGCCATGTCGAGCTGCGCGCGTGCCTCGTCGAGCTGGCCCTTCAGCTCGTCGGCCGAGCGGCGCAGGTTGTCGCGGCGGGTGGCGGCGGCGCGGGCATAGGTCGGGTAGGCGAAATGGCCCGCGTCGCTGATGCCGGCGCGCTGCTCCTCGGCGAGGATCTCGCGGTCGAGGTCGCGGGCCATGCGATCGAAATCGGCGATCATCGAGTCGATCTGCGCGAAGTGGCGGCGCTTCTCCTCCGCCTGGAACCGCTTCAGGCGAATGACGGTGTCGAGCGACTTCATGCCGGCGTTACTCCGATTGTCGGACCGCGGCGGACCGGCCGGCATCACGCGTCCGCCGAAAAACCCGTCCGGGTCGAGCCGCCTTTACGCGGCGGCAGAGCCATCTTCGCGCGCAGAGGTTGCCGCTTCCTTACATTTTCGGGGGGAAAGGCGGGACAAAGGTACTTGGCGACGGTGTTCGGGTGACTCTTCATGGGTTTGGAAACGATTTGTTTACCGGCCTCATTAATGATCGGTGACCGTCCGGTGTGATCCGGCGACCGCGCCGCGAAAGCCGAGTCGCCAGATTCACTTAAGCGCATTTCTTAAGATTCGACTCCAGCCATGGGCTCGAAAAATTCTGTTTCCTGACCAGTCTCTTGCGGGAAGACTCGAAGAAAATTTCTTCGTCCCGCTTGTGCTGGGGAATCTGGATTTGTTACCCATGGATCGTAGTGGACGAATCGGTGTGCCGAGCCGGGCGCGGGGTTGGGGTGACGCTCGGTACGGGAGTTGTCCGATTGTGCGCCGAAACCCCGGGGACCGTGGCGAGGGAAGGGGATTGGCATGCGCGTCTTGCTCATCGAGGACGACCGCGCGACCGCGCAGAGCATCGAATTGATGCTCAAGTCCGAGAGCTTCAACGTCTACACGACGGATCTCGGCGAAGAGGGTGTCGACCTCGGCAAGCTCTATGACTACGACATCATTCTTCTCGACCTGAACCTGCCGGATATGTCCGGCTACGACGTGCTGAAGGGCCTGCGCGTCGCCAAGGTCAAGACGCCCATCCTCATCCTCTCCGGCCTCGCCGGCATCGAGGACAAGGTGAAGGGCCTCGGCTTCGGTGCCGACGACTACCTGACCAAGCCGTTCCACAAGGACGAGCTGGTGGCACGCATCCACGCCATCGTGCGCCGGTCCAAGGGCCATGCGCAGTCGGTCATCACCACCGGCGACCTGGTGGTCAATCTCGACACCAAGACGGTGGAAGTCGGCGGCGCCCGCGTACACCTGACCGGCAAGGAGTACCAGATGCTGGAGCTCCTCTCGCTGCGCAAGGGCACCACGCTGACCAAGGAGATGTTCCTCAACCATCTCTATGGCGGCATGGACGAGCCGGAGCTGAAGATCATCGACGTCTTCATCTGCAAGCTGCGCAAGAAGCTGGCCAATGCCTCGCAGGGCCATAATTTCATCGAGACCGTCTGGGGCCGCGGCTATGTGCTGCGCGAGATGGGCGAGCAGGAACAGCGCATCCCGGCCTGAGCGGCCGGCGCGTTTCCCGAGCATCGAACCCCGCCGCGAGGCGGGGTTTTCATTTGGGCGGGACGGCGCGCACGCCCCTCCCCGCCCCCACGCCCTTCCCCCACCCCACGCGACGTCATGGGACGAGGCCGTCCGGCACGACGGCGGAGAGGAATCCCCTCCCCTCCGTCGCCCGGCTCGGACGCCTATTTGCCCTGCTTCGCCAGCCAGGCCTTCAGGAAGGCGATCTCGCTCTCCTGCGCCTTGATGATCTCCCCGGCCAGCTTGCGCAGTTCCGGGTCCTTTCCGTATTGCAGCTCGATCTTCGCCATGTCGATCGCGCCCTGGTGATGTGGGATCATGCCGCGCGCGAAATCGACATCGGCATCGCCGGTCATCGGCATCGACATGCCCTGGTGCATGCGGGCATTGGCCGCTTCCAGCGCCTTGGACGAAGCGCTGTCGGCGCCGCCCATATGGGCGCTGTGGTCCATCATGCCCGGCATCGGCATGGCCGGCATGGTGGAGGACTGGGCGAAGGCCGGCGCGGCAAGCGCGAGAAGGCCGGCGGCAACGAGGCCGCCCTTGAGAAGGCTGTTCATGTGATAGCTCCTGATAGGATCGATGCGCGGCGGCGCTGCGGCCGTCCGGCGCGAGGTCGGGGATCGATCGATGCTTCAGGCGTATCGGGGCGGCGGGTCCGGCCGGGCGAGGCGGACGCCGTCGAGCCGCGGCGTCGGGCGCCTGTCGAGCGCGAGCGCGACGGCGAGCGGGGCGGCGACGCTGCTTGCCGCCAGCGGCGGCACCACCAGGCAGGAGAGCGCGCAGCACAGGTGCAGCCGGCCGGAGCCGTCATGCGGCGTCGCGGAGCCGATGGCGGCCGGGATCGTGCTGGCAGGGATCGTGCTCGCGGGGATCGTGCTGGCAGGGATCGTGCTCGCGCCGGAAGACCTGGACGCGGCCACGGATGCAGCCTTCGCGTCCTCATGGCACGGCATCGCCGCCATCGACAATGGGGCGACGATCCGCAGGGCCATCGCCTGCGCGGCGGTGATCGGGCCGGCCATGGCGAAGGCCAGCGCGATCAGCGCTCCGACCAGTCTCGCGAGGGCGACCCGACGCATGGGCGATTCAATGTCCTGCCGTGATGGTTGTGCCGTGATGCAGGACGAGCCTAGCACGAATGATGGCGGAAGCAGGTCCGTGCGGATACGCACGCCGCGGCACGGATCACGAAGCCGCGCGCGGCCCCCAGCCGAGCCCGGCGGCCAGCAGGCGGGCGATGTCCCTATGCGCGAGATGCCCGGCGAAGCCTTCCGGCCGCGCGGTGCCGGCGGTCAGCGCCAGGCAGAGCGCGCGCGCCGATGCGACGCCCTCCGGCGCCCCATAGGCGTCGACATCGTAGAGCACCACGTCGAAGCGCCCGGCGGCGAGGTCGAGCGCGCGCGGGTGATCGGCAAGCGAGACATGGTGGCCGAGCGCCCGCACCAGCGCCCGCAGGGCCTCGCGCGGCGCGCCCTCGGGCATCGCCACCAGCACCCGCGCGACGCCGCGTTCCGGCGCCGGCCGCTGGCCTACCTCCAGGATCGGATAGCTGGTCTCGCCGGCGACAAGGCGGCGGCCGGCGCCTTCGCCGTCCTCCCGTGCTTCCGGCGCGAGGCCGAGAATGGCCTCGACCGGCACCGGCATGCCGTCGCGCCCGAAGCGCAGCAGATAGGAGCGGCCGGCGATCTCGCCGGGACAGCGGATCGCCTGCAGGCCGGCTAGGTTCACCGCCTCCGGCGCGTGGCCGGCGCGGCGGACGATGATATGCGCGCCCGGCATGGCGGCCGGGGCGGCGGCCTTGCGGCCGAAAATGCCGATATTCATGTCGAGCATGGCCGCCTGCCGCCCGTCGGCCAGCCGCGCCACCCCGCCGATCAGGTCGGCGCAGGGCTCGAAGCGGGTGCGCCAGTCGGCGGACATCAGCTGGATTTCGGCGTTCGCCGCCACCGGCTCGTCGTCGATCAGCGCGGTCGCCCGCACCTTGCCCTCGCTGCCGAACAGCACCAGCGCCCCGCGCTCGGGCGCACGCGCGTCGGCAAGGCCGAGCCGGGTGGCGAGGCGGATCAGCGGCAGGCCGCTGGTGCCCAGCGTGCCGGTGCGGGCCATGCGGGCGAGCTTCTCGAAGCGCTCGCGCGCCAGCGGCATCACATTGACGACGCGCGAGGCCGGCAAGGCGAAGCGCATGCCGCGCAGGCGGAACACCAGCACCCCGGTCGTCGCCGCGCCGCGCCCGGACGAGGGGGTCGGCGCGCCGGCCAGGGCACGGCCGGCGAACGGAAGCGGGGCGAGGGATTCGATCGGCGACATGTCGGAACCAGACGCTCACGCAGCAAGGAACGCTCCCATGCGGGAACACCCGTCGATTGTGCGGCGGCCAGCGTTAATGTCTTCTGAAGACGCTGCGGAAGCGTCGGGATTCCGGGCGGCGCGGCCTTGCGGAAGATCCGGCGAGGAGCCGGCCCGCATGGGTCAGGCAGGGCGCAAGCTCGGCAGGGCTCGCCCGACGAGGCCGGGCCGTCCGGCACGGCGCCGGTTCCATCGACGACGGCGGCGCCCTCAGGCGGCCACGGCGCTGATCGTCACCGCCTCGCCATCCATGGCGAAGGCGATCGTCACCCCCACCTCGCGGGCGAGCAGGCCGGTATAATGCGGCTGGATGGCATGGGCGTCGATCTGGTGGTCTTCCGGCACCTGCCCGGCCAGCAGCGTCGGCAGGTTGGGCGGGATGCGGGCATGGCTGCCCTCGGTGCGCAGGCGGAACCCCTCGCCCTCGCCGACGGAGGCGACATGGATGCGCCCGCCGCGCGGGATCGTCGCGCCGGCGACCAGCAGCAGGTTCAGCAGCAGCTTCACCCGGTTCTTCGGCAACAGCGCCCGCGGCACCTGCCAGTCGAGGCTGGTGCGGTCGTCCTGGATGAAGCCGCGCGCCACGTTCTCGGCATCGCCGGTGTCGATCTGCGCCCCGGCCGAGCCGGCGGCGCCGAAGGCCAGCCGGCAGAACTGCAGCCGGGCGGAGGCCTGCCGCGCGCTCTTGGCGATCAGCTCCAGCGCGAACTGCTTCATGCTCGGGTCGTCCTCGTCCTCCAGCACCTCCAGGCCGTTGACGATGGCGCCGACCGGGCTGATCACGTCATGGCAGACGCGCGAGCACAACAGGGCGGCGAGGTCGAGCTTGTCGAGGTCGATGGCGGTCGTCATCGCGGTTCCGTCGTGAAGAGGCGAGGCATGGCGAGGCGAAATACGGCGAGGTGGCGGAGCGGGGCATCGGGCCGGCGCGAATCGCCGCGCGCGCCGCCGGCCGGTTCAGCGCCGTGATACACCGCACCCGCCGCCGCGCCAACCGCGGGGCGGTGCCGGAACGGCGCCGAATCGAGGCGCCGCCTTCCTAACGCCCATCTGCGTTGTTAATGATAGGCTCGGGATTCGCCTGCCCGGCCGTCTCCCGCGAGCCGCACGATCCATCAGCACGTCAGAACGTCAGCCCGTCCCAAACGTGAGACCGCCCATGCCGACCTTGCGCGCCCTCCTCGCCTGCCTGTCGCTCCTCGTGGTTCCCGTGCTCGCCGCCGTCCCGGCCGCGGCGCAGTACAAGCAGCCGCAGCCGCAGCCGCAGCCGCAGGGCAGCACCTATTCCGCCGACGAACTGGTCGCCCAGGGCCACGGCTTCTTCGGCGAGGTGTCGCGCGGCCTCGCGCTGTCCATCGAGAAGGCGGTCGGCCAGTGGGGCCAGCCCAATGGCTACATCCTCGGACAGGAGGGCGGCGGCGCCTTTGTCGGCGGCCTGCGCTACGGCGAGGGCACGCTCTACACCCGCAATGCCGGCGACCTCAAGGTCTACTGGCAGGGCCCCTCGCTCGGCTGGGATTTCGGCGGCGACGGCGCCCGCACCATGATCCTGGTGTACAACCTCAATGCCATCAACGACATCTTCCGCCGCTTCGGCGGCATTTCCGGCTCCGCCTATTTCGTCGCCGGCTTCGGCATGACCGCGCTCGCCAGCGACCAGATGGTGGTGGTGCCGATCCGCTCCGGCGTCGGCGTGCGGCTCGGCGCCAATATCGGCTATCTGAAGTTCACGCCCAACGCGACGTGGAATCCGTTCTGAACCCGGCGCGCTACGTGAAATTTGAGATGACGGCGCGCACGCGGCGTGCTCCATCCGCAAGAACGTGCCGCAGGATCGCGCCGCCGCTGGCACCTCACGGTTTCAACCGGCGGCAAAGACACCTAGACTATCGGACCCGTCCGGCGGTTGCCGTCGTTTTTGAGTTCGTAACGGATGCCGCCTAGTGTGGGCGGCTCCGCATGCGTACAAGGTGAGATCGCCGCATGATCGAAGCGGTCATGTATGCCGCCATCGGCTTCCTGACGGCGACGCTGCTCGCCCTGCTGATCCTGCCGGCCGTCTGGCGGCGGGCGGTGCGGCTGACGCGCCGTCGCGTCGAGGGCGCCATACCGGTCTCCCTCGCCGAGATCCAGGCCGACAAGGACCAGATGCGCGCCGGCCACGCGGTGGAGACCCGCCGTCTCGAACGCGAAGTCGACAGCCTCTATGCCCGCACCGCCGGGCAATGGGAGCGCATCGTCCGCCAGGACGAGGAGCTGCGTACCCGCGCCGCCGCGCTCGCCGACGTCACCGCCCGCCTCGAGGCGCTGCAGGCGAGCCATGACGAACTCTCCGCCCATGACGCGCAGCTCGACGCCGGCCTCACGCAGCGCACCGCCGAGCTGGCGCAAACCCGCGCCGCGCTGGAGGCGACCCGCACCGATCTTCTGGCCACGCGGCAGGCGCTGGAGGAGACCACCGCCCGCGCCGAGGAATTGCAGGTCGAGCATGTCGCGCTCTCCACGCTGCGCGACACGTTGAAGGACCGCGTCACCGATCTCGACCGCCACCTCGCCACCACCTCCGCCCATCTCGCCGAGGACCGCGCCCGGCTGCGCGACAGCGAGCAGGACCTCGGCGCCGAGCGCGTCAGCACGCGCGATCTCGCGGCGCGGCTGGCGGCGGTGCAGGCGGATTTCGACGCCAGCGCCTCCCGCGCCGAGCTGCTGGCGACCGACCTGGCGGCGCTGCACATTCAGGCCGAGAGCCTGTCGGACCGCACCCGCGCCGCCGAGGCGCTGCGCGACGAGACGCTGCGCGAGACGGCGCGCGTCACCACCGAAGCCCGCGCCGCGCAGGCGGACGCCGAGGCCGCCGCGCGTCAGGCCGGCGACCTCGCCCGCATGCTGCGGGCGGAAATGGACATGCTGGAAGGCGCGCTCGCCAAGGCACGGGTGGAGCGCGGCGAGCTGCAATCGCGGCTCGAAACCCGGCTGCCGGCCGATATCGGGCAGGACGAGCCGGACGACGCCGCGCGCCTGCGCACCCGCCTCGGCGAGATCGCCGCCCAGGTCGCCGCGATGGTGGCGAGGCTGGAGGGTTCCGGCTCGCCGATCAACGCCATTCTCGCCGCGCATCCGCCGGCGACGCGCAACGGCACCGGCGCGCCGGTGCTGCTGGCCGACCGAATCCGGGCTTTGCAGGGCCAGTCTTCTCTGCCGGGCCAATCTTCGTTGCCGGGCCAGTCTTCCCTGCAAGGTGAAGAGCCCCTCGCCCCGCCGGCCCGCGCCGTCGCGGAATAGCTGCCGTCCTCCACGCCGTCATCCCGGACGATCCGCAGGATCGATCCGGGATCGCGCGGGAATTGGAGGGCGCTCCCGGCTCTCCGCTTCGCTGCGGCCGGGATGACGACCGAGGGGATCTGGCTCAGCATGCGCCTGACGGTTCGGCTGCCGGGAGGATGAAGCGGAGGCCCCGGCGATCGGGGCGCGGCATGTGGCAGAGCCGGCCGCGCTGCCTGCCCGTGCTCAGCCCTCACACATATTCCCGCGTGGCGTCCACGAAGGCGCGGGCGCGGGCTTCCGGGTGATCGTTCAACAGCACGTCGGTCACCACCGCGATGCTGTCGGCGCCGGCGTCGAGCACGCCGCGGGCACGGTCGAGATTGATGCCGCCAATACCGACCAGCGGAATCTCCCCGACCCGCTGCTTCCAGCCGCGCAGCTTGTCGAGGCCCTGCGGCGCCCATTTCATCTTCTTCAGGATGGTCGGGTAGACCGGTCCCAGCGCCACGTAGTCGGGCTCCGCCGCCAACGCGATGTCGAGTTCGCCATCGTCATGCGTGCTCACGCCGAGGCGCAGGCCGGCGCGGCGGATCGCCTTCAGGTCGGCGTCGGCAAGGTCCTCCTGGCCGAGATGGATGAAATCGCAGCCGCCCTCGATGGCGAGCTGCCAGTGGTCGTTGACGACCAGCTGGGCGCCATAGCGCCCGCACGCCGCCTTGGCGGCGGCGATCTCGCGGCGCAGCTCGTCCTCCTCCATGTCCTTGGCGCGCAGCTGCACCAGCTTCACGCCCTGCGGCAGCAGCCGGGGCAGCCAGCTGGCGCGGTCGACGATCAGGTAGAAGGGGTCGAGATTCATCGTCATGTCCCTGAGCGGCCATCCGGCCGGAAAGCGCCGCGGATCAGGCGAGGAAGGCCTGCCCCATCACCGGGGTCGAGGGCGCCGCCATGTCGCGCGCCTCCATCGGATCGGCGCGATACGCCTCGCGCCCGGCCTCGATGGCGAGAGCGAAGGCGCGCGCCATCTTCACCGGATCGCCGGCCTTGGCCACCGCGGTGTTGAGCAGCACCGCGTCGTAGCCGAGCTCCATCGCCGCCGCCGCATGCGAGGGCACGCCGACGCCGGCATCGACCACCAGCGGGATGCGCGGGAAATGCGCCCGCATGGAGCGCAGCCCATAGGGATTGTTGAGGCCGCGGCCGGAGCCGATCGGCGCCCCCCACGGCATCAGCACCTCGCAGCCGGCGGCCACCAGCTTGTCGGCGACCACCAGGTCCTCGGTGGTGTAGGGGAACACCTGGAAACCGTCGCGGGTAAGGATGCGCGCGGCCTCCACCAGGCCGAACACGTCCGGCTGCAGGGTGTCGTCCTCGCCGATCACCTCCAGCTTGATCCAGTCGGTGCCGAACAGCTCGCGCGCCATCTCGGCGGTGGTCACCGCCTCCTTCACCGTCTTGCAGCCGGCGGTGTTGGGCAGCACCTTCACCCCGAGGTCGCGGATAAGCTGCCAGAAGCTCTGGCCGGCGAGAGTTTGCCCGGCTTTGGCCGCCCCGGATTCGCGGCGCAGCGACACGGTGACGATCTCGGCCCCGCTGGCGCGGATCGCCTCGGCAAGGATCGCCGGCGAGGGATATTGCGCGGTGCCCAGCAGCAGGCGCGAAGACACTTTGGTGCCGTAGAACTCCACGGCATCGGCCTGCGCCAGGGTCGTGGATGCGGATGCACCGGTTGCGGGCGATTTCGTCACGGCATCCATCTCAGCCTCCCTGCATCGGTGCGAGAATTTCCACCCGGTCGCCATCGGCGAGCCGGGCCTCGGGGCGGCGCGCCTTGCGCACCATCGCCCCGTTCAGCGCGGTGGCGACGATGGCATCGGCATAGCCGAGCTCGCCGAGCAGCTCGGCGATCGTGGCGGCGCGGATCACCGCCGTCTCACCATTCACGACGATCTTCATCCATCACCTCCGGGAAATGCGTCCCGTCGAACGCCAGCTCCGCGGCGCGGCGGGCGAGCGCCGGCGCCAGCAGGAAGCCGTGGCGGTAGAAACCGTTGACATGGATCGTGCGCCCGCGCCGGCGGATGCGCGGCAGGTTGTCGGGGAAGGCCGGGCGCACGTCGGCGCCGATCTCCACGATCTCCGCCTCGCCGAAGGCCGGGTGCAGAGCATAGACCGCCGACAGCAGCTCCAGCATGGAGCGCCCGGTCACCCGTCCGCGCTCGTCATTCTCGATCGAGGTGGCGCCGATCATGAAATGCCCGTCGCCGCGCGGCACCACATAGACCGGGATGCGCGGGTGCAGCATGCGCACCGGACGCTTGAGCGAAATCTCGGTCGAGTAGAGCACCAGCATCTCGCCCTTCACCCCGCGCAGGTCGGCGAGCACGTCGCGGGCGGCAAGGCCGCGGCAATCGAGCACGATATCGGCCTCACCGGACACCGCATCGGCCGGATCGGGCTGATCGTACACCTCACTGGACACGGTGTCGTCGTAGCGGAAGGTAACTCCATACTCCGAAACCAGCCGTCCGGTCAGCGCCGCGAGCGCCTTGCGCGGCTCCAGATGCGCCTCGGTGGGGAAGAACAGCCCCTGCTCGAAACGCCCCGCCAGATCCGGCTCCAGCGCGCCGAGCCGGGCGCCGTCGATCCATTCATAGCCTTCGGTGCGGCGGGAAAACCGTTTGAGATCAGGGAGATCGCGCGCCTGCGCCAGCACGAGGCTGCCCTGCGCCGGCACGTCCGGCACCTCGCGGCGCCAGTAATCGAGCGATTCGAAGCCGAGCTCGGCGACCAGCTTCTCGGCGCTCTCGCGCTCGCACCACGGCGCCAGCATGCCGCCGGCATACCAGGAGCACCCCTGCCCAGATCCCGATTTCCGTTCGATTACAGTGACTTGCGCCCCGCGCTGCGCGAAGGCGTGCGCGCAGGTCAGCCCGGCGACACCGGCGCCGACCACGGTGACGCGCATGGCATTGGCGGCACGCGCCGCCGTTTCGTCATGAGGGAATGGGGTTCCGTCGGTCATGCAGCCTCCCTCCGCCAGTCCAAACTGGATCAGGTTCAAAGGGTCGCCATGCTGCCCGCCTGCGGAACTCCGCTCGCGCGCCGATGGCCTCTCAGCCTCCTGACGAGGCTCCCCCGGACACGATGGATATAATCATTCGCCGGCGCGATGTCACCTTGCGGTCGACAATATTCGCTCACCCCTGCCGTGACGACAAACTCACCACATTGCCCGGCGGCCGATGTGTCGTCTCGCGCAGCATCCGTTCCAGCGAGTCCTGGCTGAACGGTTTGGCGAGACGCGGAATTACCGTCTCCGCCCCGTCCGGCAGCTGTGCGTACCCGGTGCCGAGGACGATCGGAAGCGACGGGAATCGCTCGCGAATTGCCGCTGCAAGCTGCAGGCCGGTCATGCCCGGCATCGCCTGGTCGGTCAGCACCATGTCGAAGCCGTCGCTGGCGGCGAGCACGGCGAGAGCCTCGGTGCCCGAACTCGCCTCGACCACCTGGTAGCCGAGATCCTCGATCATCGCCGCCGTCGCGGTCAGCACCAGCGGATCGTCGTCGACCACCAGCACGCGCTGCGTGCCGTCGACGCGGCGCGGCGGCTGCATCGAGGGCTCGGCGGCAGAGGACAGCGCATCGCGCCGGCCGGGCGCGATCGGCAGGTAGATCGACGCCGTGGTGCCGTGCCCCGGACGGCTCGTCAACATGAGCCGCCCGCCGGATTGCGCGGCGAGGCCGTGCACCATGGCGAGGCCGAGGCCGGTGCCCTTGCCGACCCCCTTGGTGGTAAAGAACGGCTCGGTCGCCCGCGCCAGCGTGGTTTCGTCCATGCCGACGCCGTCATCGGCGACCGTCAGGCGGAAGAAGCTCGCCTCGCCGCCGCCCTCCTCTCCGGCAAGCTCGGCCTTGCCTTCGCTGGCGCCGATCACGATGGTGCCGCCCTCGGGCATGGCGTCGCGGGCGTTGACCGCAAGGTTCAGCAGCGCGAGTTCCAGCTGATTGGCGTCGACCAGCGCCTTCGGCAGGCCGAGCGGGAAGCGGGTCTCGACCTTGATGGTCGGCCCGATCGAGCGGCGCAGCAGGTCGGCCATGCCGAGCACCAGTTCCGGCACGTCGACGGGTTCGGGATTGAGGTCCTGCCGGCGAGCGAAAGCCAGCATGCGCTGCGTCAGCGCCGCGCCGCGCTGCGCGGCCTGCATCGTGTTCTCGATGAGCATCTGCAGGCGCCCATCCTCGGGCGCCCGGCGGCGGGCCAATTCGAGATTGCCGACGATCACCGCCAGTAGATTATTGAAATCATGAGCGATTCCGCCGGTGAGCTGGCCGACGGCCTCCAGCTTCTGCGACTGGCGCAGCGCTGCCTCGGCGCGGCGGCGCTCCGTCACGTCGATGAGGCCGCACAATGTCTTGATGAGATTGCCCTGCATGTCCCGCTCGGCGACGGCGGAAAGGACGCATTCGATCTCGCGGCCATCCCTGGAGATCAGCGTATATTCCGCCTCATGCAGTTCGCCGGTGCCGAGCAGCCGCGGCCAGTGCTCCTCGTTACGGTGCCGGGCGGATTCGGGGGTCATGAAATCAGTGAGCGGACGCCCGACCACTTCCTCTTCGCGATAGCCGAGCAGCTCGAGCCAGCTGTCGCTCACCTGCTGGATTCGGCCATCGGAGCCGAGCGAATGCAGAGGCAGTGGCGTGTGACGGTATAGGTGGCGGAAACGCTCCTCGCTTTCCCGCCACATCGCCGCCTCGCGCTCGGCTAGCAGCCCGAAGCGACGGTCATACAACGCGGCAAGCAGGGAGGCGAAAAGGATCACCATCGTCGAGGCGACGACCGCGGTCACCAGATCGCTGCCGCTCACGACGCTGCCTTCCGCAGGCAGGGGAACCGAGGCGTCGGGAGCCACGGAGAAGCCGGCCATGGCGGTGTAGTGCATGCCGGCAATGCCGATGCCGAGCGCGATCGAGGCCATCAGCCGCTGCGCCACCGAATGACGGCGGAACGCCAGCCACAGCGCGGCGATCGAGGCGGCGATGGCGACGGCGATGGCTGCCCCACCGAACAGCGGCTGGTAGAATGTCTGTGCCTGCAACCGCATCGCCGCCATGCCCGTATAGTGCATGCCGACAATGCCGAGCCCCATGAAGACACCGCTGAGCAGCATCCCCTTCCAGCCTCCGTGCCGGCTGGCTGCGTAGAAGGCGGCGCCGGTGGCGAGAAGTGCGATGACGAAAGAGGCGAGCGTCAGCACGGTGTCGTAGGCGACCGGCATCGGCAGCCGGAAGGCGATCATGCCGATGAAATGCATCGACCAGATGCCGCCACCCAGCACCAGGGCGGCGGCGCAAAGCCAGCCGCGCCGCGCGGCGCCCATCGCCGGCGGAATGCGGGTTGCCAGATCGAGCGCGGTATAGGAGGACGCCGTTGCGATGAACACCGACAAGGCGACTAGCGCGACGTCATGCCCTCCAATGCCATGCATCTCCACTATCGCCGAACTCCCGCAAATACCCCCGGCGGCAGCGCCCGCCGATCCCTGTTCCTGAATGAACAGGCCACCGATCGGCACCTGTTCCGCCCACTCATCCAGAGCATGCCGGCGCGGAACACTCCCGTCGCCCGCGCGTTCGTACCGTTCAGTTCAGATAGCCCAGCAGCCACAAGCCAAGAATGATGGGCAGGGGGATACCGAGGAGCCAGAGCAGACCGCCTTTGAGCATAATATCCTCCTAGAATGCATGTGATCTTAAGAACATCGGGCCGCGCTTCCGGTTCCAGTCCGTCAAAAAATCGATGAAAACGGGAAATGCATGCCGTCGTCCCACTCCAATCCGCCGCCGCGCCGCGCCAACCCGGCCGAGATCAGCGGCCTGTTCGTTCTCGCAATCGCAGCTGCAGGGCTGCTGCTGTTCGCCGTGATCGCCGACTGGGTGGAGGACGGCCAGACGCGCGGCTTTGACGAGGCGGTGCTGCTGTTCTTTCGCGAGGCCGGCAATCCCGCCCTGCCGATCGGACCTGCCTGGCTGGAGATCGCCGTGGCGGATTTCACCAGTCTCGGCAGCACGGCCGTCCTCGCCGTCGTCACCCTGCTGACCGCCGGCTATCTGGCGGTGGACGGCAAGCGCGCCGCAGCGCTGTTCGTGTTCCTCGCCGTCGGCAGCGGCGCGCTGCTGAGCTATGCGCTGAAGATCGGCTTCGACCGCCCGCGCCCCGTCATCGTCGGCCACCTCGTCGACGTGCATACGCTGAGCTTTCCGAGCGGCCATGCCATGGGCGCCGCCGTGACCTATCTCACCCTCGGGGTGCTTATCGTGCGCACCGAGAGCAAGCGACGGATCAAAGTCTATGTGCTCGGCGTCGCGCTGCTGCTCACGCTGCTTGTCGGCCTCAGCCGCATCTATCTCGGCGTGCACTGGCCGACCGACGTGCTCGCCGGTTGGTGCGCGGGCAGCGCCTGGGCGCTTCTATGCTGGCTGATCGCCAACTGGCTGCAACGGCGCGGCCAGATCGAACCGGAGGACGCGGCCTGAGCCGACGCCCATCGTCAAGGCCCCCATGGCGCTCGGGCGTGGCTGCGCCTATGTTGGCTTCATGAGGCCGTGAGAGCCTTGCGAAGAACGCAAATCGAGGAGGAGCCGCATGCCCAACAGCGCGCCGACCGGCAACCTGATCCGCGAAATGGGGGTCATCGAAACCACCCAGTCCGACAACGTCCTGCGATGGGATGGCGAGGATCTCTATGTCGAGCAGGACATCTATCACAACGGCCAGCTGGTCCATCACAAGTACAAGCGCCGGGTGACGCGCAGCGTCGCGCAGGTGCTCGCCACGATGCTGCACGAGCAGGAGCACTGAACGCGCTCCCGTGGCACGACCCGGCGCGGGCAAACGCCACTGCCGGGCTCAGCACCCGATGTGCGCCGACCTCGATTCGCACCTTTTTGGCCTGCGGCACCGCCTGCCGGCGTGGCGGCTGGCCGATGCCTCGTGGATGATCGGCTGGCCTTTCCCCATGGCACGGCGCTTTCGCACAAAGGGGTTCGGCAGGGCGGCCGCCACGCCGAACCCGATCACAGCGGCCGCAGAATAGCGAACAGAATCAATGCCAGCCCCGTCAGGGCGAACAGCCAGACGATGGAGCGCAGATAGGGCACCCCGAGGCCGTAGAGCGGCAGGTAGACGACGCGGGCGGCGAGATACAGCCACGCGCCCCACAAGGTCGCCTCCCCGTTTCGACCCGCGACATGGGCGATCAGCAGCGCGGCGGCGAACAGCGGCAAGGTTTCGAACAGATTGGCTTGCGCGCGGCGCAGCCGCCCGCTCAACACGCCCTCCGGCGGACCTGGCCGGTCGCGGGGACCGGCATTGTAGTCGAGGCCGGTCTCGCCGGTCCTCAGCATGGCCGGCAGCAGAACCTGCACCAGCGCAAGCACCAGCGTCCAGCCCAGCAGCGCGAGTTCGGTCGTCATCAGCAGCCTCGCTGAATTGTCGGGCGGAGCGGATATGAAGAGTCGAATATCAGCGAGGTTCGATTAAATAGGCGTCATGGACAAGGCGAAACAACGCAAGAAGCGCGCGGCGCACGGACGCCCGTTGCAGCAGGTCGCTGCGCTGGCGTTTCGCTGGTCCGACGACATGCGGCTGGAGGTGCTGGTGCTGAGCTCGCGCGAGACGCACCGGCCGGTGATCCCCAAGGGATGGCCGATCAAGGGATGCAAGGACTGGAAGTCCGCCCAGATCGAAGCCCGGCAGGAAGCCGGCGTGGTTGGCACGATCGGGCGCAAGCCCGTCGGTCAGTATCGGTACTGGAAGCGCATGGACCGGCAGTTCGTGCTGGTCCGGGTGTCCGTCTACCCGCTCAAGGTAACGCGCCAGCTGGACGACTGGCTCGAGCGCGGCGAACGCGTGCTCATGTGGATGGCGCCGGAGGATGCCGCGGTGCTGGTCGACGAGACCGACCTCGGCATGCTGATCCTCGACTTCGCGAAGACGCTCTCCGCGAAGTCGCTCGCGCAAGCAAACGACGACAGGGGCCGGCCGGCTGCAGGACAGTGAGAGGCCGCCCCCGTCGGTGCCTGAGCGTCGTTGCCGAATGTTATTCGACGATCTGGACGACGCGGTGCGTTACGGGATCCACCAGCACGGTCCGGTCGTTCACGACCGTGTAGACATAACTCGTCTGGCCGTACTCCGCCGGCACTTCATAGTAGCGGACGCCGTCCGCCGGCAGTTCGGCGCCGACGACCACGTCGCGCTGATAGGCGTAGGAAGGAACCCGTTCCTCCACCACATAGCTGTGGAAGCGCGCGCGATGATCCTCGGAAATGCCGCCGACGATCGCGCCGGCCACGCCGCCCACGACCGCCCCGACCGGGCCACCGACAATGGCGCCGCCTACGGCACCCGTGGTGGCGCCAGCAGCAACGCCAGCTCCTTGCTGCGCGCTGGCGGCAACCGGGACAGAAATGAGAAGTGCGGTAGCAATAATTGCGTGACGTATCATGACATACTCCTGTTGCCCGCCGCCCTATACTTCCGATGACAAAACGCCACCGGAGCAATTCCGTTCCATGATCCGCCGCTTTGGCGAATGGAAGCTGGGCAACGACAGGAGTAGGTGAATACTACGACTGGTTGATCGGCACATTATTATGCGCGCTGAACAGCCGGCCGCGCTCGGCGACAAGCACGAAGACCAGCGCCGCGAGCCCGAAGGCGGCGAAGCCGACCGTCAGCGGCAGCGTCGTGCCGTCGAACATCTGGCCGAGCCCGGCACCGATGACCGCACCGCCGATCGTTGTGGTGAAACCGAGCAGCGACGAGGCCGTGCCCGCCACATGGCCGACGGGCTCCATCGCCATCGCGTTGAAATTGGACACCACGAGGCCGAAGAAAAACATCGTGGCGGCCTGCAGCACCGAGAACAGCAGCAGGCTCTCGTGGCCGCTCACCACCAGCCCCGCATGGGCGATGGTCACGACGAGATAGCCGAGCAGCGCCGCGTGCGATACTCGGCGCATGCCGATCCGGCCGACGATGCGGGCGTTGAGCAGCGACGACAGCGCCATGAAGAAAGCGATGCCGGCAAAAATGGTCGTGAACATGTTCGCAGCGTCGAACGTCTCGGAGAACACCTGCTGGGCGCTGGTGATGAAGCCGAACAGGCCGCTCATGATCATGGTCATGGCGAACATGTAGCCCATGGTGATGCGGCTGCGGAAAACCAGGCCGAAGGCATGGGTGATGCCGCGATAGGAAATCGGGATGCGGTCGTCGGGGTGCAGGGTCTCGGGCAGACGGACGATGATCCATCCGATCAGCAGCGAGCCGAACAGCAGCAGCATGCCGAAGATCGCCCGCCAGGGGGCGACCAGCACGATCAACTGGCCGATCGACGGCGCGATGATCGGCACCGCGAGGAAGACGATGAAGGCGAGCGACATCACCCGCGCCATCTGCCGGCCGGAATAGCAATCCCGCACGATGGCGATGGCGAGGATGCGGGTGGCGGCGGCGCCGATACCCTGCAGCGCCCGCGCCATCATCATGATCTCGAACGAGGGCGCGAACAGCGCCCCGACCGAGGCCAGGGTGTAGATCGTCAAGCCGACCAGCAGCACCCGCCGGCGGCCGAATCGGTCGGAAAGCGGCCCGTAGACGATCTGCGCCGCCCCGAAGCCCAACAGATAGCTGGTGATGATCAGCTGCGTATGATTGGCGGTATCGATCGACAGCGCCCGCCCGATCTCGGGCAGCGCCGGCAGCATCGAATCGATGGCGATGGCATTGGCCGCCATCATCATGGCGATGAGCCCGACGAATTGCCTGAACCCCATGCCGGGATGGGGATCGTCCGGCGTGGGAAGTGCAGAATTCATGCTTGAAAATCCGGAATGAGGCGAACCGTCAGGACGCCAGCGCACGCCTTATCGCGCAAATGGGCGGTGAACCCAATTGAACGGAAGGTGCAGTCGGGCAGAAAACCGGGGGCGTTGCCGAATTGCCCGCTTTCTCGCTCAGCAGCGCAAAGTTGGGGGAATCGACCGCTGGCGGGTCGTATTTATGACAGCTAGCATGATTGCGCAATCGCCGAGGCCTGACGCGGTCGGGCCGGCGATGAAAGGGGAGCGCATCTATGTTTGATCCGACAACCTGGGTTGGCTTTCACACCTGGCTGAGCCTCATCGGCATCGCCACGGGCTTCTTCGTCCTCGCCGATCTCATCTCCGGGCGCGACCGCCCGTTCGTCGCCGGGGTGTTCCTGGTGACCGCCTTCGCGACCAGCGCCACCGGCTTCGGCTTTCCCTTCTCCGGGGTCCTGCCGTCCCACATCGTCGGCACGGTGGCGCTGCTGATACTGGCAGCGACGATTCCGGCACGCTACGGCTTCCATCGGGCCGGCCATGCGCGATGGATCTACGCCGTCGGCTCGGTGGCGAGCCTGTATCTGCTGGTCTTCGTCGGCGTCGCGCAGTCCTTCGCCAAGATCCCGGCGCTGCGCGCGACGGCACCCACCCAGTCCGAACCGCCCTTCGCCATCGCCGAGGGCGTGGTGCTGGTGATCTTCGTGCTGCTCGGCTTCGCCGCCCTGCGCGGAACGCGTGGAATGACGCGGCCGGCCCACTGAGAGACCGGCCGCTTCGGCATCAGAACTTCGGCGGCGCCATCATGTCGAGCGTCGGCGCATCGAACTGCGGGATGTTCAGTTCGATGGTGGAAGGGTCGATCTTGGAGCCGGCGTCGATCCAGTAGGTCACCGATTCCGGCCACATGATCACCACGACCACCAGGATCAGCTGCATCAGCAGCCACGGAATCGCGCCCCAATAGATCTGCGACGTGCGGATCGACGGCGGCGCGATGCCGCGCAGATAGAACAGCGCGAAGCCGAAGGGCGGGTGCATGAACGCGGTCTGCATGTTCACGCACAGCAGAACGCCGAGCCAGATGAGGTTGATGTCCAGCTTGATCGCCACCGGCACGATCAGCGGGATGATGATGAAGGCGATTTCGAAGAAGTCGAGGAAGAACGCGATGAAGAAGATGAAGATGTTGACGAAAACCAGGAAGCCGAGCCGGCCGCCGGGCAGCTGAGACAGCAGGTGCTCGATCCAGCGCGAGCCGTCCATGCCCTGGAACACCAGGCTGAACACCGTCGCGCCGACGAGGATGAACACCACCATGGCGGTGAGCCGCATGGTCGAGGCCATGGCCTGACGGACGAGATCCCAGGTCAGGCGGCGGTGCAGGGCGGCGAGCACCATGGCGCCGACCGCACCCATGGCGCCGGCTTCCGTCGGCGTGGCGAGGCCAAGCGCCAGCGTACCGAGCACCAGCGCGATCAGCACGACGGAGGGGATCATACCCCACAACACCTGGCGGATCAGCGGCCAGCCGGTCTCGCCGATGGCCTCCGGCGGCAGCGGCGGCATGTGATGCGGCTTGAACAGCGACAGCACGAACACATAGATGAGGAAGATCAGCACCTGCAGCATCGAGGGGCCGATGGCGCCGAGATACATGTCGCCGACCGGTTTGCCGAGCTGCTCGGCGAGCACGATCAGCACCAGCGAGGGCGGGATCAGCTGGGTGATGGTGCCCGAGGCGGCAATGACGCCGGTGGCGAGCTTCTGATCGTAGCCATAGCGCATCATCACCGGCAGCGAGATCACGCCCATGGCGATGACCGAGGCGGCCACCGTGCCAGTGATGGCGCCGAGAATCGCGCCGACGATGATCACCGCGTAGGCGAGACCGCCGGGAATGCGGCCGAACAGCTTCCCGGTGCCCTCGAGCAGATCCTCCGCCAGCCCGCAGCGCTCGAGGATGGCGCCCATGAAGGTGAAGAACGGGATCGCCAGCAGCAGGTCGTTGGAGATGATGCCGTAGAAGCGCAGCGGCAGCGCCTGCAGGAAGCTCGGATGGAAGTGGTCGGTCAGGATACCGAGCGTACCGAAGAACAGGCCGACCGCGATCAGCGAGAAGGCGACCGGAAAGCCGATGATCATGAAGCAGATCATGCCGCCGAACATCAGCGGGGGCATCACGCCATGAGAAAACATGTCGGGCTCACATCTGGCAAGGGAACGGACGAGGAAGCGGAAATGCGTTGCGGAGGAAGGGACGCGCTGGCCGGCGCGTCATTGCAGCGGCTTCTCGTAATGGGTCTCGATGGCGATATAGCCGCGCAGGCCCGCGACGCGCTTGATCAGCTCGGACACGCCCTGCAGGGTGAGCAGCGCAAAACCCAGCGGCAGCAGCAGCTTGGCCGGCCACAGGGTCAGACCGCCCGCATTCTGCGAGACCTCGTCGGAGACGAAGGCCTGCCAGAAGAAGGGGAAGCAGAGAAGGGTGAGATAGATGCCCGCGGGGATCAGGATGACGATGAAACCCACCGTATCGACCCACAGCCGCCCGCGATCGGACAGCATCATGTAGACGAGGTCGACACGCACATGCTCGTTCCGCTTCAGCGTGTAGGAGGCGCCGAGCAGCACCACGGCGCCGAACAGATACCACTGGATTTCCAGAAGGCCGTTGGTGCTGTAGCTGAAGATGTAGCGGACGGTGGCATTGCCGGCACTGATCAGGCAGGCGAAGAGCACGCAATAATCGGCGACGCGGCCGAAACGCTCATTCATCCAGTCGATGGCGCGACTGAAGGCGAGAAGCCCACTCATTGCAACGTTCCCCTGGTTTTCGGCGGCGTTTCTGATTGTTGCGTTGCTTCCGCCGATTATAGTCCCTCGCGCAAGCTAGACGATCGTCTCACGCAAGTTTCGCGCTTGGGCCCCCTTTCCCCTTGCAAGGGTCGGATTGGCCCTCGCTCACTGCGCTACCTCAGGCAGAAAACCTGAACCGCTGGGGAAAGCAAGCTGCATCGTGGCGCGCGCCTTCACAACCGCAGGCACCGTTACGTCAATGCCGCAGCATGCTGAAAGCCGATGCGTGCATGGCCGAATGTCGAGGGGGTGGAGAAGGGTTTCAACCCTTGGAAACCGATGGCGCTCCCATGGGGAATCGAACCCCAGTTTTCGCCGTGAGAGGGCGACGTCCTAACCGCTAGACGATGGGAGCATCGCGGCAGGCGGGTCTCTTAGGGCGAAATCCGGCGCATGGCAAGGGCTTCCGGCCGCATCCGACCGATAATCACCGCGGCTGTCCACAGCTCCCCAAATCCGCCGGCTGCGCCTCACGGCTCGTGCGCATAGCCGAGGACGCCGCGCGGCGCGCGGGTCTCGAGATCGAAGAGCCGCGTCTCCACGGCACCCATGCGGCTCACCGTCACCGCGATGAGGCCGTCGGCAACCGACGTGGAAAGCACCTGCGCGCCCGGCGGCAGCAAAATTGTGCCGGTCAGTTCCTTCGGCGTGCTTTTCCATCCGACCATGACCCTGTATCCGATGGCACCGAACAGGACGAGAAAGCCGAAGCCCATCAGCAGGCCGGAAAAGGCCGCCAACCCTTTCAGCTTGCGCAGCACGCGCTCCTGCTGGGGATCGAGCCTGTCGTCTGCATCAGGAGAAGTCATGGGCACACCGCCGGACGAGCCGCTGGAGGATTTCGAGGAAGCCGACGACGCCGCGGTCGCCGACACGCGCCTCGATATCATCGCCGGGCCGGAGGATGAAGGCCTGCGCCTCGACCGCATGCTGGTGCGTCACCTGCCGGACATGAGCCGCACCCGGCTGCAGGCGCTGCTGGCGGAGGGCCGGCTGCTGCGCGACGGGCGGCCGGTGACCGGGGGCTCCGCGCGCGTGCCCGCCGGGACGCGTTTCACCCTGACGCTGCCGCCGCCGGAACCGGCCAAGCCGGTGGCGCAGGCCATCCCGCTTGCCGTCGTCTATGAGGACGACGATCTGATCGTCGTCGACAAGCCCGCCGGCATGGTGGTGCATCCCGCCCCCGGCAACCCGGACGGCACGCTGGTCAACGCCCTGCTCCATCACTGCGGCGCCAGCCTTTCCGGCATTGGCGGCGTGCGCCGGCCGGGCATCGTCCACCGGCTGGACAAGGAAACGTCCGGCCTGCTGGTCGTCGCCAAGAACGACCGGACGCATCGGGCGCTCGCGGCGCAATTCGCCGATCACGGCCGCACCGGGCCGCTGGAGCGGCTCTACGTCGCCTTCGCCTGGGGAGTGCCGGACCAGCCCCATGGTACGGTGGACGCCCCGCTCGCCCGCCATCCGATCTCGCGCGAGCGGATGGCCGTGCGAGCGGCCGGGCGCTTCGCCATCACCCATTGGGAAC
Source organism: Ancylobacter sp. GW821-FHT10E12 (assembly GCF_058809335.1). Taxonomy (NCBI): domain Bacteria; kingdom Pseudomonadati; phylum Pseudomonadota; class Alphaproteobacteria; order Hyphomicrobiales; family Xanthobacteraceae; genus Ancylobacter; species Ancylobacter sp. GW821-FHT10E12. Next base: position 2,237 of record NZ_JBXASN010000001.1, on the reverse strand, counting down.
GGACGGCGACCTATGAGGACGCGGAGGGCCGGCCGGTCGCGAGCCGCATCGAATGCCGGCTGGAGACCGGGCGCACCCACCAGATCCGCGTCCATCTTGCCCATATCGGCCATCCGCTGCTCGGCGACATGCTTTACGGCCAGGGTTTCCGCACCAAGGCCGCCCGCCTCGCCGAGCCGGCGCGCGCGGCGCTGGAAGCGCTGTCGGGGCAAGCACTTCACGCCGCCCTGCTCGGCTTCGAACATCCGGCGACCGGCGAGGCCATGCGCTTCGAGAGCCCGCTGCGGTCCGATCTCGCCCGCCTCGAGGCCGCGCTCGCCGGCGCGGCCTGAACGCTTCTGCGGCCTCAACCCTTCGTGACCGGTTTTGATGATGCCATTGCGCAAAACCGTGCGGTTGCTGTTATGCTAATGTGTCGGCTGGCGAGATGCGGCCGAGATTTCAGGTCGCCCGTTAATGGGGACCGAAACGAAAGGAGGGCGCTACGATGGCCCGTTCCGCAATGACGATTCCGTCGGCCGAAGGTGGCCTCAGCCACTACATGGCCGAGATTCGGCGGTTTCCGATGCTGGAGCCGCAGGAAGAATACATGCTCGCCAAGCGCTGGCGCGAGCATAACGACCCCGATGCCGCCCACAAGCTCGTCACCAGCCACCTGCGTCTGGTCGCCAAGATCGCCATGGGCTATCGCGGCTACGGCCTGCCGATTTCCGAGGTGATCTCGGAAGGCAATGTCGGGCTGATGCAGGCGGTCAAGCGCTTCGAACCCGACAAGGGCTTCCGCCTCGCCACCTATGCGATGTGGTGGATCAAGGCGTCGATCCAGGAATATATCCTGCGCTCCTGGAGCCTGGTGAAGATGGGCACGACCGCGGCCCAGAAGAAGCTTTTCTTCAATCTTCGCAAGGCGAAGAGCCAGATTTCCGCGCTGGAGGAAGGCGACCTGCGCCCCGAGCAGGTCGCCCAGATCGCCACCAAGCTCGGCGTCACCGAGCAGGACGTGATCGACATGAATCGTCGTCTCGGCGGCGATTCCTCGCTCAACTCCCCGCTCCGCGGCGATGTCGAGGGCGGCGGTGAATGGCAAGACTGGCTCGCCGACGATCACGACAGCCAGGAGACCCTGCTGGCGGAAACGGAGGAATTCGATAACCGCCGCAATGCCTTGGTCGGCGCGCTGTCGGTTCTGAACGACCGCGAGCGGCGCATCTTCGAGGCGCGCCGCCTCGCCGACGACCCGATGACGCTGGAGGATCTCGCCGCCGAATTCGGCGTGTCGCGCGAGCGCGTGCGGCAGATCGAGGTTCGGGCCTTCGAGAAGGTGCAGAAGGCGGTGATCGACCGCGTCAACAAGATGGAAGCGCCGGCGGCCCGGGAGGCCTCGCCGGCGCTGTGAGGCGCCTGCCGCGCGGGTAAAATCGAGCCTCAGGCCGAAAGCTGCATCGGCGGAGCCCCGGTTTCCGCTTGGGCGTGCGTGGCGAATTCCTCAGCCTTTCGAACGTCATAGGCGAGGACGTCGCGGATGGAGAGCACCCCGACCAGCTGGTGATCCTGCAGCACCGGCAGGTGGCGGACATGGTGTGTGTCCATCAGCGCGCGGACATGATCGACGCTGTCGTCCATCCGGCAGGAGATCATGTTGCGCGACATGAGGTCGGCGACGCGGGCCTTGAGCGCCGCCGCGCCGCCCGCGGCGATCGCCCTCACCACGTCGCGCTCGGAGAAGATGCCGACGACGGTGTCGCCCTCCGAGCCGCAGGCATCCTTCACCACCACGGCGCCGATACGCTCGCGGTTGAGCAAAGTCGTTGCCATTTCAACGGTTTCGGTCATGCGCACGGTGGGGACGCGCGCGGGTTTCAGCTTCATGAGATCTGCGACGAGCATGGCGTTCCCTCCCTGACGGTGCCTGCACGGTCTTCACGATCTTATTCTTTAGGCTGATGCTGGTATACAATACACCCTTTGTCAACGAGAAGACGTTGCGCAGCGCAGCACAACCGATGGAAGGCATTCCGGCCAGCCGGCCGGTTCGGCGCGCAGTGCAGTGAGGTGTATGGTGAGCCCGATTGGAGCCCGATGCCGGATCGTTTGTCCAGTGGGACCGATCGGGTGGTAATCGCGCCATGAAGAAAGGGCGCCCCCCCGTATCCGGTGGCGCCCCTGTCTTGCGTGTCGCGGCGGCGTCGGCCAGCGCCCTGCCGGAGCACCGCCGCCCCGCCCTCCCGGCTGTTCAG